>LJTQ01000075.1 GCA_001303445.1 Betaproteobacteria bacterium SG8_39 | reverse complement strand
TCTCTCGCGGCGACTTGGGCCAGGCGACACAGGACGGAAACAATCTGATCACGCACGACCTGAATGGCCACTCACGCGATGCCGACATGATCCTGGGCGACAACGGCCGGATCCTGAGGCTCGTCGACGGCATGGGGAACTTCCTCAGGTTCAACTACGACAAGAACCCGACCGACGCCGGAACCACGAACCAGATCGAATTGCGTGGTGCCCCGATCGTGGTGCGCGCCGCCGAGCTGCTCGACTACACCCTGGGCGGTCACGACTACGACGACGCGAGCGCGAATCTCGACATCGGCGGCTACGACGAGATCCACGGCGAATCGGGCGACGACTTCATCTACGGCATGGTCGGCAACGACGTGCTGTTCGGCGAAGGCCAGGATGACGACCTGATCGGCGGCTACGGCAACGACTGGATCTCGGGCGGCACCGGCGTCGACGGCGTGGTGGGCGACGACGGCCGCATCTACACCAGCCGCAACGTCGCGGGTAGCGGCCCGTCCGAGCCGCTCTACGGCATCACCGGGGTGGGTACCACCGACGAGCGCATCGGCACGCCGGGCAACCTGCAGGTGGCGATCATCAACGCGGCCTACGCGCTCAACAAGGCGGTCAACCTGACGCCGTTCAACCTCGATCCGGGCGCCAACGGAGTGCAGGATCCACTGTTCGTGCCCGAGCACGCCGACGACGTGATCTTCGGCGGCCTGGGCGACGACTTCCTGCACGGCGGCGCGGGCGACGACGCGATCTCCGGCGCCGAGGCGCTGCCCGAGTACTACGCCTCGCCGGTCAACCCGGGCAACCTGCTGCGCTGGGGCGAGGACCGCGAGGGCGAATTTGCGGCCTACGACGAGTTCAACCCGCGCGCCAAGATCTGGATCGACGACACCGGCGCCTGGACCGACTCGAGCGACCCGACGCACCGCGAGTTCTTCCTCAACTTCGACCAGACCGAGGGTGTCTGGCACGAGGGCGGCACGATCGACTCGCACGGCAACTTCGTCGACGCCTACGGCCCGGTCAACGACGACGGCGCCGACCGCATCTTCGGCGACCTGGGCAACGACTGGCTGGTCGGCGGCACCGGTCGCGACCACCTGTGGGGCGGCCGCGGTGACGACCTGCTGAACGCGGACGACGACCACGACAGCCCGGCCAACGACCGCGGCACCGGGTCCGAGCGCGCCAACGACACGCCGGACACCGCCGCGACCTACGAAGACACGGCCTACGGCGGTGCGGGCCGCGACATCCTCATCGGCAACACCGGCGGCGACCGGCTGATCGACTGGGTCGGCGAGTTCAACAGCTACCTGGTGCCGTTCGCGCCGTTCGGCGCCTTCACCATCAGCCGCAGCCTGCAGCCGCAGCTGATGGAGTACCTGTACGCGCTGTCGGCGGCCGATGGTGCCGACGCGACGCGCGACATCGACGAGGGCCGCCCGGCGAACGACCCGCGCAATGGCGAGCCCGACGGCGAGATCGGCCTCGTCATGCAGAAGGACTTCGACTGGCAGGATCAGACCGGCGCGCCGGACGATCCGCAGGCCGGCAACATCCACGGCGGGCCGCGCGACGTGCTGCGCGGCGCCAACTTCAACCAGGGCGGTGGCAACAAGGATCCGAACGGGCAGATCAACGGCTTCGCCGCCGACAGCGGCACCTGGACCGTGACCAACGGCCGCCTCGAGATCGCGCCGTCAGTGCTCGGCGGCGACGCGGCGAGCGTGTTCTACGTCGACAGCTACCTGCCGAGCTACTTCGAGATCCTCGCGGTGATCAACGGCGAGAAGCCGATTGCGGGCTACAAGGCGAACACCTACCTGATCTTCGACTACCAGAGCCCGACCGACTTCAAGTTCGCCGGCATCAACATTTCGATCGACAAGATCCAGATGGGCCACCGCACCGCTGAAGGCTGGATCGTCGACGTGCAGACGCCGGCGCAGCTCAAGCCGAACCGCGACTACAACGTGCTGCTCGCGATCAACGGCCTGACGGCGACGCTGGCGATCGATAACGTCGAGCTGTTCAGCTACGCCTACGCGCCGCGCATCGACCAGTACGGCATCAGCCACGGCCTCAACGAGGGCATGGTCGGCCTCGGTGCGGAGAACGCCATCGCCCGAGTCGACAACCTGAAGGTGCAGATCCTGCCGCCGAAGATCACGCTGCTCGAGACCGAGACCTTCGACGACGGCGTGGCGGACCGCTTCACGCTCGGCGCGGTGGGCGATTGGCAGGTCGCGGGCGGGCGCTACGATGGCGCGCTCGCGACCGGCGACCCCTATGCGGCGAGTGGCATGGACATCTCGGTGGGGGCGAACTACCTGCTGCGCCTGCAGACCGCGTTCAATACGACGACCAGTGCCGGGCTGTTCTTCGACCAGTACAGCGCGGACGACTTCAAGTTCGTCACGCTCTCGGCGGACGCGGACGCGATCCTCATCGGCCACTACACGACACGCGGCGGCTGGACGATCGACGCCTCGCGCGACTGGCTGCTCGATGCCGGAACCGACTACGAGCTCGAGGTCACGCTCAAGGGCACCACGGTGAGCGTCGTGCTCGACGGGCAGACGGTGCTCGGCCACGTGTTCAACGGCCTGGTGGTCGACGGCGAATACGGGGTCTACGTCCGGGGCGGCATGGGATCCTTCGACGACATCACAGTGGTGACCAACGACCCGACGTACCTCGGCTCGCCGACCAATGCCGCGCCCGAGGCGACCGACAATGCGGCCGGCACGACGGTGGACGTCCCGCTGGTGATCGAGGCGGCGTTCCTGCTCGCCAACGACATGGATGCCGAGGACGATCCGCTGAGCATCGATTCCTTCACCCAGCCGGGCCACGGCACGCTGCTCGACAATGGCAACGCGACCTACACCTACACGCCGCAGGCCGGCTTCGTCGGCGAGGACAGCTTCATCTACACCATCACCGACGGCAACGGCGGCTACGGCAGCGCGGTCGTGCACATCACGGTCATCGCGGGCAGCACCTCAGGTACCGATACCTTCAGCGCGGCGCCGAACCTGGCCCTGCCGGACCAAGCGACAGTGACCTCGCAGATCATCGTCTCCGGGGCAGCGGGGGCAACGATCACGGATCTCAACGTGATGATCACCATCAGCCACGGTCGCACCGCTGACCTCGACGTGTTCCTCATCAGCCCGACCGGCACGCGCATCGAGCTGTTCACCGACATCGGCGTCGGCGCGGACTTCATTGGCACCACGCTCGATGACGAAGCGGCGAGCGCGATTTCCTCGGGCATGAACCCCTACAGCGGGACCTACCGCCCCGAGGGGCTGCTCGCCGGGTTCGACGGCCAGGCGATGAACGGCACCTGGACGCTCGAGATCACCGATGACAGCAGGAAGCAGACGGGCACGCTGGTCAACTGGGCGCTGACCTTCGACTACGAGACCGGCCAAAACCTGATGGCCTCGGCGCCGCCGGCGATGGCGACGGGCGCGCAGGCGCTCGGCGCGGAGGCGCTGGCACCGGTCGTCGAGGCGGCGATCGAGCGCTGGATGGCCTCGGGCCAGGTCGACGAAGCCGGCCTGGCGCTGCTCGCGACGCTGACCTTCGCGATCGACGATCTCGAAGGGCTGATTCTCGGCGGCACCGTCGGTACGACGATCACCATCGACATCGATGCGGCCGGCTACGGCTGGTTCATCGACCCGTCGTTGGCGGACGACAGCGAGTTCACGCTCGACGCCGAGGGCGCGCGGGTCGCGATCGCTGGTGGCGAAGCCGACGGCCGCATGGATCTGCTCACCGTGGTAATGCATGAGATCGGTCACGTGCTCGGGCTCCAACACGACGCCGCGCTCGCCGGTGCGCTGATGGACGACACCCTCGATGCCGGCACGCGACGGCTGCCGGTCGCCGAGGCAGAGGAGGCGGCGGACGGTTCGACGGTGACGGTAGAGGCGGGTGGCGAACCGGTGCCATTGCAGCCGCCGGCGACCACCGAGTCGATGCAGGCGGACGATTCCCTGTTGCAACAATCCCCGGACACCGGAGCGGGCGGCACTGTCGAGTTGACCGGTGATGCATCCGCGTCTGCGATCAGCCCCGACGCGGCGCAGGCCACCGCGACCCCCGCAGTGCCGGCGGCGGACGATGCTGCGCAAACCTTCACCGCGGAGTCGGTCGACCCGACGCCAGTCGAATCGGCCTCGAACAACGACGCGACAAGCGACTCGACCGACGGCTCGAGCGGCGCGGTCACGGATGCGTCCGCGGCCGACGCAAGCGCGTCGTATGACAATCCGACTACGTCGTCAAGCGAAACGGCGAACGCCGAACCGGTCGCCGCGCCACCGGGCAACGGCAACGGCCGCGCGCGCGGTCGCGCTTAATCTGCACCTGCGCCCGTAGGACCTGCGTCCGGGTCGGCCCGCGGCGACGCGTGACCGTTTGCGCAACAACGGGATAGGATAGCCACCCCATAGATCGTTGCGCGCGCGCGCACTCCACGGTGGCAGACAACGACGGCATCACATTGATCAGCAACGCACGGCGCAGTGATGCCGAAGGCGAAGCGGAATCGATCGAGTCCGAGCTCTGGGCACGGCTGGTTCACGCCCCCGATCTCGCTGCGTTCACCGCGCACTGGCTCGACATCCAGTGCCGCGCGTTCGACGGCGTGATCCGGGGGGCGGTGGTACTGCGCGGTTCCGAGGCGACCGGCACGTTTACCCCGGCCGCGTTCTGGCCGGAGGGCGTCGAGGGCAGCCCGAAGCTGGCCGCGGTGGTGGAGGTGGCGCTGGCCAAGCGTCAGGTCGCCGTGCATGGCCGGCAGCGTGGCGCCCGCCGCCAGGAGCCGTTATTCATCGCGCATCCGATCCTGGTCGACGACCAGGTCTACGGCGCCGCGGCGCTCGAGGTGGAGGCGCGCAGCGAGGCCGCGCTGCGCGAGCTGGTGCAGCGCCTGGGCTGGGGGATCGGCTGGCTCGAGGCGCTCGCCCGGCGGCGGACCTTCACCAGCAAGGCACGCCTGGTCACGGTGCTCGAGCTGATCGCGACCTCGCTTTATCACGAGCGCTTCCAGGCCGCCGCCACGGCGGTGGTCACCGAGCTGGCGACCACGCTGGGCTGCGAGCGGGTCAGCGTCGGCTTCATGAAAGGCCGCCACATCCGCGTGCGGGCGCTGTCGCACAGCGCCGCCTTCGGCAAGAAAACCAATCTGATCCGCGCCCTGGGCAACGCCATGGACGAGGCCGCGGACCAGCTCGCCACCGTCATCTACCCCGCGCCCAAGGATGGACCGTTCCAGGTGACGCGCGCGCATGCCGAGCTGGTGCGGCAGCACGGCTCGGGGGCGGTGTGCACCATCCCGCTGACGGTCGGCGAACAGGTGCTCGGCGCGCTGCTGCTCGAGCGCCCGGTGGGCGAGGCGTTCGATGCCCGCACGGTGGAGCTGTGCGAACAGGCCGCGCTGCTCGTCGGACCGGTGCTCGACGTCAAGCGCAAAGAGGACCGCTGGCTGATACAGAAGGCGGCCGACAGCCTGGCGACGCACTGGCGCCACCTGGTGGGTCCGCGGCACGTGGCGCTGAAGCTGTGGGTGGCGATCGCGGTGGCGGCGGCGCTGTTCCTCGCCATCGCCGAGGGCGACTACCAGGTGACGGCCGACGCGACGCTCGAAGGCACGGTGCAGCGCGCCGTCACCGCCGCGCTGCCGGGCTACATCGCGCAGGCCAACGTGCGCGCCGGGGACGTGGTGCGCAAAGGTGCGGTGCTGGCGACGATCGACGACCGCGACCTGCGTCTCGAGCGACTCAAGTGGGTCAGCCAGAAGGCGCAGCGCACCAGCGAGTACCGCCAGGCGCTCGCCGAGCACGAGCGCGCACGCGTGCGGGTGCTCGAAGCGCAGCTCGACCAGGCCGAGGCGCAACTCTCGCTCATCGAAGAACAGCTCGCGCGCACGCGGATCGTCGCGCCGTTCGACGCGGTGGTGGTGAAGGGCGACCTCAGCCAGTCGCTCGGTGCGCCGGTCGAGCGGGGCAACGTGCTGTTCGAGCTCGCACCGCTCGACGCCTACCGCGTCATCATGAAGGTCGACGAGCGCGATATCACCGCGGTGGCCGTGGGGCAGAGCGGCAACCTTGCGCTTTCCAGCATGCCGAACGAACCGGTGCCGCTGGTGATCGAGAAGATCACTCCGGTGTCCGCGGTCGAGGAGGGGCGCAACTACTTCCGCGTCGAGGCCGTGGCGCAGGGCGGCATCGAGAAGCTGCGCCCGGGCATGGAGGGCGTCGGCAAGATCCAGATCGAGCGGCGCAAGCTGGTGTGGATCTGGACCCACAAGATCACCCACTGGCTGCGCATGTGGGTCTGGTCGTGGTGGCCGTGAGCGCGGGGCAGGCGTGAGCGACGCGCTGTTCAGCCCGTCCTGGTACCGGGTCGCGGCGCTCAAGCCGCGCATCCGGGCGCATGCGCTGATCCACCGCCATGCCTATCGCGGCAAGGTGTGGTTCGTGCTGCACGATCACGCCGCCGGGCGCGCGCACCGGTTTTCGCCCGCCGCGCACCATTTCATCGGCCTGATGGACGGTGAACGCACGGTGCAGGAGCTGTGGGACGCGACGAGCGCGCAGCTTGGCGACGAGGCGCCCAACCAGGAAGAGGTGATCCGCCTGCTCGGCCAGCTGCACGCGGCGGACGCGCTGCTCTGCGACGTGCCGCCCGACAGCATGGAGGTCTTCAGGCGCCACCAGCGCCACGAACGCATGGAATGGCGTCGCCGCCTGTGGACGCCGCTCGCGCTGCGCTTTCCGATCTTCGACCCGGACCGCTTTCTCGAGCGCACCCTGCCCGCGGTGCGGCCGCTGCTCGGCTGGTTCGGCGTGCTGCTGTGGCTCGCGGTGGTGGGCGTGGGCGCCGTGCTGGCGGCGACGCACTGGACCGACCTGACCAAGGACATCGAGGACCGCATCCTCGCGCCGCAGAACCTGCTGCTGCTGTGGCTGGTGTATCCGGTGGTCAAGGCGCTGCACGAGCTCGGGCACGCATACGCGACCAAGCGATGGGGCGGCGAGGTGCACGAGATCGGGATCATGCTGCTGGTGCTGACGCCGGTGCCCTACGTCGACGCGTCCTCCGCCTGGGGCTTCCGCGAAAAACACCGCCGCATGGTGGTGGGTGCGATCGGCATCATGGTCGAGCTGTTTCTCGGCTCGCTGGCGCTGTTCGTCTGGCTCAACGTCGAGTCCGGCGCGGTGCGTGCGGTGGCCTACAACGTGATGCTGATCAGCGGGGTCTCGACGCTGCTGTTCAACGGCAACCCGCTGCTGCGCTTTGACGGCTACTACGTGCTGGCCGATGGGCTCGAGATCCCCAACCTCGGCACGCGCGCCAACAAGTACCTGGGCTATCTGTTCCAGCGCTACCTGTGCGGCGTAAAGGACGCCGATTCGCCCGCGACGACGGCCGGCGAGCGCGTCTGGATGGTGCTCTACGGCATCGCCTCGTTCGTCTACCGCATCTTCATCATGTTCGTGATCATCACCTTCATCGCCGGCAAGTTCTTCGCGATCGGGGTGCTGCTGGCGATCTGGGCCATCGCCACCCAGATCGTCATACCGATCGGCAAGAGCCTGTCGTTCCTGGTGACCAACCCGGGCCTGAAGCGCCAGCGCGGGCGCGCGCTGGCGGCCGCGGCGCTGGTGGTCCTGGCGCTGGCGGGCCTGCTGTTCGCCGCGCCGGCGCCGAGCTGGACGCGCTCCGAGGGCGTGGTCTGGGTGCCCGAGGAGGCGCAGATCCGCGCCGGGACCGAAGGCTTCATCGAGCGCCTGCTGGTCCCCGCCGACAGCACCGTGGAACGCGGGCAGGCACTGATCGAAACGCAGGACCCGTTCCTGAACACCCGGGTCGCGGTGCTCGAGGCGCAGCTCAAGGAGTTGAGGGCGCAGTACGACGCGCTGATCGGCACGGATCGCGTGCAGGCGGCGATGGTGCGCGAAGAAATGCAGGCGGTCGACGCCAACCTGAAGCGCTCGCGCGAGCGCGAGGCGGACCTCGTCTACCGCAGCACGGCGAGCGGACGTTTCGTCGTGCCGAACGCGGCGGACCTGCCGGGCCGCTTCGTCAAGAAGGGTCAGCTCGTCGCCTACGTGGTCGAGCCGCAGGCGCTCACGGTGCGCGTCGCGGTCAGCCAGGATGACATCGCCCTGGTGCGCGAGCGCACCCGCGATGTCGAGGTGATGCTCTCCGGCTGGGGCGCCGAGCCGGTGCCGGCGGCGCTGCGCCGCGAAGTGCCGGGGGCCTCGCGCCAGCTGCCGACGCCGGCGCTCGGCAGCGCAGGGGGCGGGCGCTTCGCCGTCGATCCGCGCGACAGCGAGGGCGTGACCGCGCTCGAGCGCGTGTTCCAGGTCGAGCTCGCGCTGCCACCCGACGTGCGCTCGCCGTATCTCGGTGCGCGCGTGTTCGTGCGCTTCGACCACGGCTTCGAGCCGGTGGGCGTGCAGCTCTACCGCTCGCTGCGGCGGCTGCTGCTCAGGCGCTTCGATGTCTAGCACCGCTGCGCTGCGGCCCGGGATCGCCCTCGGCCGCTACCCGCAGCGCGAGGACCTGCGCGAGGGCTGGCTCGACCGCACGGCGGCCGGCATCGTCGGCTTCGTGCGCCAGCGGGCCTCGGGCCGCAGCCCGGGCCATGCCGCGTTCCTCGCTCGCGTGAACGACGAAGCGCGCGCGCTCGAGGGCCTGACCAACCCGGAGATCCGCGAGCGCGTGCCCGAGCTCAGGCGGCGCCTGTACAGCGAGGGCCTGCACGAAGAGCTGGTGGCGCGTGCCTTCGCCTACGTGCGCGAGGCCGCGGACCGGCGCCTCAAGATGCGCCCGTTCGACGTGCAGCTGCTCGGCGGGCGCGTCATGCTCGAGGGCAAGATCGCCGAGATGGAGACCGGCGAGGGCAAGACGCTGACCGCGACGCTGCCGGCCTGCGCCGCGGCGCTCGCCGGCATCCCGGTGCACATCGTCACGGTCAACGATTTTCTCGTCATGCGCGACGCGGCCTGGATGAAGCCGCTCTACAGCTTCTTCGGCCTCAGCGTCGGCACCATCACCGAAGGCATGACGCCCGATGAGCGGCGCGCGGCCTACGCCTGCGACATCACCTACTGCACCAACAAGCAGCTGGTGTTCGACTACCTGAAGGACCGCCTGATGCTCGGCCAGGAGTCGCGGCCGCTGCACCTGCAGATCGAAGGGGTCTATAGCGCGTATCCGCGCACCCGCCGTCTGCTGCTGCGCGGGCTGTGCTTCGTCATCGTCGACGAGGCGGACAGCGTGCTGATCGACGAGGCGCGCACGCCGCTGATCATCTCGAACGTCGCCGATGCGACCCAGGCCGCGCAGGCCTACGCCGAAGCCGTGACCCTGGCGCGCCAGCTCAGCTCCGGGCTGGATTTCGCGATTCGCCCGCGCGAGCGCGAAATCGACCTGACCGGCCGCGGCAAGCGACATGCGGCCGAGCTCGCCGAGCCCTACGGCGGCGTGTGGATCGGCCCGCGGCGGCGCGAGGAGCTGATCCGCCGCGCGCTCACCGCGCTGTACCTGTTCCAGCGTGACAAGCACTACATCGTGCGCGCCGGCAAGGTGCAGATCGTCGACGAGTACACCGGCCGGGTGATGGCCGACCGCTCCTGGGAGCGCGGCCTGCACCAGATGATCGAGGCCAAGGAGGGCTGCGAGATCACGGGGCAGCAGGAAACGCTGGCGCGCATCAGCTATCAGCGCTTCTTTCGCCGCTACCTGCGCATTGCCGGGATGACCGGAACCGCACGCGAGGTGGCGCGCGAACTGTGGGCGGTCTACCGGCTGCCGGTGGTCACGATTCCCACCAACCGCCCGGTGCGCCGGCGGCGCATCCCGGACGCGGTGTACGCGACCGCGGAGACGAAGTGGACGGCGACCGTCGAATCAATCCGCAGGCTGCACGCCGAAGGCCGTCCGGTGCTGGTCGGCACGCGCTCGGTGGCCGCCTCCGAGCACCTCAGCGCCTTGCTGACCGCTGCCGGCCTGCGCCACCAGGTGCTGAACGCCCGCCAGGACCAGGAGGAAGCCGAGATCGTCGCCAGCGCGGGCCAGCGCGGCTGCATTACGGTCGCGACCAACATGGCCGGTCGCGGCACCGACATCCGCCTTGCACCCGACGTCGCCGAGATCGGTGGCCTGCACGTGCTCGCCACCGAGCGCCACGACGCACGGCGCATCGACCGCCAGCTGTTCGGGCGCGGCGGCCGCCAGGGTGACGCGGGCAGCTTTCAGGCCATCGTCTCGCTCGAGGACGAGATCGTGCAGGGCATTCTTGGCGCGCATGCCGCGCGCTTGGGCAAGCGCATGCAGCAAAAGGACGGCGCGGTGCCCGGCTGGCTGGGACGCGGCCTGGTGTCGTTCGCGCAGCGCAGCGCGGAGCAGCATCACGCCGGCATCCGCCGGGACCTGCTCCGCGTCGACGATCAGCTGAGCGACATGCTCGCTTTCACCGGGCGGCCGGAGTAGCCGCGCGACGCCTCAGAAGCGCGCGCGGCACTTCACGCCGGCGGGAAGGCGGGTCCCGGGGTTGGGCAGCTTGAGGCGCACGCCGAAGGTGCCGCTCGCCGCATCGACCGTCGGATCGACGACTTCCACCATGGCTTCGTAGCGGCCGCCCACCGGTTCCTCGGGCAGCACCTCGGCCTTCTGGCCGACCTTGATCCTGCCGTACTGGCTGACCGGCAGGACGAGCTCGACGTTGAGCGGGTCGACCTCCATCAGCTTCATGATCGGGTCTTTCTGGTTCGAGCTCATCAGCTCACCGGGCTGCAGCAGCACGGCGACGACTACGCCGTCGATCGGGCTGTAGATCGAGCGCTGCGCGAGCACCTCCTCCGCACGCTTGGCGTCGAGCTCGGCGACCTTGCGGCTCTCGAGCACCGCGCGCAGCTGCTCCTTGGCGAGGTGGTACTCGGCCTCGGCTTCGTCGCGCGAGTTGGCCGAGACGAAATTGCCCTTCTGCAGTTCCTTGGCGCGCTCCCATTTCTTGCGCGTCAGCTCGACGCGCGCTTCGGCGGCCTTCACCTCGCCGACCATGGTCGCGCGCGAGCGCGCCAGGCTGAGCGAGGCGCGCTCCGGTCCCGACGACAGCTTGGCGAGCAGGGTGCCCTTCTTGACGACCTGGCCGCGGGTCACGGGGACGGATTCGATCACGCCTTCGACCGAAGATCGCACGTCGACCTGCTGGCGCGCTTCGATGAGGCAGTCGTACTCGTTGCCCGCCGGATCGGCGGCGTGCGCAGCAAGCGAGGTGAGCAGTGCTAGGGGGCAGGCGAGGGCGATGATGCGTCTCAGCACGTTTTCGTTCATCCGCTGGAAAAGATGCGAAGTCTATCCGATGGA
>LJTQ01000074.1 GCA_001303445.1 Betaproteobacteria bacterium SG8_39 | reverse complement strand
CGCTGTGGCGGCCTGCCGTGCCTTCGAATCCGCGGTCGGCGAGCTGCTCGAGACGCTGCGCGTCGCACCGCGGGCCGTGGCGCACGACCTGCACCCGGATTTCCACAACACGCGTTTCGCCCTCGAATTCGCCGCGCGGCGCGGCCTGCCGGCGATCGGTGTGCAGCATCACCACGCCCACATCGCGGCGGTTGCGGCGGAGCATCGGCTCGACGGTCCGCTGCTCGGTCTGGCGCTCGACGGCGTCGGCCTCGGAGTCGACGGCGGCGCCTGGGGCGGCGAGCTGCTGCGGGTCGAGGGCGGGCGCTGCGCGCGCCTCGGTCATCTGCGCCCGCTGGCGTTGCCGGGCGGTGATCGCGCGGCGCGCGAGCCCTGGCGCATGGCGATTGCGGCGCTGCATGCGCTCGGCCGGTGCGACGAGGTCGCGCGCCGCTATCCCGGCGTACACGGCACCACGCTCGTGCGCATGCTGGACGGCGCCGTCAACTGCCCGACGACGAGCAGCGCGGGACGGGTATTCGACGCGGCGGCCGGGCTGCTCGGGGTCAGCACGATGCAGGCCTTTGAAGGCGAGGCGCCGATGCGGCTCGAACGCCTGGCGGCGCAGCACGGCCCCGCGGAACCGCTTCCCGATGCCTACGCGATCGACGCCGCGGGGCGTCTCGACCTGCTGCCGCTGCTCGGTTGCATGGCGCAGGTCGACCGGTCCAACGAGAACGCAGTCGGACGCGCGGCGGCGGCGTTCCACGCCACCCTCGCAGCGGCGCTCGCCGACTGGGTGCGCGCGCGCGTCGCTGCCACAGGCCTGGCGCGCGTGGCGTTCGGCGGCGGCTGCTTTCACAACCGCGTGCTCGGCGCGGCGCTGCGCGCCCGGCTCGAGGCGGAGGGCCTGCAGGTCTTCGAGGCGACACGGCTGCCGCCGAGCGACAGCGGCCTCGCGCTCGGCCAGGCCTGGGTCGCCGCGCAGGCGCTGGACTAGGCGGGCCGACGATGTGCCTCGCCGTTCCTGCGCAGGTGATCGCGCTCCGCCCGGGGGACGCGGCGCTCGTCGATCTCGGCGGCGTACGCAAGGAGATCTCGCTCGCGCTGGTCGACGGCGTGGCGGTCGGCGATTACGTCATCGTGCACGTCGGCTTCGCGCTGCAGACGCTCGACCGCGACGAGGCGGCGCGCACGCTGGCGCTGTTCGCCGCGCTCGACGAGGCGCACGCGGTGCGCGAGGCGGACGCATGAGATATATAGACGAATTCCGCGATGCCGGTCTCGCGCGCAACATCGCGCGCGCGATTGCGCAGGCGGCGCAGCCGGCACGCGAGTACCGCCTGATGGAGTTCTGCGGCGGGCATACGCACGCCATCGCGCGCTACGGCGTGCAGGACCTGCTGCCGCCGAACGTACGCATGATCCACGGTCCGGGCTGCCCGGTCTGCGTGCTGCCGATCGCGCGCATCGACGCCGCGATCGCGCTGGCCCGCCGGCCCGGCACGACGCTGGTGACGTATGCCGACACGCTGCGCGTGCCGGCCTCGGGCGGGCAGTCGCTGCTGCGCGCCAAGGCGCAGGGCGCGGACGTGCGCATGGCCTACTCGGTTGCGGAGGCGCTCGCGCTGGCGCGTGCGCAGCCCGGGCGCGAGGTGGTGTTCTTCGCCATCGGCTTCGAGACGACGACGCCGCCGACCGCGGTCGCCGTGCGCTGCGCCCGGGCCGAGGGGCTGAAGAATTTCTCCGTGTTCTGCAATCACGTCCTCACGCCCGCGGCGATGGCGGCGATCCTGGACGCGCCCGGCGGTGTGCCGCTCGACGGCTTCGTCGGGCCGGCGCACGTATCGACCGTGATCGGCTCGCGCCCCTACGAGCGCTTCGCGCGCGAGTACGGCAAGCCGGTGGTGATCGCCGGCTTCGAACCGCTCGACGTCATGCAGGCGATCCGCATGCTGGTTCACCAGGTCAACGACGGGCGCGCCGAGGTCGAGAACGAGTTCACGCGCGCGGTGACGCCGGATGGCAACCGCAAGGCGATCGACCTGATGGACGATGTGTTCGAGACGCGCGAGCGCTTCGCCTGGCGCGGGCTGGGCGAGATTCCGAGGAGCGGTTTCAGGCTGCGCGAGCGCTATGCGGCGTTCGATGCCGAGCGTCGCTTCCCGGCCGAGGTGGCGGCCGCGCCGGTGCCGGACCACAAGGCCTGCGAGTGCGGCGCCATTCTGCGCGGGCACAAGCGCCCGCAGGACTGCAAGGTATTCGGTACGGTGTGCACGCCCGACAACCCGATCGGCGCGTGCATGGTGTCGTCGGAAGGCGCCTGCGCGGCGCACTACAGCTACGGGCGCTATCGCGACACGGCGCCGACGCAGGAGGCGGCCTGAATGAAGGCTGATTACATCCGGCCGCTCGACTTTCGCGCCGGCTGCGTCGACATGACGCACGGCAGCGGCGGACGCGCCATGGCGCAGCTCGTCGACGAGCTGTTCCTGCCTGCGTTCGACAACGCATGGTTGAGCCGGTTGAACGACCAGGCGCAATTCACGGTGCCGGGGCGGCGCATGGTGATGTCGACCGACAGCCACGTCGTCTCGCCGCTGTTTTTCCCGGGCGGCGACATCGGCTGCCTCGCCGTGCACGGCACGATCAACGACGTCGCCATGGCCGGCGCCGCGCCGCTCTATCTCGCGGCGGGCTTCGTGCTGGAGGAGGGCTTCCCGCTCGGCGAGCTGCGGCGCATCGTCGAGTCGATGGCCGAAGCGGCGCGTGCGGCGCGCGTGCCCGTGGTCTGCGGCGACACCAAGGTGGTGCAAAAGGGCAAGGGCGACGGTGTGTTCATCACCACCACCGGCGTTGGCGTGGTGGCGGACGGCGTCGAGATTTCGGGCGACCGCGCGCGCCCGGGTGACCGCATCCTGGTCTCCGGAACCATCGGCGACCACGGCGTCGCCATTCTTTCGCACCGCGAGAACCTCGGCTTCGAGACCACCATTCGCTCCGATACGGCGGCGCTGCACGGTCTCGTCGCCGCGATGGTGGAGGCCGTGCCGGGCCTGCATTGCCTGCGCGATCCGACGCGCGGCGGACTGGCGACGACGCTGAACGAGCTCGCGCGGCAGTCGGGGGTCGGCATGCGCCTCGACGAGGCAGCGATCCCGGTGGCGCCGGAAGTGTCGGCGGCCTGCGAGCTGCTCGGGCTCGATCCGCTGTACGTCGCGAACGAGGGCAAGCTGGTTGCGATCTGCGCGGCGGGCGACGCCGAGCGTCTGCTCGCCGCCATGCGTGCCCATCCGCTCGGCGGCTCGGCCGCGCAGATCGGCGAGGTCGTTGAGGATGCGCGCCGCTTTGTGCAGATGCGCACCGCCTTCGGCGGGCAGCGCGTCGTCGACTGGCTCACCGGGGAACCCTTGCCGAGGATCTGTTGAAATGGAACTGAGCAACGCGCAGAAGACCTCGCTCGATGCGATCGTCGCGCGCCACGGCGCCGACCCGAACCGGGCGCTGCAGGTCCTGATCGACGTGCAGGACGCCGAGGGGGGCTGGCTCGCACCCGCGGTGATCACGCGCGTTGCGCAGCAGCTCGGCCTGCCGCGCGCGCGCATCGAGGGCGTCGCGGGTTTCTACAGCTTCCTGCATCTCGAGCCGGCAGGGCGTTACCGGGTGCTGTTCTCGAACAACATCACCGACCGCATGCTCGGCAACGAAGCGCTCATGACGGCGATGTGCGAGCAGCTCTGGGTCGAGCGCGGGCGCACCTCGGAAGACGGCCTGGTGTCGATCGACATGACCTCCTGCACCGGAATGTGCGACCAGGGACCGGCGATCCTGGTGAACGGCTGGGCGATTCCCAACATGACGCAGGCACGCGTCGAGGAGGTCGCCGAGCTGATCCGCACGCAGCGCCCCGTGGCGGAATGGCCGCCGGCGCTGTTCGCGGTCGCCGACAACATCCGCCGCAGCGACCTGCTGCTCGGCTCGACGCTCGCCCCGGGCGATGCCCTGCGCGCGACGCTGGCGCGCGGCGATTCGACCGCGACCCTCGAGGAAATCAAGCGCTCGAAGCTGCGCGGTCGCGGCGGCGCGGGATTCTCGACGGGCCTCAAGTGGGCGGCCTGCGCCGCTGCGCCGGGCGACGGGCGCGTGGTGGTGTGCAACGCCGACGAAGGCGAGCCGGGCACCTTCAAGGACCGGGTGCTGCTGGCGCGCCAGGCCGACCTCGTGTTCGAGGGCATGACCGTGTGCGCGCGGGTCGTCGGTGCGCAGCAGGGCTTTCTCTACCTGCGCGGCGAATACCGTCACCTGCTGACGCCACTCAACGAAGCGCTCGCGCGGCGGCGGCGCGACACGCTGCTCGGCAGGTCGATCCTCGGTCGCGCCGGCTTCGACTTCGACATCGAGATCCACCTCGGCGCCGGCGCCTACGTCTGCGGCGAGGAATCGGCGCTCATCGAATCGCTCGAAGGCAAGCGCGGCATCCCGCGCAACCGCCCGCCCTATCCGGTCACCCATGGCTACCTCGGCCGGCCGACCACGGTGAACAACGTCGAGACCTTCTGCGCCGCGGCGCTGGTGGCGCTGAAGGGGGGCGACGCGTATGCCGCAATCGGCACGCCGAAGTCCGCCGGCACCAAGCTCCTCTCGGTCGCGGGCGACTGCGCACGGCCGGGCATCTACGAGTATCCCTTCGGCGTGAGTGTGCGCGAGGTGCTCGCCGACTGCGGCGCGGCCGACCCGCTCGCGGTGCAGGTGAGCGGTCCTTCGGGCAGCTGCATCGACGCCAGCGAGCTCGATCGGAAAATTGCCTTCGAGGACCTGCCGACCGCGGGTGCGTTCATGGTGTTCGACGGCTCGCGCGACATGTTCGAGGTGGCACGCAACTTCGCGCACTTCTTCGCCCACGAAAGCTGCGGCTTCTGCACGCCCTGCCGGGTCGGCACTTCGCTGCTGCGCAACCAGATGGACAAGCTGCACGGCGGCAAAGGCTCGCAGTACGACCTCAACACGATCTACCTGCTCAACCGTCTGCTGCAAGCGGCGAGCCACTGCGGACTCGGCCACACCGCATGCAACCCGATCGTCGACACGCTCAAGCGCTTCAAGCCGGTCTACGAGCGACGTCTGCAGTCGCTCGAATTCGAACCTGCCTTCGACCTCGATGGTGCGCTCGCCCGTGCGCGCGAGATGACGGGCCGCACCGATCCGGGCGCTTATCTCGACCGCAGCTCATGACCCAGCCATCCGACACGCGCCCGCCCACGGCACACTTTCTCCTCGATGGGGAGGATGTTCCGTTCACGCCCGGCCAGACGGTGATCCAGGCCGCGCTCGCGGCCGGGCATTACATCCCGCACCTGTGCTACCACCCGGAGTTCCAGCCGCACGGCAGTTGCAAGGTCTGCACGGTGCGCGTGAACGGGCATACCGCGGCCGCCTGCACGATGCCGGCGCAGGCCGGCGCCGAGATCGAAAGCAATAGCGAAGAGCTCAACGACAAGCGCAGGACGCTGGTGCAGATGCTGTTCGTCGAGGGCAATCACTTCTGCCCGTCCTGCGAAAAGAGCGGCAACTGCCTGCTGCAGGCGGTGGCCTACGACCTCGGCATGCTCAGTCCACGCTTCGATCACTTCTTTCCCGACCGCCCGGTGGACGCCTCGCATCCCGACATCCTGCTCGATTTCAATCGCTGCATCCTCTGCGAGCTCTGCATCCGGGCCTCGGGCGAGGTCGACGGCAAGCATGTGTTCGCACTCTCCGGGCGCGGCATCCGCAAGCACCTCATCGTCAACGCCGAATCGGGGCAGCTCGCGGACACGGATATTGCGGTGACCGACAAGGCGATGGAGGTTTGCCCGGTCGGCGTCATCCTGCGCAAGGGCGTGGGCTTTGCGGTGCCGATCGGCAAGCGCCAGTACGATGCGCGGCCGGTCAGCGCCCAGGCGCTCGAGTATGCGCCGCGCAGCCCGTCGGCGAAACGGGGCGGCGCGGAATGAACGCGAAGCGCAAGCTCAAGGTCGCAACCACGTCGCTCGCCGGCTGCTTCGGCTGCCACATGTCGTTCCTCGACATCGACGAGCGGCTGTTTGCGTTGCTCGAGAGCATCGAGTTCGACCGCTCGCCGCTCACCGACATCAAGCACTGCGGGCCCTGTGACGTCGGCCTCATCGAGGGCGGCATCTGCAATGCGGAGAACGTGCACGTGCTGCGCGAGTTCCGGCAGAACTGCAAGATCCTGGTCGCACTCGGCGCCTGTGCGGTGACCGGCGGACTGCCGGCGCAGCGCAATCACCTCGACCTGCGCGCCTGCCTGCAGGAAATCTACGTCACCGAGACCAGCATCGGCCGCGGCGGCATGCCGAACGACCCCGAGCTGCCGCTGCCCCTCGACAAGGTGCACCCGCTGCACGAGGTGGTGAAGATCGACTATTTCCTGCCCGGCTGTCCGCCCTCGGGCGACGCGATCTGGAAGTTCCTCACCGATGTGATCGCCGGTCGCACGCCGCAGCTCGGCCACGGCCTGATCCAGTACGACTGATGCGCGACGGAGCGTGGCCATGACGACGACGAACCTGGAAACCGCGCGCGAGCCTTCCGGCCTGCGCCGCGTCGCGATCGACCCGGTGTCGCGGGTCGAAGGGCATGGCAAGGTGACGCTGCTGCTCGACGAAGACAATCGTGTGCACCAGGTGCGGCTGCACATCGTCGAGTTCCGCGGTTTCGAGAAGTTCATCCAGGGCCGGCCGTACTGGGAGGTGCCGGTGATGGTGCAGCGCCTGTGCGGCATCTGCCCGGTGAGCCACCACATCGCGGCGGCGAAGGCCATGGACCTGGTCGTGGGCGGCGAGCGACTCACGCCGACCGCGGAGAAGATCCGCCGGCTGATGCACTACGGCCAGATCCTGCAATCGCATGCGCTGCACTTCTTTCATCTCGCCGCGCCAGACCTGCTGTTCGGCTTCGATTCCGACGTCGCGCGCCGCAATATCGTCGGGGTGGCCGCGGCACATCCGGAGACGGCGCGTCGCGGGGTGCTGTTGCGCAAGTACGGTCAGGAAGTCATCCGCTACACCGCAGGCAAGCGGATCCACGGCACCGGCGCGGTTCCCGGTGGCGTCAACAAGGCGCTCACCGAGGCGGAGCGCGACACGCTGCTCGCCGACGTCTACCAGGTCATTGGCTGGGCGCGCGAGGCGGTGGCGCTCGCCAAGCAGCTGCATGAGGCGAACGTCGATCTCTACAACGGCTTCGGCGCATTCCGCGCCAGCATGCTGAGCCTGGTCGCGCCCGACGGCGCGATGGACCTCTATCACGGTCGGCTGCGCGCGCGCGAGGCCAGCGGGCGCCTGATCTTCGATGGCTTCGATTACCGGCGCTACTGGGAGGTCATCTTCGAGGACGTCAAGCCCTGGTCGTACATGAAGTTTCCCTACCTGCGTGCCCTGGGCCCGGAGACCGGCTGGTACCGCGTCGGCCCGCTCGCGCGGGTGCAGAACTGCGACCAGATCCCCACGCCGTTCGCGGACGCGGAGCGGCGCGAGTTCGTCGACTTCGCCGGAGCCGAGCCGCTGCACGCGACGCTCGGTTACCACTGGGCGCGCATGATCGAGATGCTGTTTGCCGCGGAGGAAATCAAGATCCTGCTCAACGACGACGATATCGTCGGCAGCGATCTGATGGCGCGCGGCGAGCGTCGGCGCCGCGGCGTCGGCGTGATCGAGGCGCCGCGCGGCACGCTGATCCACCACTACCGCGTCGACGAGAACGACATGGTGATCCGCGCCAACCTGATCGTGTCGACCACACACAACAACCAGGCGATGAACGAGGCGATCCGCCAGGTGGCGCAGCGCTACCTCGATGGCCGGCAGCTCACCGAGGGCCTGCTCAACCACATCGAAGTCGCGATCCGTGCGTTCGATCCCTGCCTGTCCTGCGCGACCCACGCGCTTGGCAAGATGCCGCTCGCGGTCGAACTGGTCGACCCCGACGGAGTGATGGTCGATCAGCTGGTGCGCGACGATCCGGATGAGGTCGCATGCTGACGCTGGACGCGCCGGCGCGCGTCGCGCCGCAGCTGGTGATCGCGCTCGGCAACCCGAGCCGCGGTGACGACGCGCTCGGCCCGCTGCTCGCCGAGCGGCTCGAGGCGCTGAAGCTGCGAGGGGTCGAGGTGCTGACGGACTATCAATTGCAGATCGAGTACGCACTCGATCTGCGCGGGCGCGAGGCCGTGATCTTCGTCGATGCCAGTGTCTCGGGCGATGCGCCATTCACGCTCGAGGCGATTGGGCCGCAAGGCGACAGGAGCGTGACCACGCACGCGCTTTCGCCGCAGGCGCTGCTTGGCGGCTACCGGCGGCTGACGGGCGAGACGCCGCCGTCGGCGCGCCTGCTCGCGGTGCGCGGCTACGCCTTCGAGCTCGGCGCAGGCCTGAGCGAAGGGGCAAGCCGCAATCTCGAGCGCGCGTTCGTGGCGCTCGTCTCACAGCTGCGCGGCTGATCCGCCGCGCGTTGCTCAGGCCGCCTTGCGCGGCCTGCTGAGCTGCGGTGCCGGGCGCGGCGGTTCCGGGGTCTCCGGCCGTTGCAGAGGGATGACCTCGGCGGCGACCGCACGTGGCGCGCGGCGCGACCAGCGCGCCAGCAGCAGCCCCGCGATGGCCGCCGCGGCAAGCACGGCGCCGGCGCTGGTGTAATCCGACGCCCCCATGCTGCGCCAGGCGCCCGTGACCAGGAGGTAGACGAGAATTCCCATTCCCGAAACGCAGAGAAAAATGACCGCCGGCGCGATGAAACACATCACCATCGTGTCGCCGGTCCAGCGCGGCGGCCGCGCAAGGCGCGTGCCGATCAGCGTGGACCAGAAAAGCAGCATTCCGCTGGCAATCAGCGCGAGAGCAGTCGTCATGTTCACGGCAGACCTCCGATCGGGCGAGGGCGTGAGCGCCCGTACGGGCGCTGACGCCGTCGCCAATCTACGCCCGCTGGTTGCCGTCCCGATTGCGGCGTGTAGGGGGCTTGTAACGTACTGTATCGGCCAGCGCGCGTCGGCCCGTCTGGCGCCGGCGGGATCGAGTCGATCGACGCCCCGTGGCCCGCGCGGCTCAATGCCGGTGGTGCCGAGCCGTTCAAGGGCGGGTGGTACGCTGATGCGGTGGCGAGCGATCGTCCCGCGCAGGGCTGACGGCGCGCTACGATCGAGAACCCGAGGCGCCGTCTTCCCGGTTGGCGGGGTCGGAACAGCCCCGGGCAGTCCAGCGGCGCAACCAGAGGAAACACGAGCCATGGCTTTGCATTCGGTGAAAAAGGGAAAGTCGGTTCGCGCGCAGGTCAGCGGCGAGGAGTGGGAGACGCGCGTCGATCTCGCGGCCGCCTACCGGCTGGTGGACCTCTATGGCATGACGGAGATGAGCGCCAACCACATCAGCGCCCGTGTCCCGGGCGAAGAGGACAGCTTCCTCATCAATCCCTACGGGATGCTGTATGACCAGATGCACGCCTCGTGCTTCGTCAAGCTGGATCTCGCGGGCAACGTGCTCTTCAATCCGACCGAGTACGGCGTCAACAGGGCCGGCTACGTCATCCACAGCGCGATTCACGGCGCGAGGCACGACGTCGACTGCGTCATCCACACTCACACCGTCGCCGGGATGGCGGTCTCGGCCATGAAGTGCGGCCTGCTGCCGCTCGCGCAGACCTCGATGCGCTTCGCCAGGATCGCCTACCACGACTACGAGGGCGTGGCGGTCAACCTCGAGGAGCAGCAGCGGCTGGTGCGCGACCTGGGCGATCACACCGGCATGATCCTCAGGAACCACGGGCTGCTGGTGGTGGGTGCCAGCATCCCCGAGGCCTTCAACAGCATCTTCCGCCTCGAGCGTGCCTGCCAGGTACAGATCGCGGCGCTGTCGTGCAACACCGAGCTGCAGATGCCGTCACAGGACGTGGTGGACGCCTCCTACCGGATGTACCTGCCCGAGACGCGCCGGCGCTTCGGCGTGCTCGAATGGCCGGCGCTGCTCGCGAAGCTCGACACGATCGACCCGTCGTATCGCGACTGAGCGGGCGCTCTCCGATCGCGTACCTCGAGGGCCCGGGCGAGCGCCGCGCGGGTCCGCTATTCGGGAATGCCGGCGTCGCGCATCAGCGCGTGAACGCGGTCGCGCGTTGTGGCGCGACGGATAATCGACAGAAAATTCCAGCCGGTCAGCCGGTGATTCGGAAAGTCCTTTCTCAGGCGTGCTGTAACTTCGTGCGCCTCATCGCGACGATCAAGCGCCCAATAGGACGCCGCCAGACCGGACAGCGCGGGCGGCCCGACAGGTCCCCTGCGGGCCGTGTTGCGATTGAAACATTCCACCGCTTGAGCGTGGTTTCCGGCAGACAGGTGAACGAGGCCGAGCATGTTGAGATAGGGGCCGTTGATGAACTGCGGATTGAGGCGCAGTGCGTACTCGAGCGACGCAACGGCCTCGTCCGCCACGCCTGAAAAGCCGAGGATGAGTCCGAGATAGCAGTGCGCGTCGCCGTCATTCGGTTGCCGCGAGATCGCTTCGCGCAGCACCGCGACGGCTTCGTCGTGCGCGTCTTGCTGAACCCTCGCCACACCCAGCGCCAGGTAGGACAATCCGAACGTCTCGTCGATTTCAATGGCTTTGCGCGCCAGGGCAACTGCACGCTCGATCTGGGGGGTCGCATCCGCATACGCGAAGATCGCGTTTAGACCGAGCATCCAGGAAACGCCGGCATAGCCACCCGCGAACGTCGGATCCATTTCGATGACGCGCTCGAACATTTCTCGCGCCATTTCGATGCGCGATGGAACCGGCGGGTAGGGCGTGGTCTTGGCGCGGACGAACAGTTCGTAGGCGTCGAGGTTGTGGGTATGCACGTGACTGAACGGCTCTTTCTCGCCGCGCTTGAGCTTGACCGACAAGGCGGACACGACCTTCGCGCCGACTTCGTCCTGCAGTTCGAATACGCTGGCGATCGCGCCATCATGGCGTTCGGCCCACAGATGCCCGCCGTCGGCGGCGTCGATCAGCTGTACGTTGATGCGAACCCGGTCGCCGGCCTTGCGCACGCTGCCTTCGAGGATATAGCGCACACCCAGTTCGCGCGCCACGGCGCGGACGTCGACGTGCTTGCCCTTGTAGGCAAATGTGGAATTGCGCGCGACCACAAACAGGCCGGAGACCTTGGACAAGTCGGTGATCAGGTCCTCGGTCATGCCGTCGGCGAAGTACTCCTGCTCCGGGTCGCCGCTCATGTTCGTGAACGGCAGCACGGCAAGGGACGGCTTGTCGGCAAGCGGCGGGGCGATCTCGCGTGCGGCCGGCACGGTCTCCGGCGGGGCGCTGTTCGAGGGCGTGACCTTGAACGCGCGTACCGGCTCGACGATGTTCTTGACCGACTGCGCCCCCAGATCCGTGAATACGGCGTTTACGCGGTTCTTCGCC
>LJTQ01000073.1 GCA_001303445.1 Betaproteobacteria bacterium SG8_39 | reverse complement strand
TGCGCCGGCGCCGACATCGGCGAGCTCGGCGGGCGCACGCTGATGGAGCAAAAGCGCGGCGCCGAGCTCGGCCAGGCGACCTTCGCGATGCTCGACCGGCTGCCGATCCCCTCGCTCGCGATCGTCAACGGCTACGCCTTCGGCGGCGGGCTCGAGCTGGCGCTCGCCTGCACCTTCCGCCTGGTGACGCCGAACGCCAAGCTCGCCACGCCGGAGATCAAGCTCGGGCTGCTGCCCGGCTACGGCGGCACGCAGCGCCTGCCGCGCATCGTCGGCGAGGCACGCGCGCTCGAGATGGTGCTCACCGGCAAGAGCGTCGATGCGCAGCTCGCGCTGGCCTGGGGGCTGGCGAGCGGCATCGTCGAAGGCGACGAGAACGCCGTGCTCGAAAAAGGCATGGCCTTCGCGCGCGAATTCTCCGGCTACAGCCTGCCGGTGCTCAGCCTCGCGCGCGAAGCGGTGCGCCGCGCGCTCGACACGCCGCTGCACGAAGGGCTCAAGATCGAGGCCGACCTGTCGACGCTGGCGTTCAACACCGAGGACGCCGCCGAGGGCACCGCGGCCTTCGTCGAAAAGCGCAAGCCGAAGTTCAAGGACCGCTGATGGAGAGCCAACAGGTCATTGCGGTCACCGGCGCGAGCCGCGGCATCGGCGCGGCGATCGCGCTCGAGCTCGCGCGCCGCGGCCAGCGCGTCGGCTGCCTGACGCGCAAGGGCCGGGGCATCGAGCGCGAGGCGATCGACCCCGCCCTCGCCGCGCGCATGATCGCCATCCGCTGCGACGTCGAGAGCGAGGCCTCGGTAAAGCAGGCCTTCGCCGCGCTGCTTGACAAGGCCGGGCGCATCGACGGACTGGTGAACAACGCCGGCCTGCACCTCGACGGCAAATCGGCCGAGCTGCCGACCGCGACTTTCGATCGCATCATGAACGTCAACGCGCGCTCGGTGTTCGTCTGCGCGCGCGAGGTCTATCCGCACCTGGAAAAGCACGGCGGCACGATCGTCAACATCGGCTCGTTCTTCGACAAGATGGGCGTCAGGCGCAACCTCGCCTACTGCGCCTCGAAGGCCGCGGTCGGCGCGATCACGCGCTGCCTGGCGGTCGAATGGGCGCCGAAGAAGATCCGCGTGCTCGACGTCGCGCCGGGCTACATCGCCACCGAGCTCAACGCCGCGCAGATGAAAGGGCCGCTCGCCGAGTTCCTCAAGGCGCGCGTGCCGGTCGGCGGGCCGGGCAGCGCCGACGAGGTGGCGCGGCTGGTCGCGACGCTGTTCGCCGAGGACCTGCCGTTCCTCACCGGCGAGACGATCTACATCGACGGCGCACAGGGGATGGCGCACTGATGACACCCGCAGGCACTGTTTTCGATCGACTGGACGCGTCGCTGGAGCTCGGCGAGGACGAGCGCATGCTGCTCGAATCGGTGCGCACGCTGGCGCACGAGGAAATCCTGCCGCGCGCCGAAGGCTACGACCGCAGCGGCGAGTTTCCCTGGGACAACGTCAACGCGATCAACGCGCTCGGGTTGAACGCGATGTTCGTCCCCGAGGCCTACGGCGGCGCGCAGCTGTCGTATGCCGGCTACCTGGCCTGCGTGCGCGAGATCGCCAAGGCCTGCGCCTCGACCGGCATCATCTGGGCCACCACCTTCCACGCCATGAAGCCGCTCATCGACTTCGGCAGCGAAGAACAGAAAAAGCGCCTGCTGCCGCGCATCGCCAAGGGCGGCCTCGCCGCGCTGGCGATCACCGAACCGACCGCCGGCTCGGATGCCACCGGGATGAAAACGCGCTTCACGCCGAAGGGCGACGACATCGTCGTCGAAGGCGGCAAGACCTTCATCACCAACGGCGATGTCGCCGACCTCACCCTGCTGTTCGGCAAGTGGAGCGAGATCGACGACGACAAGGGATCGATCTCGGTGCTGCTGCTGGAAAAGAACACGCCGGGCCTGACGGTGGTGCGCACCGAGGACAAGATGGGCCATCGTGCCTCGAGCACCGCGACCATCGCCTTCGACGCCTGCCGCGTGCCGCGCGCCAACCTGCTCGGCGCGCCGGGCGAGGGGCTCAAGCTGCTGCTCGCCTCGCTCAACAAGTCGCGCCCCAGCGTCGCCGCGCACGCGCTCGGCATCGCGCGCGCGGCGTTCGAGGACGCGGTCGGCTACATCAACGAGCGGCGCCAGTCGGGCCGGCGCATCGTCGAGTTCCAGGGCATCCAGTTCCTGCTCGCCGACCTCGCCGCCGAGCTGGCGCAGTGCGAGGCCTGGCTGTGGCATGTCGCGCGCCGGGTCGACGGCGGGCAGAGCGACATCGGCATCGAGGCCTCGATTCTCAAGCTGCGCGCCTCGGACCTGGCGATGCGCATCGCCACCGAGGCGGTGCAGCTGCATGGCGGCTACGGCTACTGCAAGGATTACCGCGTCGAGCGCCTGATGCGCGACGCCAAGATCACGCAGATCTGGGAAGGCACCAACCAGGTCCACCGCCAGCTGATCGGGCGCAGCTTCATCGAGAAGAGGCGCTAGGCGATGCGCGCGGTGGTGGTACACGCGCACGGCGACTTTCGCGCACCGCGCGTCGAAGACGTCGCCGATCCCCGGCCGGGCGCGGGCGAAGTGGTGATCGGCGCGCGCGCGATCGGCGTCAACTACCCCGACCTGCTGGTGATCCAGGGCAAGTACCAGTTCCTGCCGCCGAAGCCGTTCTCGCCGGGCAAGGAAGTGTCCGGCGTGATCGAGGCGGTCGGCGCGGGCGTGACGCGCGTCAAGCCGGGCGACCGGGTGATGGCGCAGCGCGAATACGGCTGCTACGCGGAAAAAGTGCTCTCCCCCGAGGCCACCGTCTACCCGATGCCCGCCGCGCTCGGCTTCGAGGAAGGCGCGGCGCTGGGGCTTGCCTACCAGACCGCGCACTTCGCGCTCAAGGATCGCGGCGCCTACCAGCCGGGCGAGTCGGTGCTGGTGACCGGCGCCTCGGGCGGCGTGGGCCTGGCCTGCGTCGAGGTGGCGAAGGCCTACGGTGCCACGGTGATTGCCGGGGTGACGAGCGCCGAGAAAGGCGCGCTCGCCATGCAGCATGGCGCGGACCACTGGATCGACCTGTCGCAGCCCAACCCGCGCGAGTCGATCCGCGCGCAGGTGCACGCGCTCACCGCAAAACGCGGCGTCGACATCGTGCTGGAGAACGTCGGCGGCGAGATCTTCGACAGCTCGCTGCGCGCGCTCGCCTGGTGCGGGCGCATGGTCATTGTCGGCTTTGCCTCGATGCAGCTGCCCGAGATGAAGGCCAACTACCTGCTGGTGAAGAACATCAGCGCCACCGGGCTGCAGTGGAGCGACTACCGCGAGCGCGACCCCGAGTGGGTGCAGCGCGTGCAGGCCGAGCTCTACGCGCTGTACAGCGCCGGCAAGCTCAAGCCCTTCGTCAGCGCGCGCTTCCCGCTCGAGCGCTTCGCCGACGCCCTCGCCTGCTTCGTCGAGCGGCGCGTGCAGGGCAAGATGATCCTCGTCCCCTAGTTTTTTACATAACGGGGTCTGACCCCGTTCTAGCCGGCCGGCAGCGCGGCGAAGGCCTCGACCTCGACCAGGAACTCGGGATGCGACAGGCGGCGTACCTCGACCGTGGTGCTGGTCGGCAGGGCGCGGCCGAAGTATTCCTGCCGCGCGTCGACATGGCGGAAGAATTCCTCGATGTCGGTGACGTAGGTCGTGGTACGCACCAGGTCGTCGAGCGAGGCGCCGGCGGCCGCCAGCGCGGTGCGCAGGTTCTCGCCGACCTGGCGGATCTGCGCCCCCATGTCGCCCTTGCCGATGATGTTGCCGTCGCGATCGCGCGCCAGCAGCCCGGAGACGAACACCAGCCGCGCGCCCTCGAGCGTCACCACGGGCGAATACAGCAAATGGCCGCCGACCACGCGCTTGGCGAGGCCTTCGGGGTGGATGTTGTTGCGTGCGTAGGCCATGCGGGTCTCCCTTCGTGGCTAGGCGGCGCGGCCGGGCTCGCGCCAGACCTGCGGATTGACGAGGTACGGCGGGCGCTCGCCGCGCAGCGCCTGCAGGATCTGGTCGGCGGCCGACAGCGCCATGCGGTGCATCGCCTCCTCGGTCAGCCCGCCCGTATGGGGTGAAAGGATCAGGTTGTCGAGTCCCGCAAGCGGGCTGTCCGCGGGCAGCGGCTCCTCCTCATAGACGTCGAGCGCCGCCCCGGCGATGCGCTTTTCGCGCAGCGCGGCGGCGAGCGCCGCACTCGAGACGATCGGCCCGCGCGCGGTGTTGATGAGGTAGGCCTCGGGCTTCATCGCGGCGAGCGCCGCGGCGCCGACCATGCCGCGCGTCTCGTCGTTCAACTCGGCGTGCACCGAGACGAAATCCGACTCGCGCCAGATGCGAGCGAGCTCGCTCACCCACTCGGCGCCGGCCTGCGCCGCCTTCTGCGCCGGCACGTAGGGGTCGTAGGCCAGCACGCGCATGCGAAAGGCCTGGGTGCAGCAGCGCGCCACCTCGGTGCCGATGTTGCCCAGGCCGATGATGCCGAGCGTGCGGCCGCGCAGCTCGAAGCGGCGGTAGTCCTTCTGCGCCGCCCAGCCCTTGCCGGCGTGCGTCAGCGCGTTCAGCGGCAGCAGGTTCTTGGCGAAGGCGATCATCGCGCCGATGGTGAACTCGGTGACCGGCACGGTGCCGAAGGCCGGGTTGTTGACCACCGGAATGCCGCGCGCCGTGGCCGCCGCGAGGTCGATGGCGTCGGTGCCGCGCCCGGAGGTGCTGACGATGCGCAGGTGCGCGGCGCCCTCGAGGGCCTCGGCGCGCAGGCGGTTCGGGTAGCGCACGAAGGCGCCGCAGGCCACGCGCAGCGCCGCCTTGATCGTCTCCGGCTCGGGCCGCGCCAGGACTTCGACCGGCACCGCTTCGCGCAGGCGCGCCTCGGCCTCCGGGTGGTACATGTGGCCGAGAAGGACGACCGGCCGTTTCGCATTTACGCTCATCCATCCCCCCCACGCGTTTCGCGGCCCGCTACTATTGCGGCCCGTCGCTCGCGCGACAAGCGATGGTTCGCAGGCAACCCACCGGGAGAACGACGATGGCCGCAGCGCCGACCGACCGAAAACGCATGATCGCCGAATACCGCATGCTGTCGACCGCCAATGTGTCCGACGGCCTCGACCGCCTCGCCATCAAGGGCTGCCCGCACGGCATCGGCCCGCTGTGGGACGGCTGCGCGAAGATCGTCGGCCCGGCGGCGACGCTCAAGCTGGTGCCGGTGGGCGAGGCTGAGGAATCGCCGGTGCTCGGCACGCTCGAGGCGGTGAAGCGCGGCCATCCCGGCGACGTCCTGGTGATCGACCAGGCCGGCGCATGGACGTCAACAGCTACGGCGGCGTGGCCGGCTTTACCACGCGCCATTTCGGCCTCGTCGGCTGCGTCATCGACGGCGTGACGCGCGACATCGACGAGTACAAGCAGCTCAACCTGCCCGTGTTCGGGCGCGGTTTCATCCAGCAGTCGATCCGCAACCGCTGCGCCTGCGCCGGCTACGCCATCGAGGTGCAGCTTGGCGGGGTGCCGGTACGGCCGGGCGATCTCATCATGGCCGACGAGAACGGCGTCTGCGTCGTGCCGCAGGACAAGATGGCCGAGGTGCTCGAGTTCGCCAAACTGTTCAAGTCGATCGAAGACGGCATCGTCGAGGCGGTGCGCAGCGGCGTCGATCCGGTCGAGGCGCACGACCGCGTGCGCTACGACATGATGACGAAGGCCGGCTACAAGCCCTGATTCAGCGGCGCAGCAGCCAGAACACCGGCGACACCACCACCGAGATCACGATCAGCCAGCGTTGCATCCCGCGAGTTTACTGCGCGCCGGGCGGCCAGACGCCGCGCCGCCCCAGCGCGCGCGCAACGAGGTCCATGACCAGCGCGCATTCGAGGCCGAACGGCAGGTAGCCGGCGTAGCCGAGCAGCGGCATCTCGAAGAGCTGGAAGCGCTGCACGTAGGGCACGCTGTAGTGCCACTTGGCGAGGCTGCCCCAGTTCCACAGCTCCCACAGCAGGCCGCAGGCGAGCGCGGCAAGCGCGGGCTGCAAGAGCGGGCGCCAGTCGCCGCGCGCGAGCGGCGCGAAGAATGATTCCCCCGTCAGCAGGCGCTGCAGGCCGGCGAGCAGCGCCAGCGGCGCGAGCCAGAGCATCGAGAACAGCGCATCGGGCCACAGCGCGACCCCGGCCAGCGCGCCTGCGCCGAGCAGCATGCCGAACCACGCGAGCGCGAGCGGTACTTCAATCGGCGGCAGCCCGCGCGTATCAAAGCGCGGCGAGAGCTGCAGCCAGTGCCAGGCGCTGGCCACCGCAGGCAGCACGGTGGCAAACGGCAGCGTCGCCTGCAGAAAGTAGTCCCAGTCGCCGCCTGCGACGAGGCCGCTGTAATGCCAGTTGCCGGCGAAACGGTTGAGGTGCTCGAACAGCCACCAGAACACCGCGCTCACCGGGAACAGCACCAGGAACCATCGGCTGCGATGGGTCAGCAGCGAGCGCCCCGTCTGACGCCACACATGCGCGTTCATCACCAGGATCGCGCCGAGCCACAGCGGCGTGAACACATGCCGGCGCCAGTGCGGGTCGATCAGCTCGCCGCGCCAGGCGAGAAACCAGCTTCCCGCCACCAGCAGCACACCGAGCCAGCCCCACCACGGGAACCAGGCCCGCCGCGGCTGCGCCATCACGAAGCGCGCGCGCGCGAGCGCGAAGCCGTAGAGCGCGATCGCCGCCGCGACCGGCAGCGCATAGAGCGCGAAAGCCGGCCAGGCGAACGGCGCGTGCGCGATCTCGCGCGGGCGCGGCGGGAAGGCGAGGAAGGCGTCCAGCGGCTGGCCGGCGAGCTTCAGCCCGAGCAGCGGCAGCGCCCAGACCAGGGCGGCCCATGAAACGAGAACGAGAATCGCGCGCGCACGCATTGGGAAGTTGGCTCGAATGGTAGCCGCCCATTGTCGGGTCGTGCGGTTGGGCGTAATGTCCCGGGCAACGGTCTCAGGGCGACAGCCTTATCGCGCATGCCCGCGCCCCATGAACATGGGATACCCCGGACCGGACGCGGGCTTACATGATGCGTACTTCCGGCGCCCTAGAAAGGGGGGAGACCATGCAGTCGCTTCGAAAGCGCACGACCGCGCTTACGTTGAGCGTGACGCTTGCCACCGCCTGCGCGACCTCGCCCGACAAGATCCAGACGGCCTATGTCTCGCCCGTCGCCTACCAGAACTATTCGTGCACGCAGATCCGCGCCGAGCTCGAGCGCGTCACGCTGCGCGCCCAGCAGCTGCACGGCACGCTGCAGGAGCGGGCCGACAACGACGGCGGCAAGATGTTCGTCGGCATGGTGTTCTTCTGGCCGATCCTGTTCGCTCTCGAAGGCGACGACGTGGGCTCGCACGAGTACGCACGCCTGAAGGGCGAGCGCGACGCGCTCGAGCGGCTCTCGACCGAGAAGAACTGCCGCGGCATCACCATCGTCGACGTCGCGCCTAGCCAAACGGCCGCGCAGGCCGCCGAGCAGCAGAGCGCGCAGCAGGCAACGCAGCCTGCGCCGCAGGTCGCCGAGGCACCCGCCGGTGGCGGCAAGGAAGCGCGTCTGCGGGAACTCAAGGACCTCAAGGACAAGGGGCTCGTCAGCGAAGAGGTCTACCGTGAAGAGCAGCGCCGCATTCTTGCCGAACCAACGCCTGCACCGCAGCCGTCATTGACGCCGGTCGCGCTGGCCTCACCGGCGCCCGTAACGGATCGGGCAGCTGCTGGCGCGGCTGGGTTACGTCCCGGCGACCGGTGGGACTATATCGTCGTCGACTCACGCAAGGGATTGCCTGCGCAGCGCAGCTTCGAGATCGAGCAGGCCGACGCTTATGCCATTGTCGAACGCATCCACCTCGAAGACGGCAAAACGTTCACCGCGCAGCATCACAAGGGCCCGTACCTGAGTATGCCTGGCGGCATGCAGTTCGCCCCCTATTACCTCGCGCTGCAGACCGTGGCTTTGCCGGGGCCGCTCGGTGAAATCAAGGTCCTGGGCGGCGACGCCTGCGCGACGCGCGTGGCGGCCGGTGGCGACTACGCGAGCGTTCTTGAGTGCGTGATCAAAGCGGACGTCGCGGGGCGCGATCGCGTCACCGTGCCCGCCGGCACGTTCGAGGCAGTTCGCGTACGCGTCACGATCCTCTCGCAGCGGCCTCTCGGCCGCGCACGGCAGCACATCGGCGACGGAGATTATTGGATATCGCCCCAAGCGGGCCGGCTGATCAAGGCAACGGTGAAATACCACGGCCCCCACCCCTGGACCGAAACGATGGAATTGGCTGCAGCGAAAACCGCGCGCTCGCAACCCGTGTCGTCGAGCGAACGATAGTTCCTCGCTAGTAGCCGTCGCGGCCGACGCGGGTTATGCGAGATGCTGCCGTACCAGCGCGACCAGCGCCTGATCGTCGAGCGGTTTGCTGACGTAGCCCACCGCGTCGAGCGCCTTGGCGCGGTCCTGGCCGTCCTCTTCGACGGTGAGGAAGATGATCGGAATGAACGGCAGCGTGCTGTCGGCTTTCAGCGCGGAGGCGAACTCGAAGCCATCCATGTAGGGCATGTTGACGTCGAGCACGATCAGGGCGGGCGGCCGAGCACGAGGTGGCCGGCGACGATCGCGTCCTCCGCCGTGAGCACCTCGTAGCCCGCCTGCGTCAGGCGGTACCTGACCAGGCTGCGAATGCTCTCGTCATCGTCGACCACCAGGACCGTCGGCATGGCCGAAATACTACAGCAGGCAGAAACGCCGACCCGCCTCCGGCGCGCGCCTCAGGCCACCACCATCCCGCCGTCGAGCAGGATCGACTGCCCGGTCATGCCGTCGGACTCGCTCGAGCCGAGATAGACCGCGAGGTGGGCGATCTCCTCGGGCTTGAGGAAGCGCCGCAGCGGCACGCGCGCGAGCCCTGCCGCCTTCACCTGCTCGAAGGGCACGCCGAGGATATCGCCATGGGCACGGAAGGCCTCGAGCATGTCGGTCTCGACGAAGCCGGGGCAGATCGCGTTGACGTTGATGCCGAGCGGCCCCATCTCGAGCCCGGCGCAGCGCGTCAGTCCGACCAGCGCGTGCTTGGAGGCGTTGTAGGCGCTCTGGTTCATCGACATCCACTTGCCGGCGGTGGAGGCGATGTTCACCACCTTGCCGCGGCCGCGCCCCTGCATGTGGCGCAGCACCAGCTGCATGACGTGGAACGCACCGTAGAGATTCACCTGGATGACGGCATCGAAGTCCTCCGGCGTGGTGTCGACCAGCCGCGCGGCCCTGTACACGCCGGCGTTGTTGACCAGCACGTCGATGCCGCCGAGGGCCTCGGCAGCGGCGTCGACCATCGCCGCGACCGAGGCGCGATCGCGCACGTCGACCGTCTGCAGTGAGACCTGCGCGCCCTGCGCCTCGGCAAGGCCCTTGACCTCTTCGAGCTTCGCGCGGTCGGTCGCGGCGAGAAACAGCTTGGCGCCCTCCTCCGCATAGCGAAGCGCGATGGCGCGGCCGATGCCGCGGCTCGCGCCGGTGACGAGTGCGCCGCGCCCGCTCAGGCGGCCCGGTCGGTCGGGGGTGGTCATCGATGCGTTCTCCTTTGCGTCGCAATGCACGGCCGGGCCCTGCCCGCAGGTGCGCGGTGGTGCCGCGCCCCGACAGCCTAATCCTTTTGGCTAAGCCCTTCTTCGCCCTCCGTCGAATTCACGCCACCGCGGCGCCGGCGCATGCTGGGTCCATGGACACGCTGCATTCCCTGCCGTTTGAACGAGGGGCCATCAACATGAAATCGAAGCTCATCGAGTCGGATCCGCGCTTCGTGCCGCATCAGCAGGCGCCCCGCGCGGGCGGCTGGACGCGCCTCGTCGTGCTGCTCGCGGTGCTCGGCGCCTACCTCGGCATCGCCGGCCTGCAGGACGAGCCGATCCAGGTCTGGTTGCTCGTCCTCGCGCCGCTCGCGCTGATCGCGACGGCCATCGCGCTGCGCATCACGGACCGCGGGGAGCCCGAGTAGCGCCCGCCACGCGCCGCCGCAGGGCTTCCGTGATTAAATCGCGCGATGCTCTGCACCGCCTGCAATGCAACACTCGCCGATGGGGTCCGCTTCTGCACGACCTGCGGCACGCCGCTCGCCACGCGCTGCCCGCGCTGCGACGCCGAAGTGTCGGCTGCCGACCGGTTCTGCGGCGCCTGCGGCGCGGGACTCGCGCCGGAGACGGCCGCCGCGGCGCCGGCCGCCGCGCCGCGTGCGTCCGGCGAAGGCGAACGCCGCCAGGTGACGGTGCTGTTCGCCGACATGGAGGGCTACACCACGCTCGCCGAGAAGCTCGGCGAGGAAGGCACCTACACGCTGATGCAGCCGGTGCTGGGGCGCATGGTGGAGACGATCCACGCGCACGGCGGCACGACGCAGGATCTCGCCGGCGACGGCGTGATGGCGCTGTTCGGCGCGCCCCATGCGCTCGAGGATGCGCCGCTGCGCGCCTGCCAGGCGGCGCTCGACCTGCACCAGCGCCTCGCCGATCTCGGCGAGGGCATCCGCGCGAAGCATGGCGTCACGCCGCGCTTCCGCGTCGGGCTGAACGCCGGCCCGGTGGTGCTCGGTCAGATGGGTGACGGCGAGCGCATCGAGTTCAGGGCCGTGGGCGACACGGTAAACCTCGCTTCGCGCCTGCAATCGCTCGCCGAGCCCGGCACCGTGCTGCTCTCCGAGGAGGTGCACCGTCTGGTCGAAGGCTACGTCGAGGACGCCGATCTCGGTGCGCGCAGCGTCAAGGGCAAGGCCGAGCCGGTGCAGGTTTACCGTCTCGATGCGGTGCGCGGCGGCATCAATCGCTTTCAGCGCGCGCTGCAGCGCGGCCTGACCGCGCTGGCGGGGCGGGAGCGGGAGCTCGAGCGCATGGACGCCGCCTGGACGGCGACGCGCGACGGCGCCTGCCGCGTCCTGTGCCTCAGCGGCGAGGCAGGGCTGGGCAAGTCGCGCCTGGTGCACGAATTCTGCGAGCGGCGCGCGGGCGAGCAGGCCTTCGTGCTGCGCGCGCACTGCGCGCCGAGCGGGCGCTCGGCGCCGTTCCTGCCCTTCGCCGAGCTGGTGGGCAGTTCCTTCCGCATCAGCGCCGAGCAGGACCAGGCCGCAGTGGCGACGCGGCTCAAGCGCGGGCTGGAGATGCTCGGCGCCGACAGCGCGCAGAACGTGCAGTACCTGCTCAACCTGCTCGGTTTCGCGGTCGGCGGCGAAGCCTTCAGCAAGGAGAACGCCGAGGTCGTCGGCATCCGCACGCGCGAGCTCATACTGAAGCTGATCGAGGAGCGCTGCCGCGCCTCCGAGGTGGTGCTGGTGATCGAGGACCTGCAGTGGATCGACACGGCCTCGGAAGCGCGAGCCGCTCTCGGCCGCGAACACCGAAGCGCTGCTGCGCGCGCGGCTGCACAGCGACGATCTGCCGCGCGAGCTGACCCAGCTGGTGATCGCCAAGGCCGAGGGCAACCCGCTGTTCGCCGAGGAGATCGCGCAAGTCCTGCGCGAGCGCGGCGCGCTCCGCCAGGGCGAGAGCGGTCTCGAATTCGACGCGGCCGCGGCGCGCGCGCTGCCCGCGAGCCTGGAGAACATGCTGCTCGAGCGCATCGAGCAGCTCGACGAGACCGCGCGCGGCCTGCTGCAGGCGGCGGCCGTGGTCGGGCGGCGCTTCTCGCTCGAGGTCGCGACGCGCGCGGCGCGCCTGAACGGCGCGGGTGCGGCGAGCGCCGAGCGGCTGCAGGCGCTCGAGCTCATCGTGCCGGATGCCGAGTCCGGCGTGTTCCGCTTCAACAGCGCGCTGCTGCAGGAGGCGATTTACCAGAGCCTGCTCAGCGCGCGGCGCGAAGCGCTGCACGGCAGCGTCGCCGCCGTGCTCGAGGAGAGCTACGGCGAGCGCGCGCCCGAGATCGCCGACCTGCTCGCCAACCACTACGTCGCGACGCCGCGCGCCGAGAAGGCGGTGGTCTACATGCGCCTCGCCGGCGAGAAGGCGCTGCGCATGTACTCGCTCGACGAGGCGGCGCTGCGCTTTCGCCAGGTGATCGAGCTGATCGAGAAAGTGCCGGGCTGCGCGAACGATGTGTTCCTCGTCGACACGCTGCTCAATGTTTCGCGCGTGCTCTACTACAAGGCGGCGTTCAACGAGCTGATCGCGCTCATCGAGCGCCACGTTCCGCTCGTCGAGCGCCTCGGCGATCCCGGGCGGCTCGGCAGGTTCCTGTTCGAGCTCGGCTACGCGCACTGCTTCAACGCCAATGCAGAGGTCGGCAAGCCGCTGCTCGAGCGCGCGCTCGCGCTCGCCGAGGAAAACGGCGACGAGCGCCTGGTCGCCTACGTGCTGATGGGCCTGATGTGGGAGCACATCTACTGGGAGCCACCGACGGCGGCAACGCGCGCGGCGCAACGCCGCATGGCCGAGCGCGCCGAGGCGATTGGCCGTCGCCTCGGCGACCACTGGGTGACGGTGAAGGTGATCTCGGCGCTCGCGATCGACGATCTCGTCTTCGGCCGACCGGCGGGCACGCGCCGCGAGGCGCTGCGCCTGATCGAGTACAGCCGCGAGACCGGCGACCCGCGCGGGCGAAGCATGGGGCTTTACTGCCTTGCCTGGGCCGACGGCTTCTCGTTCGATTTCGCCGGCGCGATCGACAACGCCGACGAATCGATGCGCATCGGGCTGAGCCCGATCGACCGCTATGTCGCGCAGGCAGCGAAGGGTTGGGCGCTGGTGCGCGCCGAACGCGCCCAGGAGGCGCTGCCGCTGCTCGAAACCCTGACCGCGCAGGTCGAGCGCGACGGCTTCAGTCAGATGCGCTACACGACCGACGTCGCGCTCGGCGTCGCGCAGGTTGCGACCGGCGCCTGGACTCGGGGCGTGCGCACGATCGCGGACCGGATGGCGCTCGCCGAGGCGCACGGCCAGCACTTCGCGACGATCGGCCACTACGCGCTCGGCGAGGTCTACGCGCGCATGGCGCTGCGCGAAGGCAAGGCCGGCTGGAGGGAGATCTCGCGCAATCTCGCCTTCACGCTGAGCGCGCTGCCGCGCGCCACGGCGTTGGCGCGCCGCCACCTCGAGCGCGCCTGTACCCTGGCACGCGAGATCGACATGCCCTCGACGCTCGCGAGCGCGCTCTATAGCCGCGGCCGGCTGGAGCGACGCAAGTCGGGCGCCGCGCGCGCTGCGCCGCTGCTCGCCGAAGCGCGCGCGATCGCTGCGGCAAACGGGCTCGAAGAGCTCGCAGGAATCGTCGACGCCGAGGCCAAGGCGGGAACGTAGGCGCCGGCCGCGAGGCCGGCGCCCGGGGTGACTACAGCGCCCGACAGCGGCCGATCTCCATGCCGATCGGCGATTCCTCACTCGCCGGGCGGCCGCGCCGCGACCAGTAGCCGTCGTGCAGCACGTAGAGGTAGCGCAGGGTCTTGTTCCCCATGCTGAAGCTCGAGACGCGCTCGCGCTCGCAGCGCAGGTCGCCGTGCAGCGTGAAACCGTCGCGGCAGACGTGCTCGATCTGGGGCTGCCCCTCGTACTGCACGACGAAGGCGCGCGCCGGCAGCCCCATCACGCTGCGCTCCTCTTCGGTCACCTCGCGCACCACCCAGCTGTGGCCGTCGCTGGCAAAGATGCGCGCATCCCAGCCGTTTGCTTCGGCGTCGTAGACGAACCCGATCGTCTGGTCGGGCTTGCAAACGAAGACCTCGACGCCCCAGGCCGGCGACGCAGCCAGCCACAGGCCAGCGAGCAGCCACCGCATCACTTCAGCAGCTCGTAGGGCCCGCCGCGCTCGACCGCGCGCCGGTACGCCGGGCGCGCGTGAATGCGCTCGAGAAAGTCGATCAGCCGCGGCCGCCGCTCGTCGACGCCGCCGCGCGACGCGGCCGCCTTGATCGGAAAGCTCATCTGGATGTCGGCCGCGGTGAAGCCTTCGCCGGTAAACCACAGGTGCTTGCCGAGCTCGGCCTCGATGTAATCGAGATGGCGCCCGATCTGCGGCTCGACGTAGCCCGCATTCACCCGGCGCGCGATGGCGCGCGCGACCGGCCGCAGGAGGAGGGGCATCGGCCCGCTCGCAATGCGATCGAAGACCAGCTTGAGCAGCAGCGGCGGCATCGCCGAGCCCTCGGCGTAGTGCATCCAGTAGACGTAGCGCAGCCGCTCGGGCGTGCCGGCGCTGGGCAGCAGGCGCCCCTCGCCATAGCGCTCGGCGAGATATTCCAGGATCGCGCCCGATTCGGCGAGCGTCAGCCCGCCATCGGTGATCACCGGCGACTTGCCGAGCGGATGCACCGCGCGCAGCTCCGGCGGCGCGAGCAGGGTCTGCGGGTCGCGCTGGTAACGCTTGATCTGGTACTCGAGGCCGAGCTCCTCGAGCATCCACAGCACGCGCTGCGAGCGCGAGTTGTTGAGGTGATGGACGGTGATCATCGGATCACCCGGTCGACCGCGCGGCGCCGCTAGGCCGCCTTCTTCGCCCGCCCTGCCTCGAGCAGCCCCGCGGCAACCAGCGCTTCGCGGATGCGCCCGATCTCCGCGTCCGACAGCTTGGCGAGCGGCGGGCGCACCGTGGCGCGCGGCAGCTTGCCCATCAGCACCAGCGCTTCCTTCATGCGGTTGTGCATGTCGACCCAGGGCTCGCTGTAGAACACTTCCGCGGTCGGCCAGATACGGTCGTTGATGCGCCGTGCGGCGGCGAGATCGTTCGCCTGCACCGCGCGATACAGCTGCGCCTGCAGATCGGCGATCACCGAGCCGCTGCCCGAGAGCAGGCCGTTGCAGCCCAGCACCAGCGAGCTCAGCAGCCAGGCGCTGTGCGTGGTGAGCACGTTGACCGCAGGCGTGCGCGACTGCAGCACGCGGATCTGGCGCTCGTGGAGCTGCGGGTTCGTGCACCAGTCCTTGATCGCGCGCACCGTCGGCACCGCCTCGATGATCTTGAGCAGCGTCGGCAGCGGGTAGCCCTGCCCGCCGGCCAGCGGGTACTGGAAGATGATCAGCGGCAGGTCGGTGACCTCCGCAATGCGCTTGAAGTGCTCGACCGCCATCTCCGGACGCTGGCCGAAGCTGAACACGCCCGACGGAAACACCAGCAGCGCCGAGGCACCGCCCTCATGCGCCATCTTCGCGATGCGCGCGCCCTCGAGCGCGCTCTCGGCATAGATGCCGTTGACGATCGGCAGGCGCGCACCGATCTCGTCCTGCGTGAGGGCGAGCACGCGGCGCTGCTCGTCGAACGTGCAGGCCGCGACCTCCGAGGCATGCGCATTGGTGGTGATCGCCGAGATGCCGTCGACCGAGGCGACATCGCGCAGGTGCGCCCGGTAGGACGCTTCGTCGATCGACAGGTCTTCGTGAAACGGCAGCAGAACGGCGGGGATGACGCCGTGCGGCACATAGTCCCGATGGCGGGTCATGGGCATGCCTCCTGGAGCAGCAGCGGTAACGCGCAGTGTAACCCGTAGCCCGCACCGCGCGCGCCGCAGGCGACACACCGAAACCGGTTTGCTCCCGACGCTGCCGAGCCCCTATCATGGATCGCGATGTCTGCCCGCCCGCAATCGACGCAGCCGCGGCCGAAGGGCTCGAGACGCTGCTGGTCGAGAAATCCGACTTCGTCGGCGGCACCACCGCGATCTCGGGCGGCATGGTGTGGGTTCCGGCCAACCCCAAGATGCAGGACGCGGGCATCGACGACAGCCTGGACAGCGCGCGCGCCTATCTCGACGCCGTCGCGCCGGCGCTGCGCGATCCGGCGGTGCGCGAGGCGTTCCTCACGCGCGGCAACGAGGCCCTCGCGTACCTCGAAGCGCACACCGCGCTGCGCCTGCGCCCGGTGACGAACTACCCCGACTACTATCCCGACGCGCCCGGCGCGACGCTCGGCGGGCGCGTGCTCGAGCCGGTCGAGTTCGACGGCTACCTGCTGGGCCGCAGCTTCGCCCTGCTGCGCTGGCCGCTGCCCGAGTTCATGCTGTTCGGCGGCATGATGATCGGGCGGCCCGACCTGCCGCACTTCCGCGCCGTGACGCGCTCGCCGCGCGCCGCGCTGCGCGTGGCGCGTCTGGTACTGGAGTACGCCTGGCAGCGGTTTTTCGCGCCCCGTGGCACGCGCCTGGTGCTCGGCAACGCGCTGGTCGCGCAGCTGTTCAAGACGGTGCTCGACCGGCGCGTCGCGCTGCGCTTCGGCACGCGCGCAACGCGCGTCGTGATCGAGGACGGCCGCGCGGTGGGCGTCGAGATCGTGCAGGACGGGGCGCGGGGCGCGGCGACCGAGACCCTGCGCGCGCGCGCCGGCGTGGTCCTCGCCACCGGCGGCTTTTCGCACGACGCGCCGTTGCGCGCCGAGCTGCTGCCGCCGAGCGTCTCGGCGGCCTCGCCGGTCTGCGCGAGCAGCAGCGGCGACGGCCTGCGCGCCGGGCTCGAGGCGGGCGGCGTGCTCGGCATGCACAACAGCCACAACGCCTTCTGGGCCCCGGTGTCGCGCTTCCAGCGCGCCGACGGCAGCGAGGGCGTGTTTCCGCACACCGTCACCGAGCGCGGCAAGCCGGGCATCATCGCGCTGGCGGCAAGCGGCAAGCGCTTCACGAGCGAAGCGGTGTCCTATCACGAGTTCGTCCTGGCGATGTTTCGCGGCGACGCGCAGGGCGCGGCCGTGCCCGCCTACCTGCTGTGCGATCGCAAGAGCCTGTGGCAGTACGGCCTCGGCGCAGTGAAGCCGTTCGGCCTCGGGCGGGCGGCGCACACGGCGAGCGGCTACCTGGTCGAGGCGCATTCGCTCGACGAGCTCGCGCGCCGGCTGGAGATCGACCCGGCGGCACTGGCGCAGACCATTGCCGGCTATAACGCCGATGCGCGGCACGGCGTCGATTCGGCCTACGGCCTGGGCGAGAATCCCTATCAGCGCTTCCTCGGCGATCGCGACAACGCACCGAACCCCTGCATGCGCCCGATCGAGACGCCGCCGTACTACGCGATCCGCCTCTATCCGAGCGATCTCGGCACGATCGCCGGGCTGATGACCGACACCGAGGCGCGGGTGCTCGATGCCGCAGGCCGTCCCATCGCAGGCCTCTTCGCCTGCGGCAACGACATGAACTCGGTCATGGACGGCGCCTACCCGGGCCCGGGAATCACGCTCGGCCCGGCGCTGGTGTTCGGCTATCTCGCGTCCCGCACGATTGCGCGCGACGCGAAGCCCTGACGCGGCCGCGTGCGGCGCACCCCGCTCATTGCGCTCGTCATCGCGCCGTTCGCGCTGTACGCGGTGGTCATGGCATGGAACCAGCTGCTGCTGCCGCTCAGCGCGAAGATCTGGCGCAGCGAGGTCTCGGTGCGCGCCCGCGTCGCGACCGGCAACGTGCCGATGCGTATCCAGGCGCTGCGCGAAGCGGCCTCGCTGCGCGAGCCCGACGCCGACGTCGTCGCGCTGCTGGTGCACCACGCGCGACAGGATCCCGACGCGCCGGTGCGCGTGCAGGCCTGGCGCAGCCTCGGCGCCGTGGGCGCAGGCCAGGCGCTGCCCGATGATGCGCAGCAGGTGCTTGCCGAAGCAGTGCGCGATGCGCAGACCGACGCGTTGCTCTCCGCGGCGATCGAGGCGACCGGCCAGGCCGCGGCGAAGAACCGCGTCCCGCAGGACGTCGTGCTGCGCATCGCAGGCATCACCGACGAACAGCGTCTCGCCTGGCTCTACCCGCGCGCCATCGACGCGCTCGCGGCGATCGGCGCCGCGCAGCCACTGCCCGACCCCGTGTACGAAACGCTGCGTCGCGAGTTCGCGGCACCGCGCCGGCCCGGGCAGCGCGAGGACTTGGCGCGCGCCTTCCGCACCATCGCCCAGGGCGGCGGGCAGCTGCCTGCGCCGCTGCTCGACGATCTGGCGGCCGCGCTGACCAGCGAAACGCTCAACCGTATCCGCGTGCCGCTGATTTACGCGCTCGCCCATTCGAGCCCGCACTATCCGCGCGCCCGGGCACTGCTCGCCGAGACGACGCGTGATGCGCAGCGCGACGTGGCCAGGGCCGCGGAGCATGGCCTGCGCATCATCGAGGCCGAAGCGCTGTTCGGCAATCGTGAGCCGATGGCGGTGGCGCTCGACCGCGCGCTGCCGGTGGAAAGCCGGCTCAAGGCGATGGGCCCGCTCAAGGTCAACCGGCGCGACGCCGAATGGCGCGCCGGCGTGCTCGCGCTGGCGCGCGACGCCGAGCCGCGCATCGTCGTCGCGGCGCTCGATCTGTTCAAGCATATCGAAGGCGGGCCGGACGACGCCTTCGATCGGCAGCAGTTGCTCCCCCAGCTCGACGCGGCGATGCGGCACGCCGATCCGCGCGTGCGCCGAGCCGCGTTTGCCGCCCTCGCCGACCTGCTGCGCGACTACGGCCATTACCGGGGGCAGGCCGAGGAATTCCGCGCTCAGCTCGAGGCCGGGGCGCAGGACCCGGATGCGCGCGTGCGCATCACTGCGCTCGCCATCCTGATCCGCATCGCCCCGGATGCGGAAGCCCGCGACGCGCTGCTCGAGCGCGCGCTGGCCGACCCCGATCCCTTCGTGCGCAGCAACCTCGTCGGCTGGCTCGGCTCGCCGCGCACCGCAACCGGCAAACGCGATGCACTGCTCGCGCGCGCGCTGGCCGATCCGGATGCCAATGTGCGCCGCGCCGCCGAGGCGGCGCAGCAGCAATGGCGGAAACGCCCGCGCAGCTGGCCGGTCGAAGGCTGGAAGCTGTGGCAGGCGGGCGAATACAAGAAGCTTGGCCTCACGGCGCTGACCGCGGTCACCATCGCCGCTCCGGTCGTCGTCGGCCTCGCCTTCTTCGTCTATTTCATGGCGCGGCTGCTGACCTACCTCGCGCAGCGACGCTGGCGCGCGCTCGCGACCGTGGCCGTGATGGCGCTGTGGGGCACGGCGAGCTGGGGACTGTTCCTGCTGTACTTCGTGGCGGGACATGCACACACGCTCGACGGCTGGCAGCTGTTCCAGCTGGCGGGAATCCTCTGGATCGCGATCGCGCTTTATGCCGGTCTCGGCTGGGGACTGCACTACGCGGTGCGGCGCTGATGCACGCGGCACCGCCCGCGCCGGCGCGCCTGCCCTATCGCGTCCTTTACGCCGGCGACGCGCCGTTCATGTTCTTCGTCCACGGCATGCTCTCGAGCCAGCGCCAGTGGACACCGAACCTGGCCGCGCTCGAAGGGCTCGTGCGACCGGTGCTGTTCGACCTCTGGGGCCATGGCGAGGCACCCGCGCCCGAGGATGACGCGCTCTATTCGGTGGAGGCGATCATCGAGCAGTTCGAGCGCACGCGCGAAGAACTCGGCGCCGAGCGCGTCCTGCTCTGCGGCCAGTCGCTCGGCGCGGCGCTCACGCTGCGCTACGCGCTCCTGCACCCCGCGCGCGTCACCGCGCAGGTGTTCACCAACTCGCGCTCGGCGCTGCTCGCCCCGGAGGCACTCATCTCGCCGGAGGATCGCGCCGCGCGCGCCGAGTCGATCGAGC
>LJTQ01000072.1 GCA_001303445.1 Betaproteobacteria bacterium SG8_39 | reverse complement strand
GAAGCCCGCGATGTCGCAGGCGCCGTTCGCCAGCGCTTCGAGCGAGTCGTCGGCACCGCGCACGTGAATTTCCAGCTCGACGCTGCTACCGCAGAGTGCGGCAAGCTCGGCCAGCGCCAGGTCATGGCTCGCGTGCAGCGCGAGGCCCGGCCGCGCACCGGGCAAAGCGTCCGTCAGCAGGGCCGGGATCTCGGCGCGCAGGCGCTCGAACGGCGCGCCGAGGCTGCGCCGCACGTGCTCGTCCGCCTCGACAAGCCTGCGGCCGAGCGGGCTGAGGCGCGCACGGCGCCCACGTTGCATGTCGACCAGCGGTGCGCCGAACAGCCGCGCGCCGTCGCCCAGCGCGCCCCAGGCTGCGCGGTAGGAGATGCCTGAGCGCTGCGCGGCGTCCTTGAGCGAGCGCGCCTGCGCCAGCTCGGCGAGCAGCCGCAGCAGCGTGCGTCCGCGCTCGCGCGGCAAGCCGCGCCCCGCGAGCCAGGCGAGTTCGAACTCGATGCTGAATCCTGTATGCATATGTGTGCCTATTTAATTCCCGTATCAGGGCGCTGTAAAGTGAGGCGAACAGGGCATAGATATGCAGAAAGGTGCATAGCACGGATGCTTGACGCCGTCGTCTCGGGCCTGCAGCTGGTGGCGACGCTCGACCTGCGGCTGTGGCAGGTCGTTGGCCTCAGCCTCGCGGTGAGCGTGTCGGCGGTGGCGCTGGCGAGCCTCGTGGGGCTGCCGCTCGGCGCCGCCATCGCGGTGGGGCGCTTCCCGGGGCGGCAGGGGGTGATCGTGCTGCTCAATGCGCTGATGGGCCTGCCCCCGGTGGTGGTGGGTCTCGTCATCTACCTGCTGCTCTCGCGCGCCGGTCCGCTCGGCGCGTTCGGGCTGCTGTTCACGCCGCGGGCCATGGTCCTCGCGCAGACCGTGCTTGTGCTGCCGATCATCGCGGCACTCGCGCGCCAGGCGGTGGAGGATGCGTGGCGAGAGTACGAGGAGCAGTTGCGCTCGCTCGGCGTGGACGGCCTGCGTGCCGCGCTGACGCTGCTGTGGGACATCCGCTTTTCGCTCCTCACCGCGGTGCTCGCAGGGCTCGGGCGCGCGAGCGCCGAGGTCGGTGCCGTGATGATCGTCGGGGGCAACATCGACGGCGTCACGCGCGTCATGACCACCACCATCGCGCTCGAGACCTCGAAAGGCGATCTGCCGCTCGCGCTCGGGCTGGGGATCGTGCTCATCGCCATCGTGCTTGTAGTCAACGCGGCGGCGCACGGGGTGAAGGAGGCCGCCCAGCGGCGCAGCGGATGAACGGCATCTTGCCCCTGCGGCTGGAGGACGTGAGCTTCGCTGCCGGCGGGCGCACGATCATCGAGCCCTTGAACCTCACGCTCGAGGCGGGGGCGAGCACCATCGTGCTGGGCGCCAACGGCGCAGGCAAGAGCGTGCTGATGCGCCTCATGCACGGATTGGTCGCGCCGGATACGGGCCGGGTGCTGTGGAGCCGTCCCGATGTCCGGCGCCGCCAGGCCATGGTCTTTCAGCGGCCCGTGATGCTGCGCCGCAGTGCGCTGGCCAACGTCCTCTATGCGCTTGAGGCCGCGCGCGTGCCGCCGCAGGAGCGCGGGCGGCGCGCGCGCGAGGCGCTCGCCGAGGTGGGGCTCGCGCATGTCGCCGCGCGTCCGGCGCGCGTGCTTTCGGGCGGCGAGCAGCAGCGGCTCGCGCTCGCCCGCGCATGGGCGTTGCATCCCGAGGTGCTGTTCCTCGACGAGCCGACGGCGAACCTCGATCCGGGTGCGACCCGTGAGATCGAGGCGGTGATCAAGGCCTTCGATGTCTCGGGCACCAAGATCGTCATGTCCACGCACAACCTCGGCCAGGCGCGTCGGCTGGGCGATGAGGTGATCTTCCTGCACCAGGGTCGCGTGGTCGAGCGCGCGCCGGTAGAGGTTTTTTTCAAGCAACCGGCCTCCGCGGAAGCGGCGGCCTTCATCAAGGGAGAGCTGCCATGGACCTGAAGAGGATCCTGCTGGCCGTCGGCCTGGCGGCCACGACGGGTGCCTGGGCGCAGGGCACGTTCATCGTCGTGTCGTCCACGACGTCTACCGAGAACTCGGGGCTGTTCAGGCACATCCTGCCCATCTTCCAGCAAAAGACCGGCATCTCGGTGCGCGTGGTGGCGCAGGGCACCGGCCAGGCACTCGACATGGGCCGGCGCGGCGACTGCGACGTGGTGTTGGTGCACAACAAGGCCGCCGAGCTGAAGATGATCGAGGACGGCTGGTTCGTGAACCGGCGCGACGTCATGTACAACGACTTCGTGATCGTCGGGCCGAAGTTGGACCCGGCGCAGGTCGCCGGCACGAAGGACGGGGTGGCGGCGTTGCGCAAGATCAGTGTCGCGCAGGCACCCTTCGCCTCGCGTGGCGACAAGAGCGGCACGCATGCCGCGGAGTTGCGTCTGTGGAAACTTGCGGGCGTCGAGCCCAAGGGCAGCTGGTATCGCGAAACGGGCGCCGGGATGGGTGCGACGCTGAACACGGCCTCCGCAATGAACGCGTATGCGATCACGGACCGCGGCACGTGGCTGTCGTTCAAGAACCGCGGCGGGCTCGCGATCCGGGTGGAGGGCGACCCGCGCCTGTTCAACCAGTACGGCGTCATGCTGGTCAACCCTGCGAGGCACCCGCACGTGAAGCAGGCCATGGGACAGGCCTTCGTCGACTGGCTCGTGTCGGTGCAGGGACAGGCGGCGATCGCGGGCTATAAGATCGAGGGCGAACAGCTCTTCTTTCCGAATGCGAAAAGATGACAAAGGCCGCTACCGCGGGCTGACGCTGAGGGTGCTCGGTCGCGGCCGCCCGCCGGCCATGGGTCCCGGCAAGGCTGAGCTCATCGAGCGCATCGCCGAAACCGGCTCGATCTCGGCGGCCGCGCGCGCGATGGGCATGTCGTATCGTCGCGCCTGGCAGCTCGTCGAGGCGCTCAATGCCGCGTACCGCGGGCCGGTGGTCGTCACGGCGATCGGCGGCGAGCGGGGCGGCGGCGCGCGCGTGACGCCGCTCGGGCGCCGGCTGGCCGCCGCGTTCAGGGCGATGGAGCGCAAGGCATCGGCGGCGATCGCCGCCGACCTCAAGCGCTTCACCCGACAGCTGCGTTGAGCGGCCTCGTTATGTTCTGTGGTATACAACGCAAGTCGTGGATGATCCGGTTCTCCTTGCCCTGGCCGCCGGCATGCTGCTGGCGTCGTTCGTCTACGCCTCGGTGGGTCACGGTGGTGCCTCGGCCTATCTCGCTGCGATGGCACTTGCCGGCGTTTCGCCGCCGGACATGCGGCCCATCGCGCTGACGCTGAATGTGCTGGTGTCGTCGATTGCGACCTGGATGTTCTGGCGCGCAGGCCATTTCCGCTGGCGCCTGTTCTGGCCTTTCGCGGCGGTCTCGATCCCGTTCGCTTACCTCGGCGGCGCGATCACGCTGCCCGGGCCGATCTACAAGCTGATCGTGGGGCTGGTGCTGGTGTACGCCGGGTGGCAGCTGTGGCGCAGTTTCCGCGCGGGGGACGAGATGCGCGAGGTGCGTGCGCCCGCAGTGCCGCTCGCCATGGCGATCGGCGCGGGGATGGGCCTGCTCTCCGGACTCACCGGGGTGGGTGGCGGGATCTTCCTGAGCCCGCTGCTGCTGATGCTTGGCTGGGCCGGAACGAAGCAGACCTCCGCGGTGGCGGCGCCGTTCATTCTGGTAAATTCGATCGCCGGCCTTGCGGCGGGCTTCGTCGCCGGGACGGCGACGCTGCCGCCGTTGACGTGGCTGCTGGCGGCTGCGGCGCTGGCGGGCGGCTGGCTGGGCGCGGCCTACGGCAGCCGCCGCTTCGCCAACCCCGTCGTGCGCCGCGTGCTCGCCGTTGTTCTAGGAGTGGCTGGAGCCAAGATGGTGCTCATATGAAGGTGTTCGGCTTCGCCGGATATAGCGGTAGCGGGAAGACCACGCTCATCGAGCAGCTGATCCCGCGCTTCGTCAAGCAGGGTCTGCGCGTTTCGCTCATCAAGCACGCGCACCACGCCTTCGACGTCGACCAGCCCGGCAAGGATTCCTACCGCCACCGCCACGCGGGCGCCAGCGAGGTGCTGGTCACCTCGTCACGGCGCTGGGTGCTGATGCACGAACTGCGCGGCGAGGCCGAGCCGAGCTTCGACGCGCAACTTGAACACCTTACGCCCTGCGACCTGCTGCTGGTCGAGGGCTTCAAGCACGCGCCGATCCCGAAGCTCGAGGTCTGGCGCGCGGCGACCGGCGAAGGCCTGCTGCACCCGAATGATCCGCATATCGTCGCAGTGGCCTCGGACGCGAACGTCGAGACGCGCCTGCCGCGCCTCGACCTGAATGACGTCGAGGGCATCGCCGGGTTCATCCGCAAGCACTTGGCGCTGGCATGAACAAGGGCCTGCTTTCGGTCGACGAGGCGCTCGCAGTCCTGCTCGAAGGGGCGCGGCCGCTGCGGGAGGTCGAGACACTGCCGACACTCGAGGCGACCGGCCGCGTGCTCGCGCAGGCGCAGAGCTCGACGATGGATGTGCCGCCCATGGACAACAGCGCGATGGACGGCTACGCGCTGCGCCGCGCGGACGTGCCGGTGCCTGACACCCGGCTGCGCGTGGCACAGCGCATCGCCGCCGGTGCGGTGGGTGCGCCGCTCGAGCTCGGCACCGCGGCGCGCATCTTCACCGGCGCGCCGATCCCCGCGGGCGCAGACGCGATCGTGATGCAGGAGTTCTGCGCGCTCGACGGCGAGCAGGTGATCGTCAAGAAGGTGCCGCAGCCGGAGGAATGGATCCGCCGCCGCGGCAGCGACATTCGCGCGGGCGCGCAGATCCTCGCGGCCGGCACGCGTCTGCGGCCACAGGACACCGGGCTGGCGGCCTCGGTCGGCATTGCGTCGCTGCCGCTGGTGCGGCGCGTGCGGCTCGGGCTGTTCTTCACCGGTGACGAGCTCGTCATGCCGGGCGACCCGTTGCCGCCAGGGCGTATCTACAACTCGAACCGCTTCACGCTCAATGGGCTGGCCAAAATCTTCGACTGCGAGACGCGCGACTACGGCATCGTGCCCGACAGCCTGGAGGCCACGCGCGCCGTGCTGCGCCGCGCGGCGAGCGAATGCGACGTCATCGTCACCTCGGGCGGGGTGTCGGTCGGCGAGGCCGACTACGTCAAGCCGGCGGTCGAGGCCGAGGGCTCGCTGCTGATGTGGCGCATCGCGATGAAGCCCGGTCGCCCACTGGCCTTTGGCCGGGTGCGGGGCGAGGGTCCCAAGGGACGCGAGGCGGCGTTCATCGGGCTGCCCGGCAACCCGGTATCGAGCTTCGTGACCTTCCTCGTCTTCGTGCGGCCGTTCCTGCTGCGCACGCAGGGCATCGGCGAGGTGGCGCCGCGCGCGCTCGCCGCGCGCGCCGATTTCGACTGGGTCGACGCCGACCCGCGGCGCGAATTCCTGCGCGTAAAATGGAACGCCACGGGCGGGCTTGACCTCTACCCGACGCAGGACTCGGCGGTGATGACCTCGACGGCCTGGGCGGACGGCCTGGTCGACAACCCGCCGAACCATGCGATTCACAAGGGCGACACGGTGCGTTTCCTGCCGTTCGCGGAGCTCTACGGATGAAGGTGAGGGTGCTGTTCTTCGCCTCGCTGCGCGAGCAGGTCGGGCGCGCCGCCGAGGAGGTCGAGCTGCCGGCCGGCGTGGCCACGGTCGCGGGACTGCGTGCGCACCTCATGGCGCGCGGTGGCGCCTGGGGCGCGGCGCTTGCGGACGGCCGGCGGCTGCGGGCCGCGGTGAACCAGGACATCGCTGCGCCGGAGGCGGCGCTGCGCACGGGCGACGAGGTGGCCTTCTTTCCGCCGGTGACGGGAGGCTGAGCTGAAGATCGCGATCCAGCGCGAGGATTTCGACGCCGGCGCGGAAGCGCGCGCGCTGTCGGCCGGCAATCCGGCGGTGGGCGCAGTGGCGAGCTTCGTCGGTCTGGTGCGCGACCGCAACGACGGCGCGGCGGTGGCGACGATGACGCTCGAGCACTACCCCGGAATGACCGAGAAGGCGATCGCGCGGATCGTCGACGAGGCGAGAGGGCGCTGGCAGGTCATCGACTGTACGGTGATCCATCGCATCGGCGAGCTCAGCCCGGCCGAGCAGATCGTGCTCGTCGCGGTGGCGAGCGGTCATCGCGGCGACGCCTTTGCTGCCTGCGAGTTCATCATGGATTTCCTCAAGACGCAGGCACCGTTCTGGAAAAAGGAAGCCACGCCTGACGGCGCGCGCTGGGTCGATGCACGCGCCAGCGACGACGCGGCCGCTGCGCGCTGGGCGCCGCCGCCGAACAACCGCGCCGCTTGAGCCGCGGCAGACGCGAACCGGCGCCCCGGTAGAATGGCGCGCATGAATGCGATCGCTTTCGCCGCGGTCGGCGTCGGCGCGGCGCTCGGCGCCTGGCTGCGCTGGGGTTTCGCGACCTGGCTCAACCCGCTCACCCCGAACCTGCCGCTCGGCACGCTTACGGCAAACGTCCTCGGCGGCTATCTGGTCGGCCTCGCGGTGACCTTTTTCGGCGGGCATGCCTCGAGCCTGCCGCCTGAGTGGCGGCTTGCGTGCATCACCGGCTTTCTGGGTGCGTTGACGACGTTTTCGACCTTCTCGGCGGAATCGCTCGCCCTCGTCGAATCGGGCCGCATCGCGAGCGCAGCGGTGCACTCGCTGGCGCACCTGTTCGGTGCGCTGGTTGCGACCGCGCTCGGGGTGGCCACCGCCCGCGCGCTCGGCTGGTAAGCGGCGGACCGCGGCCATCCCTGCGGCCGCTGCAACGCGCGGGCAGGCGGTTTAAAATCACAGGCGGTCGCAAGACCCCATCAATCCGGAGGAGGAACGTGATGAAAGCATTCGTGGCAGTGACCAGCGCGCTCGCGCTCACGCTTGCGGCTCTGCCCGCGCAGGCGCAATCGACCCTGGACGCGGTGAAATCCAAGGGCTTCGTGCAGTGCGGCGTCAACACCGGCCTGGCCGGCTTCTCGCAACCCGATTCCAAGGGCGAGTGGCAAGGCCTCGACGTCGACCTGTGCCGTGCGGTCGCGGCTGCGGTCTTCGGCGACGCGAAAAAGGTGCGTTACACCCCGCTCACCGCGCAGCAGCGCTTTACCGCGCTGCAGTCAGGCGAGATCGACATCCTGGCGCGCAACACGACCTGGACCCTGTCGCGCGACACCAGCCTGGGTCTCAATTTCGCCGGCGTGAACTACTACGACGGCCAGGGCTTCATGGTGCCGAAGAAGCTGAACGTGAAAAGCGCCAAGCAGCTCGCCGGGGCGACCGTCTGCGTGCAGCCCGGCACGACGACCGAGCTGAACCTCGCCGACTACTTCCGCGCCAACAACATGACCTTCAAGCCGGTGGTGATCGAGAAGCTCGAGGAGGTGACCAACGCCTACTTCTCCGGCCGCTGCGACGTCTACACCACCGACGTCTCGGGCCTGGTGTCGGTGCGCAAGTCGCGCGCGCAGAACCCGGCCGACCACGTGATCCTGCCCGAGGTCATCTCGAAGGAGCCGCTCGGGCCGGTCGTGCGGCACGGCGACGACAAGTGGTTCGACATCGTCAAGTGGTCGCTGTTCGCGATGGTCGAGGCCGAGGAGCAGGGGCTTTCGTCGAGCAACATCGACCAGATGGCGGGCAGCAACAATCCCGGCGTCCAGCGCTTCGTCGGCGCCAGCGGCGAGCTGGGCAAGATGCTCGGGCTGGACGACAAGTGGGCGTTCAACGTCGTCAAGCAGGTCGGCAACTACGGCGAGAGCTTTGACCGCAACCTGAAGCCGCTGGGCTTTGACCGCGGCATCAACGCACTGTGGACCAAGGGCGGCCTGATGTACGCGCCGCCCATGCGCTGAGCGCTGGCCGGCTGACCTTCGGCCTTGGCGCGGCGGCGGGCTGATTCCCGCCGCCGCGGCCTTCGCTTCNNNNCGCTTCGTGCATTACTCGCTTCGCGACGCGCGCTTTCGCGCGCTCGTTTTCCAGGTCGTCGCGCTCGGCGCGGTGCTTGCCGCGCTCGCCTACCTGGTCTCCAACACCGTCACCAACCTCGAAGCACGCAAGATCGCGAGCGGCTTCGGCTTTCTCGCGCGTGAAGCCGGCTTCGCCATCGGCGAGACCACCTTCATCGTCTACAGCGCCGCCGACAGCTATCTGCGTGCGCTCGCCGTGGGGCTGGCGAACACCTTTCGCGTGGCGCTGGTCGGCGTCGTGCTGGCGACCGTCGTCGGCACGCTGGTCGGGCTCGCGCGGCTGTCGTCGAACTGGCTGGTCAGCCGTCTCGCCACGCTCTACGTCGAAGTGCTGCGCAACGTGCCGCTGCTGGTGCAGCTGTTTTTCTGGTACGCAATCATCTCGGAGAATCTGCCGGGCCCGCGCGCGGCGCTCAATCCGCTGCCCGGGGTCTTTCTCAGCAACCGCGGCATCGCGGTGCCGACGCTGGTCATCGAGAGTGCGCATGCCTGGGTTCTCGGCGCCTTCGGGCTCGGGCTGCTGCTCGCCTGGCGGCTCGCGGTCTGGGCGCGGCGCCGGCAGGCGCGCACCGGGCAGCAGTTCCACGCCTTCTGGGCCGGGCTGGCGATTGCGCTCGGCCTGCCGCTGGCCGTGTTTCTCGGCGCCGGTGCGCCGTCGGCGCTCGAGGTTCCGGCGCTTGCCGGGTTCAACTTCGCCGGCGGCGCGACGCTGACGCCCGAGTTCGCCGCACTGCTCGCCGGCCTCACGATCTACACCGCGTCGTTCATCGCGGAAATCGTGCGCGCGGGCGTGCTCGCGGTGCAGCGCGGCCAGTTCGAGGCGGCCTACGCGCTCGGCCTGCACCGCAATCTGGCGATGCGCCTCGTCGTCCTGCCGCAGGCGCTGCGCGTGATCGTGCCGCCGCTGACCAGCCAGTACCTGAACCTCACCAAGAACAGCTCCCTCGCGGTGGCGATCGGCTATCCGGACATCGTCTCGATCGCCAACACCGCGATCAACCAGACCGGACAGGCGATCGAGGGCATCGCGATCATCATGACCGTGTACCTCACGATCAGTCTGTCGATCTCGGCGTTCATGAACTGGTACAACAAGCGCATTGCGCTGGTGGAGCGATAAATGGGGTCAGACCCCTTCATCGCTGGGCCTGGCCAAGCGCGGACAAAGGGGTCTGACCCCAAGGTCGCCCTGGCCTGGGCCCGCGAACATCTGTTTTCGAGCTGGGGCAACACGGCCGTGACGCTGATGATCGTCTATCTGCTGTGGAAGCTGATGCTGCCGTTCCTCGACTGGGCACTCGTCAAGGCGGTGTGGTGGTCACCGGACGGCAAGGCCTGCCGCGTCGAGGACAGCGGCGCCTGCTGGGCGCTGATCGCCGACAAGCACCGCTTCATGCTGTTCGGCACCTATCCGTTCGATGCCCAGTGGCGCCCGGCGCTGGCGAGCCTGATCTTCGTCGCGCTGTACGTGGTGAGCGCGATTCGCGCCTGCTGGCGGCCGTGGCTGGCGCTGGTCTGGCTCGGCGGGCTCGCCGCGATCGGCGTGCTGATGTGGGGCGGCGTGTTCGGCATGGTGTACGTGGAGAACGAGCGCTGGGGCGGACTCGCCCTCACGCTGCTGCTCGCGACCTTCGGCATCGCCATCGCCTTTCCGCTCTCGATCCTGCTGGCGCTCGCGCGCCGCTCGACGATGCCGGTGATCCGCTGGCTCGCCATTGGCTACATTGAGCTGATCCGCGGCGTGCCGCTCATCTCACTGCTGTTCATGGCCTCGGTCATGCTGCCGCTGTTCCTGCCGGAGGGCGTGACCATCGACAAGCTGCTGCGCGCGCAGATCGCGATGATCCTGTTCGCCGCGGCCTACCTGGCGGAGGTGGTTCGCGGCGGGCTGCAGGCGATCCCGCGCGGCCAGTACGAGGCGGCGCAGGCGCTCGGCCTGTCGTACTGGAAGATGATGGGCTTCATCATCCTGCCTCAGGCGCTGCGCATCTCGATCCCGCCCCTGGTCAACACCTTCATCGGCTTTTTCAAGGACACGTCGCTGGTGCTGATCATCGGCCTGTTCGACCTGCTCACCACGGTCAAGGTGTCGCTCACCGAGCCGAAGTGGACCGGCTTCGGCGTCGAGGCCTATATATTTGCCTCGGCGGTGTATTTCATCTTCTGCTTCGCGATGTCGCGCTACAGCCAGGCGCTCGAGGCGAGCCTCGGGGCGGCGCAGTCGCGTGGGACAAACGGGGCAGGCAAGGGAGTCGCATGATCGAGCTTTCGCGCGTCAACAAGTGGTATGGCGACTTTCACGTGCTGAAGGACGTCGACATCAAAGTGGGCAAGGGCGAGAAGGTCGTGGTCTGCGGCCCCTCGGGCTCGGGCAAGTCGACCATGATCCGGCTGATCAACCGGCTCGAGACGCATCAGTCGGGGCGCATCGTGGTCGACGGCATCGAGCTGTCCGACGACCTCAAATCGGTCGACGCCATCCGCCGCGAGGTCGGCATGGTGTTCCAGAGCTTCAACCTGTTTCCGCATCTCACGGTGATGGAGAACCTGACGCTGGCGCCGATCTGGGTGCGCAAGATGCCGAAGCGCGCCGCCGAGGAGCACGCGCAGCACTTCCTCGAGCGCGTCAAGATCCCGGAGCAGGCCGACAAATACCCGGGCCAGCTCTCGGGCGGCCAGCAGCAGCGCGTCGCGATCGCGCGCGCACTGTGCATGCGGCCGAAGGTGATGCTGTTCGACGAGCCGACCTCGGCGCTCGATCCGGAGATGATCAAGGAAGTGCTCGACGTCATGATCGAGCTTGCCCACGAGGGCATGACCATGGTCTGCGTGACCCACGAGATGGGCTTCGCCAAGACCGTGGCCGACCGCGTCGTCTTCATGGACCAGGGCGAGATCGTCGAGGCGGCGGCGCCGCACGAGTTCTTCGAGGCGCCGAAGACCGACCGCGCCAAGCTCTTCCTCAGCCAGATCCTCGGCCACTAGGGCGCGGCATGCGCAACTTGATCACCGACGTGGCGGGCGTGCGCGTCGGCCACGCAGACGATGCGCGCATCGCGAGCGGTGTCACGGTCGCGGTGTTCGACGGCCAGGCGACCGTGTCCGCCTCGGTGCAGGGCGGCGCGCCCGGGTCGCGCGATATCGCGTTGCTCGAGCCGGAGATGGTGCGCCAGACGATCGACGCGGTCGTACTGTCCGGCGGTTCGCTCTTTGGCCTCGATGCCGCGGGCGGCGTCGTCAACGTGCTCTCGCAGTGGCGCCTGGGCTTCGAGATCGCCGGTGTGCGCGTGCCGATCGCGAGTCAGGCGATCTTGTTCGACCTGATCAACGGCGGCGAAAAGCCCTGGCTGGTCGATCCGGAGAAGAACCGGCCGCCCTACTGGGATCTGGGGCGCGAAGCGACGCTCGCCGCCGGTGAGCGATTCGCCCTTGGCACGGTCGGCGCCGGCTATGGCGCGACCACGGTCAACCTCAAAGGCGGACTGGGTTCCGCGAGCACTGCGACGCGTTCGGGTCATGTGGTTGGGGCGCTGGTCGCCGTCAATTCGGTGGGTTCGGCGCTGATCGGCGATGGGCCGCATTTCTGGGCCGGCGCGTACGAGCGCGACGCCGAGTTCGGCGGCCTCGGCTGGCCTGCGTCACGCCCGGCGGATGCGCTCGCGCCGCACTTCAAGGGCGGCGCGCAGCCGTCGACCACCATCGGGTTGGTCGCGACCGACGCGACGCTGACCAAGGCAGAGTGCAAGCGCCTCGCGATCATGGCGCACGACGGACTGGCGCGCGCAGTCAGGCCGACGCATGCGCCGATGGACGGCGACACGCTGTTCGCAGCGGCAACCGGGCGCAATGGCGCTGCGCTCGACCCGGTCGTGCTGACCGAGCTCGGCCTGGCAGCAGCCGATTGCGTGGCGCGCGCGATCGCGCGCGGCGTTTTCGAGGCGCAGGCGCTGCCGTTCGCCGGCGCGCTGCCGGCCTGGCAGGACCGCTTCGGCCGGCGCTGAGCCGCGACTAGGCCTCGCGCGCGAGCAGCGAGCGCTCCGGCGACTCGGGGTCGTAGCGCACGCGCACCTTGGCGCCGGCTTCGGGCACCGTGGCGGCGAGGCAGCCGGCGAACTCGTCGCGCTGAATCGGCTCGCGTGCGCCCTGCGGCGTGAAGCGATAGCGCACGCAATAGCCGCCATGGTTCTCCTGCCAGACACGCAGCACTTCGCCCTCGGCGAGCGCGCCGTGGACATGCAGCCAGTCGCGCGCGGCGCGCGCCTGCCCAACCCGGCGCAGCAGCGCGAGGACGAAGGCCACGGCGACAGCGGCGACGAAGCCTAGGGTGAAGGCATCCCAGCCCTTCGGCGTTATGTTACTGCCGGCGGCCTCAGCCGGCGCTGAGCGACGCCTTCAGTTCCTCGAGCTCGGCTTCGGCGAGCGTTTCCTTTTCCAGCAGCAGCTTTGCGCCGCGCTCCAGCACCGCGCGCTCGCGCGACAGAATCTCGACCGCCTGTTCCCACGCCCCCTTGACGATCTCGCGCACCGCGAGATCGATCTCGCGCGCGGTTTCTTCGCTGTACTCGCGCGGTGGGCTGATCGTCGGCATGCCGAGCAGGTTGGGGCGCTCCTCGTCGTAGGACACCGGGCCGAGCGCCTCGACCATCGCGAAGCGCGTCGCCATGCTGCGCGCGATCGAAGTCACCTTGGCGAGATCGTCGGCCGCGCCGGTGGACAGGTGAGCGAAGACGAGGTGCTCGGCCGCACGCCCGCCGAGCAGCACCGCCATCTTCTTCTGCAGCTCCTCGCGCGTCATGAGGAAGCGGTCCTCGGTCGGGCGCTGAATGGTGTAGCCGAGTGCGCCGATGCCGCGCGGGATGATCGAGATCTTGTGCACCGGATCGGTCCCCGGCAGAGACATCGCGACCAGCGCGTGGCCCATCTCGTGATGCGCGACGACGCGCCGCTCGAGTTCGTTCAGCACCCGATTCTTTTTCTCGAGTCCCGCGACGATGCGCTCCACCGCATGGGTGAAGTCGTCGAGCGTCACCTCGTTCGCGTCGCGTCGCGTCGCGAGCAGCGCCGCCTCGTTGACCAGATTGGCGAGGTCGGCGCCGGAAAAGCCGGGTGTCAGAGCCGCGATCTGGTCGAGCTGCACGCCCGCGGCGAGGCGGATCTTCTTGATGTGCACGGCGAGAATCTGGATCCGCCCCGCCTTGTCTGGGCGGTCGACCAGCACCTGGCGGTCGAAGCGCCCGGCGCGCAGCAGCGCCGGATCGAGGATCTCCGGCCGGTTGGTGGCGGCGAGCAGTACCAGGCCGGTGGACGGATCGAATCCGTCGAGCTCCGAGAGCAGCTGATTGAGCGTTTGCTCCTTCTCGTCGTGCCCGCCCATCAGCCCGGTGCCGCGCGCGCGGCCGAGCGCATCGAGCTCGTCGATGAAGATGATCGCCGGCGCACGCTGGCGGGCCTGCTCGAACAGGTCGCGTACCCGCGCCGCACCCACGCCGACGACCATCTCGACGAATTCCGAGCCGGAAATCGAGAAGAACGGCACGCCCGCCTCACCGGCGACTGCGCGCGCCAGCAGCGTTTTGCCGGTGCCCGGCGGACCGACGAGCAGTACGCCCTTGGGAATGCGCGCGCCGAGTCGCCCGTAGCGCTCGGGGTTTTTGAGGAATTCGACGATTTCCTGCAGCTCGGTCTTCGCTTCGTCGACGCCGGCGACGTCGGCGAAGGTGACGCCGGTCTGCTTTTCCACGTAGACCTTGGCGCGGCTCTTGCCGACATTCATGAAGCCGCCGAGCCCCTGCTGCCCGGCCATGCGGCGGATGAGCAGGAACCAGATGCCGAAAAACACCAGCGCCGGTACGACCCAGGACAAGAGGTCCCTCAGGAAGGTGCTCTCGTGCACCCGCGTGTAGGGCACGTCGTACTTGGACAGGCGCTCGGCGAGGCCGGGCTCGACCAGGTTCGCCACCGCCACCGTCTTGCGGCCCTCCGGCGACTTGAGCTTGCCGGTGATGCGCCGCTCGCTCACCGTCACCTCGGAGATGCGACCGTCCTTCAGCATCTGCTCGAACGCGCTGTAGGGAACCACGTCGACGGTCTGCGCCTGCTGCCACCACTGCTGCGCCAGCAGCACGCCGAACAGGGCGATGACGAAATACCAGAAATTGAACTGTTGGCGCCGCTCCATGTGAGCCAGTATAGGATGCGGCTCAGGCCCGCGTCGATCTGCGCAGCGCGAGCAGCAGGATCAGATAACCGGCGATCGCGGAGAGCGCCGAGCCGAGCAGGATGCCGACGCGCTCGTCGACCGGCAGCTGGGCGACGAATTCCTCCTTGAAGGCGAGGCTGCCGATGAACAGGCTCATGGTGAAGCCGATGCCGGTGATGACGGCTGCGCCGTAGAAGGCAGTCCAACTCGTGCCGGAGGGCAGGCGCGCCAGCCCGGCGAGCACCAGCGGCACGCTGACCAGCATCACGCCGACCTGCTTGCCGAGGAAAAGACCGGCCGTGATGCCGAGCGGAATCGGGTGCGTGAGGTCGGCGAGCTGCATGCCGTCGAACGAGACCCCGGCGTTCGCGAAGGCGAACAGCGGCAGCACGCCGAACGCGATCGGGCCGTGCAGGTCGGCTTCCAGCCGCCGCGCGGGCGAGGCCTCCCGCGGGCCGGGCGTGCGCAGCGGAATTGTCAGAGCGAGCAGCACGCCCGCCAGCGTCGCGTGCACGCCCGACTTGAGCACCGCCACCCAGAGCACCAGCCCCACCAGCAGGTAGGGCGAGAGCCGCTGCACGCCGGTGCGATTGAAGATGATCAGCAGGCCGAGCGCGGCCGCGGCGATCGCCAGGGTGATTGGCGCCGGCGCGGCGGAATAGAACAGTGCGATGATCAGGATCGCGCCGATGTCGTCCACGATCGCGACGGTGAGCAGGAAGATCTTCAGGCCGCGTGGCACGCGCTCGCCGAGCAGCGCCAGTACGCCGAGCGCGAAGGCGATATCGGTGGCCGACGGAATCGCCCAGCCGCGCAGCGCCACCGGATCGTCGGCATTCATCGCCGCATAGATCAGCGCCGGGCCGGCGATGCCGCCGATCGCCGCGGCGACCGGCAGGAATGCCTGGCGCAGCGACGACAGCTCGCCTTCGACCAGCTCGCGCTTCAGCTCGAGCCCGACCACGAAGAAAAACACGGCCATCAGGCCGTCGTTGATCCACAGCAGCAGCGGCTTGGCGATCGCCAGCTCGGCCACCTGTACCACGATCGGAATGTCGAGGAACGCGCGGTAGGCGCCAGCCAGCGGCGAGTTGGCGACCGCCATCGCGGCAACCGCGGCGAAAAACAGCAGGATGCCGGGCGCCGACTCCTTGTGCAGAAGGTTGCGCAGGGTCGTGAACACGGCGGGCTCGGAAAGGGTCTTGGCGGTCATCGGTCTGCTTGGGCTGTTTTGGGCGTGACGCTCGCTTGTTGAGTCAGGACGGCACGCAGCGCGCGCAGCTCGTCGCGCAGCGCGCACAACTCGGCGTGGACCGCCTGCTGCGGTGCAGCCCCGGCTTTCGCATCCTGTGCCTGTGCCGCCTCGATCTCGCGCGCATGCTCGGCCTGCATCGCGTTCACGACCACGGCGATGAACAGATTGAGCATGGTGAAGGTCGAGATGAGGATGTAGCTGACGAAGAAGATCCACGCGTAGGGGAAGGCTTCCATCACCGGGCGCACGATCCCCATCGACCAGCTCTCCAGCGTCATGATCTGGAAAAGCGTGAACGCGCTCTCGCCGAGGGTACCAAACCAGTCCGGAAAGCGCTCGCCGAAAAGCTTCGTCGCGATCACCGCGGACACGTAGACGATCACGACGATGATCCCGATCACCGCCCCCAGCCCGGGAATCGCCGCGATCAGGCCGCCCGCGACGCGGCGCATGCTCGGCACGAGCGAGATCAGGCGCATGACGCGCAGCACCCGCAGCGCACGCAGCACGGCGAACGGACCGCTCGACGGCATCAGTGCGATGCCGACCACCACGAAGTCGAACACGCTCCAGGGATCGCGAAAGAACGCGAGACGGTGCGCCACGAGCCGCAATGCGATCTCGAACACGAACACGGCGAGGATCACCTGGTCGAGGGCGCGCAGTACCCCGCCCCAGCGCGCTGTCGCCGCAGGAAAGGTTTCGAGCCCGAGCACGATCGCGTTGAGCAGGATCAGCGCGATCAGCGCGCCTTGGACGCGCGGTGCCTCGAGCATGAGGGCAAGACGGCCGCGCCAGCCGGGGGGGGCCGGGGTCGCGCGAGGGGGCGTCACGCGTGTGCTCAGACTTCGATCGTGCGGCGCCGCGGTGCGCGCGCCGCGATCCTGCGCGGCAGCCGGGCGCGCGCCGGCGCGAGCCGCGGCGCCGGTCCTGGAATCTCAAGAAAAGGCACGACTCCGCGAACGAGCGCGCGGGCGAGCAGGGCAAGCCAGGCCAGCATGGGCGAATCTCCTCTGTCGACAACGACGCAACGACGTCTTCGGCCCGCCCGGCATGCGCCGGGACTTGGTCTGGCTCGCGAAACGGTGTTCTCGTTCGCTCGCGCGACCGGGGCCCGAGAGCCCGTACTGACGGCCGCGCGATTTTGAGCTACTCCCCAACAGGAGCCGAAACAGAGGTATGGTCGTCAGCGGGAATTTCAAGGTCGCGGCGGCGGGGCGGGGGCGGCGCGCTTGAATCGCCCCTGAATGACCCCATCTGCGTCGAAGGAATCCTGAAAGATCAAGGCCATGCGCTTCGACAAGCTCACCACCCAATTCCAGTCCGCCCTCGCCGACGCACAGAGCCTCGCGGTCGGCCACGACAACCCGGGCATCGAGCCGCAGCATCTGCTTGCCGCCCTGCTCGGCCAGGCCGACGCCTCGGCGTCTTCCCTCATCCAGCGCGCCGGCGGCAATCCGCTCGCACTGCGCAAGGCGCTGCAGGACGCCATCGGGCGTTTGCCCAAGGTGGAAGGCGCCGGCGGGGAAGTGAATGTCTCGCGCGAGCTGGGCGCGCTGCTCAACGTCGCCGACAAGCTCGCGCAGAAGCGCGGCGACCAGTTCATCGCCTCGGAAATGTTCCTGCTTGCCCTGACGGGCGACAAGGGCGAAACCGGGCGGCTCTTGAAGCAGGCCGGCGTGACGCTGGCTGCGCTCGAAGCCGCAATCGACCAGGTGCGCGGCGGACAGAAGGTGACCGGGCAGGAGGACGAATCGCAGCGCCAGGCGCTCGCCAAGTACACGCTCGACCTCACCGAGCGCGCGCGTCAGGGCAAGCTCGACCCGGTGATCGGACGCGACGACGAGATCCGTCGCGTGATCCAGATTCTGCAGCGGCGCACCAAGAACAATCCGGTGCTGATCGGCGAGCCGGGGGTGGGCAAGACGGCGATCGTGGAAGGCCTTGCGCAGCGCATCGTCAACGGTGAGGTGCCGGAATCGCTGAAGAACAAGCGCACGCTGGTGCTCGACATGGCGTCGCTGCTCGCCGGCGCGAAGTACCGCGGCGAGTTCGAGGAGCGGCTGAAGGCGGTGTTGAAGGAGATCGCCCAGGACGAAGGCAACACCATCGTCTTCATCGACGAGCTGCACACCATGGTCGGTGCCGGCAAGGCGGAGGGCGCGATCGACGCCGGCAACATGCTCAAGCCCGCGCTGGCGCGCGGCGAACTGCACTGCATCGGCGCGACCACGCTCGACGAATACCGCAAGTACGTGGAGAAGGACGCCGCGCTCGAGCGCCGCTTCCAGAAGGTGCTGGTCGGCGAGCCGAGCGTCGAGGCGACGATCGCGATCCTGCGCGGACTGCAGGAAAAGTACGAAGTTCACCATGGCGTCGAGATCACCGATCCGGCGATCGTCGCCGCGGCGGAACTGTCGCATCGCTACATCACCGATCGCTTTCTGCCGGACAAGGCGATCGATCTGGTCGACGAGGCCGCTGCGCGCATCAAGATGGAAATCGATTCCAAGCCGGAGTCGATGGACCGGCTCGACCGGCGCATGATCCAGCTGCGTATCGAGCGCGAAGCGATCAAGAAGGAGACCGACGAGGCCTCCAAGAAGCGCCTGGCGCTGATCGAGGACGAGATCGCGCGGCTGGAGAAAGACTACTCGGACCTCGAGGAGATCTGGAAGGCCGAGAAGGCGCAGGTCGCGGGCAGTGCGCAGGTCAAGGAATCGCTCGAGAAGCTGCGCCTGCAGATGGAGGACGCGCGGCGCAAGGGCGACTGGCAGACGATGAGCGAGATCCAGTACGGGCGCATCCCGCAGCTCGAAGCGCAGCTCAAGCGCGCCGAAACCGCGGGGGCGGAAGGCGAGCAGAAGGCGAAGCTCCTGCGCACCAAGGTCGGCGCCGAGGAGATCGCCGAGGTCGTCTCGCGCGCCACGGGGATTCCGGTGTCGAAGATGATGCAGGGTGAGCGCGACAAGCTCATCCACATGGAAGAGCGACTGCATCAGCGCGTCGTCGGTCAGGACGAGGCGGTGCGGCTGGTGTCGGACGCCATCCGGCGCTCGCGCTCGGGGCTCGCCGATCCGAACCGGCCCTACGGCTCGTTCCTGTTTCTCGGGCCGACCGGCGTCGGCAAGACGGAGCTGTGCAAGGCGCTCGCCACGTTCCTGTTCGACTCGGAGGAGCATCTCATCCGGCTCGACATGTCCGAGTACATGGAGAAGCACTCGGTTTCGCGCCTCATCGGCGCGCCGCCGGGCTACGTCGGCTATGAGGAAGGCGGCCAGCTCACCGAGCAGGTTCGGCGTCGGCCGTACTCCGTGATCCTGTTCGACGAGATCGAGAAGGCGCATCCTGACGTGTTCAACTCGCTGCTGCAGGTGCTCGACGACGGGCGTCTCACTGACGGACATGGCCGCACGGTGGATTTCAAGAACACGGTGGTGGTGATGACCTCGAACCTCGGTTCGCAGATGATCCAGCAGATGGCCGGCAGCGACTACGGCGTGATCAAGCTTGCCGTCATGGCCGAGGTGAAGACGCAGTTCCGGCCCGAGTTCATCAACCGTATTGACGAGGTGGTGGTGTTCCACGCCCTGGGCGAGGACCATATCAAGTCGATCGCCCGCATCCAGCTCAAGCGACTCGCCAGCCGGCTTGCACACATGGAGTTCGGCTTCGAAATTTCCGACGCTGCGGTGACCGAGGTTGCCAAGGCGGGATTCGACCCGGTGTACGGCGCGCGGCCCCTCAAGCGCGCGATCCAGTCCGAGATCGAGAACCCGCTGGCCAAGGCCATCCTGGAGGGGCGCTTCGCGCCGAAGGACAGGATCTTCGTCGACCGGCGCGGCGGACACATGGTGTTCGAGAAGGCGCAGTCCAAGGCGGCGGCCTGAGGCCGCGGCCGAGCGGACGGAGAGGTCGGTGCGCATGGATGCGCTCTCGCGCATGATTGCGCGCCTGCAGACGCAAAGGACCTGTCTCGACCACGCCGCGCAGCTCGTGCAGGCGCTCCCGGGAGACGTGCTCGAAGTCGGTCTCGGCAAGGGGCGCAGCTACGATCGCCTGCGCGTGCTGTTCCCGCAGCGCGCGATCTACGTTTTCGACCGCGAGGTGCACTGCCCGCCGCGGCTGCGCCCGGCCGATGCGCAGCTGTTTCTGGGCGACTTTCGCGAATCGCTGCCCCACGCGTTTGCGCGGCTGGGCAGAAGCGCCGCGCTCGCGCATGTCGATCTCGGCACGGATGATCCTGCGCGCGACCGCGAACTCGCTGCGGCGGTCGCGCCGCTCCTCGACCGCTTGATGCTGCCCGGCGCCGTCGTGCTCTGC
>LJTQ01000071.1 GCA_001303445.1 Betaproteobacteria bacterium SG8_39 | reverse complement strand
GGCGCTGTGCCGCGGTGCGCTCTGGTAAAATCCAATCGCTTTCCGCCCCCATGTCCCGCATCGCAATCCTCGTCTTCGCGGCGCTCGCAGGCAGCGCGCTGGCGCAAAACGATTCGCCACCTAAGCTCGAGCCCCTTCCGGAGCCGCCCCCCGGCGCGACGGATCCGGCCGGTGAGCCCCGCGTGCGCATCCCCGTCCAGGAAGGCGACAAGGTGGAGGAGATCCGCGATGGCGGGGAGGTCATCATGCTCAAGGTCACCCCGCAGGAGGGGCCGACGTATTACCTTGTGCAGACCGGGAAGGGTGAGTGGACGCGCCGCGATTCGCTCGACAGCGGACTGCGCGTGCCGATGTGGCCGATTCACACCTTCGAGTGAGGGTGGTTTTGCGGCGCGGATAGGGCGCGCAGGCGCCGCGCAGGGCCAAATCGGGCGATGTCGGTTTACACCACCGTAACGCAGGCGGAACTCGACGCCTGGCTGCGAGCCTACCCGGTCGGAACGCTCCTGACCCTGGAGCCCATCGCCAAGGGTATCGAGAACAGCAACTTCTTCGTCACGACCACGCAGGGTCGTTACGTGCTGACGCTGTTCGAGCGCCTTGCCGCGGAGGAACTGCCGTTCTACATCGGGCTGATGTCGCACCTGGCGCGCAGCGGCATTCCCTGTCCGGCGCCGATCGCGAGTCGCGCGGGAGCTCAGCTGTCCACCCTCAACGGCAAGCCGGCGGCGCTCGTCACGCGCCTGCCGGGGGCCTCGGTCGAGGTGCCGACGGCTGCGCACTGCGCAGCGCTTGGCGCGCTGCTTGCGCGCATGCACCTTGCGGGTCGCGGCTATGCGGGAACCCTGGAAAACCCACGTGGCGCGAAGTGGTGGCGCATCGCGGCACGCGAGGTGCGGCCATACTTGAGCGCGGCACAGCGGGCGCGGCTCGAAGAGGAGTTGCGCTTTCAGTCCCTGTACCGTTTCCCCGACCTGCCGCGCGGTCCGGTGCACGCGGATCTGTTCCGCGACAATGCCTTGTTCGAAGACCACCGCCTGAGCGGTGTCATCGACTTCTATTTCGCCGGGATCGACTGCCTGCTCTACGATTGCGCAGTGTGTGCAAACGACTGGTGCCTCGTGCACCCGGCAGACGATCTGCGGCTCGACGAAACCAAGACAGGCGCGCTGCTCGAAGCGTATGCGCGTGAGCGGCCGTTCACCGCGCTGGAGCGCGGCGCCTGGCCCGTGCTGCTGCGCGCGGCCGCGCTGCGCTTCTGGCTGTCGCGGCTGCGTGACCTGCATCTGCCGCGCCCCGGTGCGCTCGTGCATGCACACGACCCGGAGCACTTCGAGGCGGTCCTGGCGTTGCGCGCTGACGAGGCGGCGCTCGGCTGGCCGCTGGCATGACGACGCAGGCGCGGATTGTTCCCGCGGGCCATGGCGTCGGCTGGCTCGGGCAAGGCTGGCGGCTGTTCCGCGTGGCGCCGCTCGCCTGGCTTCTGCTGGTGTTCAGCTGGTGGTTTGTGATGACGTTCGTTTCGGCGCTGCCGGTGATCGGCGTCGTCGTGGCCTCGATCTTGGTGCCGCCGTTTTCGGTGGGCTTCATGGCGGCGAGCCGCGCGGCCGAGCAGGGCGGGCCGGTTCGCGTGGGCTTGCTGTTCGAGGGTTTTCGCCACCGTGTCGACGTGCAGCTGACGCTCGGAGCGATCTACTTGCTTTCGCTGGTGCTGCTGCTGGCGGCGACGGCGCTGGCCGATGGCGGTACGCTCGCGCGCTGGATGCTGGCCGGTGAAGTGCCGGAACCGGCCGACGTGCGCAGTGGCGCATTCGCGCTGGCGCTCCTGCTCGCAGCCGGATTGTACGTTCCAGTCATGCTGAGTTTCTGGTTCGCGCCGGTGCTTGCCGCGTGGCACGCGATCAACGCCCCCAAGGCGCTGTTTTTCAGTCTCTTCGCCTGCTGGATGAATTGGCGCGCGTTTCTGGCCTACGGCCTCGCCGCCGCGGTGCTGACATTCGTGCTGCCGCTTGTCGCGCTCAGCGCGCTCGCGCTGCTCGCGCAGGACGTCGGACGCGCTTCGCTCGTGTCACTCGTCTTCCCGCTCGTCATCGTCCTGCTGCCGACGTTGTTCGCGAGCTTCTACGCGGGGTATCGCGACATCTTTGGCGGCGACGCGGCCGTGCCGCAAACCGTGCACTGATCCTGCGCGCAAAGAGGGGTCGTTGCGTTGCAGCATCCCGCTAGAATGCGCCGATGACGGCCGCTGTCGCGCAGGCGCTGGCTGAACGGCTGCGCGAAATTCCCTACAACTACACCTCGTTCTCGGACCGCGAGATCGTGCTGCGCATTTTGGGCGCCGAGGCCTGGTCGCGCCTCAGTGCGCTGCGTGCGGAACGCCGCACGGGCCGCTCGGCACGCATGCTGTACGAAGTGCTCGGCGAGATGTGGGTCATCCTGCGCAACCCGTATATCGAGGATGACCTCATCGCGCATCCGAAACGGCGCGCGGAGGTGTTCGCCGGCATGCGGCGTCGGCTGGAGGCGATCGAGCAGCGTCGCGGCGGGAACCCGAAGGTGCTGGGTTTGCTCGAGGCGGCCGGCAAGGCCGTGGCGGACCTGGAGGTGTCGTTCGACGAGACGCGCACCCTGCGCGCGCGCGTGCGCAGGCGGCTCGCACGGGTGACGCGTCGTGACAACGTGCAGTTCGATCCGTTCGCCCGCGTCTCGCACGTGACCGACGCCACCGACTGGCGTGTCGAGTACCCGTTCGTCGTGGTTTCACCGGAGCGCGAGGACGAGCTGCAGCCGCTGGTGGCGGCGCTTGGTGCACTCGGCCTGAGCATCATTCCGCGCGGCGGCGGCACGGGTTACACCGGGGGTGCGGTGCCGCTGACACGGCGCTCCGCGGTGCTCAACACCGAGAAGCTCGAAGCCCTGTCGGCGGTCGAATGGCGCACGCTGCCGGGCGTCGAAGGCCCGGTGCCGACGATCCGCGCCGGTGCCGGCGTCGTCACGCGACGCGTGATGGATGCTGCGGAGGCGGCCGGTCTGGTGTTTGCCGTCGACCCGACCTCCGCCGACGCGGCGACGATCGGCGGTAACGTCGCCATGAACGCGGGCGGCAAGAAAGCGGTGCTCTGGGGCACGGCGATCGACAACCTGGTGTCCTGGCGCATGGTGACGCCGCAGGCCGAGTGGCTCGAGGTCGAGCGTCTCGACCACAACCTGGGACGGATCCACGATCTCGCGCATGCGCGGTTTCGCCTGCGGCGCTACGCGCCCGACGGGGCGACGCTGCGCGAGGAGCGCGACCTCGAAGTGCCCGCGCGGGCGTTCCGCAAGCTCGGCCTGGGCAAGGACGTGACCGACAAGGTCCTCGGTGGGCTGCCCGGGGTGCAAAAGGAGGGCACCGACGGCATCATTGTTGCGGCGCGCTTCCTGCTGCATCGGATGCCGGCCCATGTGCGCAGCGTATGCCTCGAGTTTTTCGGTCTGGCGCGCGATGCGGTGCCGGCGATCGTCGAGGTCAAACATTACCTCGATGGCCATCCGCGCGTGCAGCTCGCGGGTCTCGAACATCTCGACGAACGCTACGTAAAGGCGGTCGGCTATGCCACCAAGTCGCGGCGCAACGCGCGACCGCGCATGGTGCTGATCGGCGATCTGGTCGGCGAGGACGTCGATGCCGTGGCGAGCGCTGCGTCTGCGGTGGTTCGCATCGCGAATGCGCGCGGGGGCGAAGGCTTCGTCGCGGTCTCGGCGGATGCGCGCCGCGGCTTCTGGCTCGATCGAGCGCGTACCGCAGCGATCGCAAAGCACACCAACGCCTTCAAGATCAATGAGGACGTGGTCATTCCGCTCGAGCGGCTGGCGGATTACACCGACGGCATCGAGCGGATCAACATCGAGCAGTCGATCGCCAACAAGCTCGAGCTGCTCGATGCGCTCGAGGGTTACTTCCACGGCGCGCTGCGGCTCTACCGCGTCGACGAGACCCTGCCGAGCGCGCAGATTCTCGGCGACCGGCCGGCGCGGGCGCTTGCACTGATCGAGCGCGTGCGCGCGCGCTGGCGCTGGCTGGGCGAACAGCTCGATGCGCCAGCGATCGAACTCCCCTCGGACGTCTCGGGCTGGGGCGCGCTGCACAACGAGCTCGCGACCCGGTTCGCGACGGTGTGCGAGGCGCTGCAGGCCTACGCGTTGCGGCTGTCCTGGAAAGACGAGGTGCGCGAGGGGTTGCACGCGATTTTCGCCGGCCTTGCCTTCCGCGAGATTCTCGATGGCGCCGACGGCGTGCACCGCCGCGTGCTGCGCGGTCGGGTATTTGTGGCGCTGCACATGCATGCCGGCGATGGAAACGTGCACACCAACATACCGGTGAACTCGGACGACTACGCGATGCTGCAGCGTGCGACGCAGGCCGTCGCGCGCATTATGCGACTCGCCACCGCGCTCGGCGGCGTCGTTTCCGGCGAGCATGGCATCGGCATTACCAAGCTCGAGTTCCTCGACACGGCACAGCGCGAGGCGTTTCGCGCGTACAAGGCGGCGGTCGACCCCGATGGCCGCTTCAATGCTGGCAAGTTGCTCGCGGGGGGCGATCTGGCGAATGCCTACACGCCGAGTTTTTCACTCATCGGTGCCGAGTCGCTCATCCTGGAGCATTCGGATCTCGGCGCCATCGCGGAGGCGGTGAAGAACTGCCTGCGCTGCGGCAAATGCAAGCCGGTCTGCGCGACCCACGTCCCGCGCGCGAACCTGCTGTACTCGCCGCGCAACAAGATCCTTGCCGCCTCGCTGCTCATCGAAGCGATGCTGTACGAAGAGCAGACGCGGCACGGCGTCGCCTTCGGGCATTACGATGAGTTCTCGGACGTGGCCGAGCACTGCACCGTGTGCCACAAGTGCGCGGCGCCGTGCCCGGTCGACATCGACTTTGGTGACGTGTCGATGGCAATGCGAAACCTGCTACGCCGCGCCGGCCGGCGGCGCGTCAACCTGGGCACGCGTGCGGCGCTGTTTCTGCTGAACGCAACCGATCCGCGGTCCGTCAAGCTGGCGCGCACGGCGATGATCGGGTGGGGCTACAGGGCGCAGCGCCTCGCTCACCGGGTGGCGAGGTCCGTCGGGTTGGCGCAGGCGCAGTCTGCCCGGCCGCCGGCAAGCACCGGCCGCCGCGCGCCGCTGGCGCAGGTCGTGCACTTCGTCAACAAGCCGCTGCCGGCCGGGCTGCCGCGCAGAACGGGCCGGGCGCTGCTCGACATCGAGGACCCGAAGGTCGTGCCGATCGTGCGCAATCCGGCAAAGACGGGCGAGGAGGCCGACGCGGTTTTCTATTTTCCTGGCTGTGGCTCGGAGCGCCTGTTCTCGCAGGTGGGCCTGGCGACGCAGGCGATGCTCTACGAAATCGGCACCCAGTGCGTGCTGCCGCCGGGTTACCTGTGCTGCGGCTATCCACAGCGCGCCGCCGGGGAGTCGGAGCGCGGCGAGCGCATCATCATGCAGAACCGCGTCCTGTTTCACCGGCTGGCGACGACGCTCAACTACCTCGACATCCGCACCGTCATCGTCTCCTGTGGCACCTGCCTCGATCAGCTCGAGCGCTACGAATTCGAGAAGATCTTTCCCGGCGCGCGCCTGCTCGACATTCACGAGTATCTGCTCGAAAAGGGTGTCAAGCTCGAAGGGGTGCAGGGCGCGCGCTATCTGTATCACGACCCCTGCCACAGCCCGATGAAGGTGCATCGACCACTCGAGGTCGCGCGCGCGCTGACCGGCGCCGCGGTGAGCCTGTCGCCCCGCTGCTGCGGGGAGTCAGGCACGCTGGCGGTCAGCCGGCCCGACGTCTCCACCCAGGTGCGGTTTCTCAAGGAGGAGGTGCTGAAGGAAGGCGTGGAAATGGTGCGACGCGAAGGTGAAAGTGTGAAAGTTCTCACATCCTGCCCGTCCTGCCTTCAGGGACTGGCCCGTTTCGCGGATGACACCGGGGCGCAGCCCGACTATATTGTGGTTGAAATGGCGCGCCATCTGCTCGGTGAACACTGGCTCGAGGATTTCGTGTCCAAGGCAAACGCGGGCGGCATCGAGCGCGTCCTGCTTTAGGGCGCGAGGTCGGTGTGCCGCTACGCTGTGCCCTGTGCGAAGGAGATGGCGGGATCGTCGTATGGCGCGATGCACATTGCCGCGTGGTACGAGCAGACGTAGAAGGCTACCCGGGGTTCCTGCGCGTGGTATTGCGACGGCACGTTGCCGAAATGACCGACCTGGAACCGGTCGAGCGCGACCGGCTGATGCACGTCGTATTCGCGGCCGAACGTGTGCTGCGGGAGCTTTACCGACCCGAGAAGGTGAACCTGGCGAGCTTCGGCAACCAGGTGCCGCACCTGCACTGGCACGTGATCCCGCGCTATCGCGACGACCCGCATTTTCCGGAGCCGGTTTGGGGCGCGCAGCAGCGCAAGGGCGCGATGCGGGCGGACGTTGCCGATGCGTGCGTCGGTACGCGCTTAACGGAATTGTTGGGCTGAAGGTGTTGCAATGACTGACTTCTCCGCGTTTCCGCTGCCGGTGCTCGCGCCCGACGCGTCGCCGGAGTTCATCGATGCCGAGACCTGCACGAAGTGGCTCGAGGACGTGCCGCTCGCCAATGTGTCGGCCGCTCAGCAGCAGATGCTTTCTCAGGTCCGCGAGTTCAACCGCTTCCCGACCCGCGCCATGACGCGGCTGGGTGCGCTCGAGGCGATTCGCGAAGCGGTGCATTTCGTGCAGATCGAGCAGGCCAAGCGATTTACCAATCGCGCGCTGCCGATGGCCGATGCCGAGGTGGCGACCTTCAAGCAGACGCTCGCGCTGTGGGAGCAGATGCGACTCGGCTACATGCGCTGCCTGGAAGCAGCGGCAATGGGTGATGCCGCGATGCGCGGGCAGGGCGCGCTCGTGTGCCAGCGCGTGCTGGCGTATTCCGGGCTCAAGATGTTTCATCACTACCGCGCGTACCGTCAGGTGCCGAAGGCCGAGTGGCGCGCGCTGCACGAGGCCTTTGGCCGGGCAGAAGAGCTCGACGTTGCCGAGGAGACGGTCAAGGACTACCTCAACCGCGACGTGCACGACACTTCGCCGCGCATTGCCTATGTGCGTGCTCTGCTTACCGGTCTGTGTAATCCCAACGAACTCACCCAGCGCCAGCTCACCTTCGTGGCCTTCCTGCTCGAGCGCTGGGCGAGCAAGGTCGGGCTCGAGCGCGTGGCGCCGGCTTCGAAGGATTTGCTGCCCCTCGCGCTCGACCTCGCCGGCGACGACGCGCCGGAGCGGATCGATCCGAGCAGCGCCACCGGCACGGCATTGCGCTACCTGGATACCGATCGGCTCGCCAAGAGCCTGCGCAACCGTGTGGGGTTGCTGCGTAAGGGAGAGTCCCCGGCGAGGCTCGCGCTGGGCGAGGACTGCGTGCAGCCGTCCTGCGAGCAGTTGCTGGTTTTCCTCTACCGGCAGTGGTGTCAGATGCGCGCCGCGCGCGGACCCGAGCGACGGCGCGTTTCGGATGTTGCGCAGATCTGCAACGGCATCGCCGCGATTCACTACTTCGTATCAGGTCAGCCGTTTCGCCAGCCGCGCGACAGCAGCGGCATTTCGCAGCGCGAGTCGGCCGAGCTCGCCACCTTCGGTCGCGTGAGTACGCGCGACGACGAAAAGTACAGCACCATCCGCGGTTTCGCCGTCGAGCAGTGGCAACTGGTCGATCAGAGCATGCAAGGCCTGAAGATCATGCGCAAAGCAGGCGAGACCGGGCGGCGCTATGCGCACGGCCAGCTGATCGCAGTGCGGCCCTCGGACGCGAAAACGTTCCTTCTCGCGCAGGTACGCTGGCTGATGAACAGCGAGGAGGGCGACCTGTACGCAGGCCTCAAGCTCATGCCGGGATTGCCCGCGGCGATGGCGGTGCGCCCAACCGGGCTGAATGCGGCGAACGAGAAGTTCGTTCCCGCGCTCTCGCTGACCGGGGTGGAGGCGCTCGATGCACCGCCTTCACTGATCCTGCCGGCCGGTTGGTACAAGCCCAAGCGCATGGTCGACGCCCACGTCGATTCGATGGTGCGGGTGCGTCTGCTCTCGGTGCTCGAGCGCGGCAGCGATTTCGAGCGCGTCGCCTACGAAACCGTCTAGCGCGCGCGTGCTCAGGCCGCGGCGCGCGCGGCTTTGCGCTGCACCAGGCGCTGCTCGGGAAAGACGGCGCTGAAGGTCGAGCCTCGGCCGGGCTCGCTCTCGACTTCGAGTGTCGCGTCGTGACGCGTCAGGACGTGCTTGACGATTGCCAGACCGAGGCCGGTGCCGCCGGTTTCGCGGGAACGCCCCCGGTCGACGCGGTAGAAACGCTCCGTCAGACGGGGTACGTGGCGCGGATCGATGCCGATGCCGGCGTCGGAAACGCTGAACAGGCCGCGCCCGTCCTCGATTCGCCAAGCAATGTGCACACTGCCGCCGTCCGGCGAATACCGGATGGCGTTCGATACCAGGTTGGAGAACGCGCTCGTCAGCTCCGATTCGCTGCCGTACAGCGCGGCCTCGCTCGCGACGTCGACGTCGATCTGGTGACGGCCGCCCGACAAGGCCTGCGCCTCCTCGAGCAAGCGATCGCAAAGCGGGCGCATGGCGATCTCCTGTTCGTCGCTCGGCGTCAGGCTCGATTCGAGCGCGGAGAGCGTCAGCAGATCCTCGATCAGGCGGCGCATGCGCTGGCCCTGCTCGGCCATCAGGCCGAGAAAGCGCTTGCGCTGCACGGGCGTCAGCTCGAGGTGCTCGTCGGTCAGCGTTTCGACGAATCCCGAGAGCACGGTGACCGGTGTCTTGAGCTCATGCGACACATTGGCGACAAAATCGCGTCGCATGGTGTCGAGGCGCTCGTCGCTTGTTACGTCTCGCGAACTGAGCAGCTTGCGATCGGCGCCGAACTCGATGATGCGGACCGAGAGCACCGCGTCGGTGCGGGTCGAACGCAGGATCAGCGGCGCGCCGTAATCCGAGCGGCGCAGGTAGGCGACGAAATCAGGATGACGCACCAGGTTGACCACCGGGCTGCCGGCGTCGCGTCGCGCGTCGACGCCCAGTTGGCGACGTGCGGTGGCATTCGCCCATTCGATGTGGTTGTCGCGGTCGAGGATGATCACGCCGTCCGGCAGTGCCTGGGCTGCGGCGCGGAAGCGCAGCAGGGCGCGGCCGAGCTGATCGCGCTCGGTTTCAAGGGACTTCAGCGTGTGGTGCAGCTCGGCGAGCACCTCTTCCCAAACGCCGTGTCCGCTCGGCAGCGTCGCGCGCTGCGGGGCCTGGAGCCAGTGCGACAGGCCGGCGAGATGTGCTGCGTGATATAGGAGCCGAAGGGCAAGCACGCCGGCGACGGCGCCCCAACCCCACGTGGGACCGGCGAATGCGCCGACGACGAGGCCGATGGCCGCCGAGGCGATCGCGACGCCGATCGTATTGCTCCAGACCGGATTCATGACCCGGCTCGGATTCTCTCACACTGGTTGGACCGAGAAGCGGTAACCCGCGCCGCGCACGGTTTCGACCAGTCGGTCGTGGCCGGTCGGCTCGAGCGCCTTGCGCAGGCGCCGGATGTGCACGTCGACCGTGCGCTCCTCGACGAACACATGGTCGCCCCAGACCTGATCCAGCAGCTGGGCGCGCGAATGCACGCGCTCGGCATGCGTCATGAGGAAGTGCAGCAGCCTGAACTCGGTCGGACCGAGCTCGAGCGGCCGGCGATTGCCGAACACCCGCCGCGTCGAGGGCTCAAGCCGCAAGCCCGCGCTGTCGACCGGCTCGTCGGTCATCTGCGGCGCGCGCCTGCGCAGCACCGCCTTGATGCGCGCGATGAGTTCGCGCGGTGAAAACGGCTTCGTGACGTAGTCGTCCGCGCCCGCATCCAGCCCCAGAACCTTGTCCTGCTCGGCGGCGCGCGCCGTCAGCATAATGATCGGAATCTGCTGGGTGCGCGGCTCCTGGCGCAGCTGGCGCGCGAGTGCGACGCCCGAGGTGCCCGGCAGCATCCAGTCGATGAGCAAAAGATCGGGCAGGGCATTGCGCACGATCGACAGGGCGCGGTCGGCGTCGGCTGCGCGGATCACGTGATGGCCCGCATGCTCCAGGTTGACGGCGATGAGCTCCTGGATCGCGGGTTCGTCTTCGACGACGAGTATGTTGGCAGCCATGGGGTTGCAGACTTGGGCGCGCTCAAGATTCTAAGAAGGAAATGTGACGGAAAGGTTGCGGTACGGCGAGGACTCCAGCGGGTAACATCTGCCGCACGCACGGCTCTCCCCTAAATCAAGGTAGTAAGCGCACACATACGTTAAACGTCAGCTATTAAATGTCTACGAATACGGACTTCGGATTCGAACAGGTTGCCGAGGAGGACAAGGCGCGTCGTGTCGCGGCGGTGTTCGACCAGGTGGCCGGGCGTTACGACGTGATGAACGACCTGATGTCGCTCGGGCTGCACCGGTTCTGGAAGGCTTTCGTGGTCGCACTCGCCCGGGTCAGACCGGGCGAACAGGTGCTCGACATTGCGACCGGAACCGGTGATCTGGCGCGCGCGCTCGCGCGACGCGTCGGGCCGAGCGGGCGGGTTTGCATGACCGACATCAACGGGGCAATGCTCGCGCAGGGGCGTGCGCGGACCCACGATGCGGGCCTGCTGTTGCCGGCGGTGCAATGCGATGCCGAGGCGCTGCCGTTTCCGGATGCGTCTTTCGACTGCGTCACGGTGGGCTTCGGCCTGCGAAACATGACGCACAAGGACGTCGCATTGCGCGAAATGGCGCGTGTACTGCGGCGCGGTGGACGCCTCTTCGTGCTCGAGTTCTCGAAGGTGCGCAAGGCGCTGGCGCCGTTGTACGACCTGTACTCGTTCAGGGTGCTGCCCTGGCTTGGCGCGCGCGTGGCCGGAGATGCGGCTGCCTATCGCTACCTTGCCGAATCGATCCGCCGCCATCCGGATCAGGCCGCGCTCGCGGAGATGATGCAGCAGGCGGGTTTTGCGGAGGTCGAGGTGTTCAACCTGGCTGCCGGCGTCGTCGCCGTGCATCGGGGCCTGCGCCTCTGAAGCCCGGCGCCACAGGGCGCGTTGTTGCCTGTGCGCGCGCTAGGGTACGATCGGTCACGGTCGATAAGGTGAAGCGGAGATGAGCAGGAAAGGCGTTTTGCGGGGACTGGGAATCATGCTGATCGGTGCGCTGCTGGCGTTGCCTGAGGCCGAGGCCCGGACGCCCCAAGCCCTGCGTGCCGTCGGATTCCAGCGCGGCCTGATCACCACCCAATCGGCCGCGCCGACGCCCCCTTCCGTCCCTGCGCCCCGCGCGCCGACGACGCGCTCCAGTCGCGGCTGGATGCCAGTGCTCGGCAACCTCGCGGCCGGCGGCCTGATCGGTGCGCTGCTCGGCGGGAACGTGCTATTCGGCGTCTTGATGGTCGCCCTGCTGGTCGCGATCGGCGCGTACGTCGCGCGCCTGATCCTGCGGGCTCGCAACGAGGGCATGCCGGCGGCGCAGTTCGCCGGCCTGGGCAGCGAAACCGTGGCTGCACCACCGCCCTCGCAGGCTGCGGGATTGAACGACATGGCGCCGGCTGCGGGCAGTGCGCAGAAAGGACCGCAGCTGCCCGATGGTTTCGACTTGCCGGGTTTCCTGCGCAGCGCGAAACTCAACTTCGTGCGGCTGCAAATCGCAAATGACATCGGCAGGCTCGACGAGGTCCGGGAATTTGCGACGCCGCAGATGTGCGCCGCGCTCAGCAAGGGCGCGTTCAACCGCAGCGGCAAGCCGCCGCACACCGATGTCGTGAGCTTGAATGCGGAACTCGCCGAGCTCGCGACGGAAGGCGAAACGCAGCGTGCGTGCGTGCGTTTCAGCGGCATGGCCCGCGCCACGCCC
>LJTQ01000070.1 GCA_001303445.1 Betaproteobacteria bacterium SG8_39 | reverse complement strand
CGACGCGTCGAGCGTGCCGCCCGAAGCCGCACCGGCACCGATCACCGTGTGGATCTCGTCGATGAACAGGATCGCCTGCGGATTGTCGACCAGCTGCTTGAGGACCGCCTTCAGGCGCTGTTCGAAGTCGCCCCGGTACTTGGTGCCCGCCAGCAGTGCGCCCATGTCGAGCGCGTAGACGGTGCTCTTGGCGAGCAGCTCGGGCACCGAGCCCTCGACGATGCGCCGCGCGAGCCCCTCGGCGATCGCCGTCTTGCCGACACCGGCCTCACCGACCAGCAGCGGGTTGTTCTTGCGCCGCCGGCACAGCGTCTGGATGACGCGCTCGAGCTCCCGGTCGCGGCCGATGAGCGGATCGATCTTGCCCGACAGCGCGAACGCGTTGAGGTTCTGGGTGTAGTTGTCGAGCGGGCTGTTGGAGGTCTGCGCCTCCCCCTCCTGCTCGGCTTCCTGTTCGGCTTTGGCGCTCGCCTGCTGCGGCGTCTTGGTGATGCCGTGCGAGATGTAATTGACGACGTCGAGGCGCGTGATGCCCTGCTGCTGCAGGAAGTAGACTGCGTGCGAGTCCTTCTCGCCGAAGATCGCGACCAGCACGTTCGCGCCGGTCACTTCCTTCTTGCCCGAGCTCTGCACGTGCAGGATCGCGCGCTGGATCACGCGCTGGAAGCCGAGCGTGGGCTGGGTGTCGACTTCGCGGTCCGAGGGAATGCGCGGGGTCTGTTCGCCGACATGCTGCGTCAGCTGCTTGCGCAGCTCGTCCATGTTGGCGCCGCAGGCACGCAGCACCTCTGCCGCGGTCGGATTGTCGAGTAGCGCGAGAAGGAGGTGCTCGACCGTGATGAACTCGTGGCGTTTTTGACGCGCCTCGACGAACGCCATGTGCAAGCTGACTTCGAGTTCCTGGGCAATCATGCTTATGTTTCCTCCATCACGCACTGCAGCGGGTGTTGGTGCTTACGCGAAAAGCCGGCGACCTGCTGAACCTTTGTGGCGGCCACGTCCTTCGGATAGACGCCGCACACGCCGATACCATCGCGGTGCACTTTGAGCATGACCTGGGTTGCCCGCTCCCGGGTCATGTTGAAGAATTTCTGCAGAACCAGAACCACGAACTCCATGGGGGTGTAATCGTCATTGAGCAGCATGACCTTGAACATCGAGGGCGGCTTGAGTTTGCTCTTCTGAGCCTCGAGTAACGTGTTGTCCTTGTACTGCGCCATCCCTCTCCGATTCCGCTTTCTGACCCACCCCCGTTCGACCTAGGCTCCTGCGCAATGTTTCAACGTTTCTCCGCTGCAGTGCGGCCACGCTGAGCAATGGCCGCGACGCGTGCGCTTATCGTAATCAATGTGAGGGGGGGGCGCAATGTGATCCGGGGGCGGAAATCCCGTGCTTTTCACGGGGTTGCGGACGTTTTGCACATCCCCGGCCACCTCTTGACGATGTTGGGCCGGGCGCGTAAAACGCGACCTGTGTTTGGATTCAGGCTGTCTGGTGCGCCATCGAACGGGGCGGGCAGGCCGGAAGTTCAGGCATGGCCCGGGTGCGCCCGGTTGGGAAACGAACGAGGGACGTAATATGGCAACAGGCACCGTGAAGTGGTTCAACGACGCGAAGGGTTACGGTTTCATTACGCCGGACGACGGTAGCGAGGATCTGTTCGCGCACTTTTCCGCCATCAACATGGGGGGATTCAAGACCCTCAAGGAAGGCCAGAAGGTCAGCTTCGACGTCGTGCAAGGCCCGAAGGGCAAGCAGGCTTCGAATATCCAGAAGGTGTGAGCCCGGCGCTCACCGCTGGAAACAAAAAGGCCGCCCACGGGCGGCCTTTTTGTTTCCAGCGGTGAGCGCGTGTTACATGCGCTCGATCATGGCCTGGCCGAAGCCCGAGCAGGACACCTGCTTGGCCCCTTCCATCAGGCGCGCAAAGTCGTAGGTCACCACCTTGTCGCCGATCGCAGCCTCGATCGAGCGTACGATCACGTCGGCGGCCTCGGTCCAGCCCATATGGCGCAGCATCATTTCCGCCGAGAGGATCTCGGAGCCCGGATTGACGTAGTCCTTGCCGGCGTACTTCGGTGCCGTGCCGTGGGTGGCTTCGAACATGGCCACCGAATCCGACAGGTTGGCGCCCGGTGCAATGCCGATGCCCCCCACTTCGGCGGCGAGCGCGTCGGAGACATAATCGCCGTTCAGGTTGAGGGTCGCGATGACGTCATATTCGGCCGGACGCAGAAGGATCTGTTGTAGGAACGCATCGGTGATGACGTCCTTGACCACGATTTCCTGTCCGGACTTCGGATTCTTGTAGCTGCACCAGGGGCCGCCATCGATCAGCTTGGCGCCGAACTCCTTCTGCGCGAGCTGGTAGCCCCAGTCGCGAAACCCGCCTTCGGTGAACTTCTGGATGTTGCCCTTGTGGACCAGCGTCACCGACTTGCGGTTGTTGTCGATCGCGTACTGAAAGGCCTTGCGGATGAGGCGCTCGCTACCCTCGCTCGAGACCGGCTTGATGCCGATCGCCGAGGTCTCGGGAAAGCGGATCTTGCGCACCTTCATCTCGTCGATCAGGAACTTGATGACCTTCTTCGCTTCGGGCGTCTGTGCAGCCCATTCGATCCCGGCGTAGATGTCCTCCGAGTTCTCGCGGAAGATCACCATGTCGACCTTGTCGGGCGCCTTGAGCGGGCTGGGCACGCCCTTGAACCAGCGCACGGGCCGCAGGCAGACGTAGAGGTCGAGCTCCTGGCGCAGTGCCACGTTGATCGAGCGGATGCCGCCGCCGACCGGCGTGGTGAGCGGTCCCTTGATCGAGACCACGTACTCCCTGGCCGCCTCGAGCGTCTCTTCCGGCAGCCAGACGTTCTCGCCGTAGACGTTGCAGGACTTTTCGCCCGCATACATCTCCATCCAGACGATCTTCTTCTTGCCCCCGTAGGCCTTCTGCACCGCCGCGTCGACGACTTTGAGCATTACCGGCGTAATGTCGACGCCGGTGCCGTCGCCCTCGATGTAGGGGATGATCGGTTGATCGGGCACGGACAGCGAAAAGTCCTTGTTGACGCGGATCTTCTCGCCTTTGGAGGGGACCTTGATGTGCTTGTACGCCATGACAGCTCCTGCGCGAATCGGAAGGGTGAGAAATAAAAGATATATTATATAAGACTGCCCGGATGCCTCGCTCACCGGGGTGTCGAGGGGAGGGAATTTACGCCCCCCTCGCGGCATTGCAAACCGACTGACGCCGCGCGGCGCCATTGCTTGGCGACCGGCGCCTACATAGAATCGCGCGCCGGCCTAGGAGGGTCGGGACGCTGCGAACGGCGACCGGTGCAGTTTTCGGGGACCGACGTCTGGCGAGCGCAGGACGCAGGCGACGGCTCGTTACGAACTTTTTCTTTCATCTAATTTGGAGTGACATCATGAAGAAGTTGCTGGTCGCGGCGATGACGGCCGCCTTTGCGCTGACGAGCTACGTGGCAGTTGCCGAGGACAAGAAGCCGGCGAAGCCGACTGCCGAGCAGTGCAAGAAGGACCCGAAGCTTAAGGGTTGCGAAAAGGCCAAGAAGTAACCCGGACCACCGGGTCAGGAAGGGCGAACGGCGACGTTCGCCCTTTTTTTTGTGCGGCCCCGCCGGGCGACCCTTGCCGCCTGTCAACCGTTCCGCGGCAACGGCGTTAAGGATCTCTGACCGGCATTCCGCCGGCCATTTTGCGACCTTTCGAAAGGGAAACATCCATGAAGCAGTTGCTGACGATCCTCTTCGCCGCTCTGTTTGCCGCCGCCAGCGTCAACGCCGTCGCCGCGGACGAGAACAAGGGCACGCAGACCGAAGTGAAGAAGGACGCCAAGGACCAGAAAAAGTCCGCCAAGAAGGCGAAGAAGTCGAAGAAGGCCAAGAAAGCTCAGAAAACCGAGCAGAAGTAAGCCGGGCTTCGGCTGTCAAAGGCAGGGCTGCGGCTCTGCCTTTTTTGTTTGTAACATCGCGCCATGCAATCGATGCAATTCAGGGGCGCCCTCCTCGCGCTCGCCATGCTCCTCGCGGCGGCCCTCCCGGCGCGGGCGCAGTTGCCGAGGGTCGAGCTCGGCGCCGGCATGCACCTGATCCAGGCGGAGCTGGCGGCCGACGATCCGAGCCGCATGCGTGGCCTGATGTTTCGCAAATCGCTGGGGCCGAACGAGGGCATGCTGTTCGTGTTCGAGGAGGCCACCACGCATTGCATGTGGATGAAGAACACCCTCATCCCGCTCTCGGTGGCCTTCCTGGACGAGGCGGCGCGCGTGATCAACATCGCCGACATGACGCCGCACAGCGAGGAATCGCACTGCGCGACGCGGCCGGCGCGCTACGCGCTGGAAATGACGCGCGGCTGGTTTGCGGCGCGCGGCGTGGGGCCCGGCAGCCCGATCCGCGGCATCCTGCGCCGCTGAGCGGACGCGGCTAGAGGCCGCCGTTCTGCTGCGCCACCATGCAATACAGCATGGGCACCGACAGCAGCAGGTTGAGGCGCGAGGCCTGCGCGGCCCCTGCGGCGGCAGCCGCACGCGCCGGGGCTTCGGCGGGCACCAGGCCGAGCACCTTCTTCTGCTTTGGCCAGATCACGAACCAGACATTCGCCGCCATCACCAAACCGAGCCACATGCCAATGCCGATGGCCTGTACGCCACGGCTGAGACTGAGCGCGGCGCCCAGGTAGCCCTGCATCTGTGCCAGCAGCAGGCCGCTGACGACCGTCGCCACCGCGGCCCAGCGGAACCAGAACAGCGCCGCGGGTGCGATGAACTGGGAGATCGCGGGGCGCTGCGCGTCCGGGATGCGCGGCAGGGCAGGCATCTGCACGAAATTGAAGTAATACAGCAGGCCCACCCAGAGTGTGGCCGCCAGGACATGCAGCCAGCGCATCGCGAACAGCCACCAGCCGAAGTCGTCGAGACGAATCCACTGGCCGCTGAGCGCGCCGGTCATGACGATGATCGCCGCCAGCAGCAGGCCGCCGGCGAGCAGGGTGCGGCCGATCGAATTCAGGATGGCGCTCATCAAGGCCCCCGCGCAGCGCAAAAAATAAAAAGGCCCCGTGCGCGGCGGGGCCCGTTACCCAAGTCGCCTCGACTCAGCCGAAGTTCTTCGCCGCGAAGTCCCAGTTCGCGAGCTGGGTGAGGACGGTCTCGACGAACTTGGGCCGCGCATTGCGGTGATCGATGTAATAGGCGTGCTCCCAGACATCGACAGTCAGCAGCGCCTTGTCGCCGCCGGTGAGCGGCGTGCCGGCGTTCGAGGTGTTGGCGATGTCCACCGAGCCGTCGCCTTTCTTGACGAGCCAGGTCCAGCCCGAGCCGAAGTTGCCGACGGCGCTCTTCGTGAAGGCGTCCTTGAAGCCGTCGAACGAGCCCCACTTCTTGTCGATCGCCGCCGCGAGCGCGCCGGAAGGCTTGCCGCCGCCGCCCGGCTTCAGGCAGTTCCAGAAGAAGCTGTGGTTCCAGACCTGTGCGGCGTTGTTGAACACGCCGCCGGACGACTTCTTGACGATGTCCTCGAGCGAGGCGTTCTCGAATTCCGTGCCCTTGATCAGGTTGTTGAGGTTGGTCACGTAGGCCTGATGGTGCTTGCCGTAGTGGAACTCCATCGTCTCCTTGGACATGTGGGGGGCGAGGGCGTCCATCGCGTACGGCAGCGGGGGAAGCTTGTGCTCCATGTTCGGATCCTTTGTGCGGGGTGGGTGAGCGAGCAAATTCTAGTGGATGCAGCGGCGCGACGCCAACGCGCGCCCGATGCTCAGAGCGGAAAAAACCGTGGCAATAGAAGGGAATACGAGGCAAGCATGATCGCAAGCAACGGCAGCCCGCCGCGTACGAAATCGCTGAAGCGATAGCCCGCCGCGCTCATCACCAGCAAATTCGTCTGATAGGCCATCGGTGTGACGTAGCAGAAGTTTGCGCCGAACATGATGGCGAGCACCAGCGGCTCCGGGGCGACGCCGAGCTGTCCCGCGATGTTGATCGCGATCGGCGTGCCGACCGCCGCCGCCGCATTGTTGGAAACGAAATTGGTGAACGCGGCGACCAGCAGCATGAGCAGGGCGAGCAGCCATTCGATCGGCAGACCGGCGCTGGCGTTGACGAAGGCGGCTGCAAGCCACGCCGTGCCGCCGGTCTTCTCGAGCGCGGCGCCCAGAGCGAGGCTCGAAGCGACCAGCAGCACGACCTTGACCGACAGCGCCCCGGCGGCCTCCTCCCAGTCCAGGCAGCGCGTCAGCAGCATGGCCGCGACTCCGGCCAGCGCGGCAATCGAGATCGGCGCGAGCTTGAGCGCGGCGACGAGCACCACCAGCGCCAGGATCCCGAGCGCGAGCGACGCGCGCTCGGTGCGCGGCAGGTCGTAGCTGCGATCGAGCACCAGCAGCCGTGCGCGCGAGCGCAGCGCCGCGATGTCCTTTTCGGTCCCCTGCACGAGCAGGATGTCGCCGGCGCGCAAGACCACGTCCCCGAGGTCCTCCCCGCGACCGAGCGGTTGCCGGCCGGCGCGATGCAGGCCGACGATGGAGATGTCGTAGAGCTCGCCGAAGCGGCGGCCGCGCAGCGTCGCACGGTGCAGCGGCGAGCCTTCCGTGATCACGACCTCGGCGAGGCGCTGATCCTCGGCGGTGAGCGGATGCTCTTCGTCCACCAGAGGCTGGGTGTCCTCGGGCCTGTGCAGCGTCGCGCCGAGCTGCTCGGCGAACTCGCGCAGGTCCTGCGCGTGGGCGACGACCGACAGTCGATCCCCGGCGCGCAGCGTCAGGCTGGGAAGCCGGGCAAGCTCGAGCGCGTCGCCGCGCACGATGCGCCGCACCCGCAGTCCGGCACCGGCTTTCTTCTGTACCTCGGAGAAGGTGCTGCCGTCGGCCGCACCCCCCTCGGCGATGTGCAGCACCGCGGAAAAAACCTGCGGCGCATCGTCCCCGATCGGCCCGGCGCGCTCGGGAATGAGGCGCGGCAGCACCAGCCAGAGGTACAGAATGCCCCCCACCGCGGCGATGGCGGTGACGTGGATGAAGTCAAACATCTCGAATCGCCGCACGCCGAGATCCGCGGCGATGGTCACGACCAGCAGGTTGGTCGAGGTGCCGATGGTCGTGCCCATGCCGCCGATCAGCACGGCGTAGTTCATCGGCAGCAGCGTGCGGGTGGGCGACGTCTTCGAGCGCAGGGCGGCGCCGACCAGGATCGGCAGCATCAGCACGACGATCGGCGTGTCGTTCATCACGCCGCTGGCCGCGGCGCACAGCACCAGCACCAGCAGCATGGCGGCACCGGGTCGTGCCTCGAGCAGGCGGCCGAGCACGCGCGAGGCCGGATCGAGCGCGCCGGTCACCACCAGCCCACGCCCGAGAATCATCAGCGCGCAGATCGCGACCAGCGCCTCGTGGCCGAAGCCGAGGAAGAAATCGGTCGGCGCAACGTCGACGCCGCCGCGCGAATAGGGGAACAGGTGGAAGCCCGCGGTGAGCAGCACGAGCACGCCTAGGCTCGTGGTCTCGATCGGCACCCGCTCGCGCGCGAACAGGGCGAATGCGACGCCCGCGAGGGCCAGTGTGGCGAGGGCGTGCGGCTCGAGCGCCGGGGTCACCGCTCCTCCGGCGGGGGCAGCGTTGCGCACTCCTCGAAAATGCGCGCGTGGCAGCGCGCGCAGGTCGAGCGGTCGAGGCGTCCGAAGATGGTCGCGATCGCCTCGCGCTTGGAGCGGAAGATCTGCTCCTCGCCGATTTCCGCGATCAGGCCGCTGTTTTTCAGCACGTCCTCGACCGGCAGGCGCAGCCCGTAGAGGTACAGGCGTCCACCGTCCCAGCGCCGCTTGCGCGCCTCGTGCGCCAGCGCCTCGGCGCCGGCCACGTCGATGAAGTTGACGTTCCGGCAGGCCAGCAGCAGATGCTTCTGCTCGCGCGATACGTTGCGCAGCGTGTCGAGGTGCGACTCTACGTGATCCACCGCGCCGAAGTAGACCGAGCCCTCGATGCTCAGGATCTTGGTTTGCGGGCACTCGGCCAGACCGTCGGCGACCGGACCGAAGCGTCGCTCGGCATGGCGCGGATCGGGCACCATGGTGCGCATCTGCGGCCGCGAGGTGCGGTTGAGGTAGACGACCAGCGAGAGCATGACCCCGGTGAGGATCGCCATCTCGAGGTTCATCAGCAGCGTCGCGAAGTAGGTGAAGATCAGCACCAGGGCCTCGCTGCGGCTGGTGCGCAGGATGGTGCGCATCGCATGCGTGTCGAACAGTCCCCAGGCGACCATGAACAGGATCGCCGCCATGGAGGCGATCGGGATGTAGGCGACGAGGGGCGCGACCAGCAACAGCACCACGATCAGGAACGGCGCGGAGAACGCAGCGGCCAGCGGGGTGCGCGCACCGGCCTCGTAGTTGATGCCCGAGCGGTTGAACGACGCCGAGGTCGGATAGCCGGAGAAGAAGCTCGCCACCAAGTTGGCCAGCCCCTGACCGATGAACTCCTGATTGCCATCGATGCGCTGCCCGGAGCGCAGCGCGATCGCCCGCGAGATCGAGGTCGCTTCGGTCAGTCCGAGCACGGTGACGCCGAAGGCGATGCCCATCAGCGACTTCAGCGTGTCGGCCGACAGATCGGGGTGCGACAGGCGCGGCAGCGCGCCGGGCAGTGCGCCGAGCACCCGGATCCCGGTCTGCTCCGCGCCGAGCCAGAGGTTCAGCGCGTACGCGCTCGCGCCGCCGAGGACCAGGGCGACGATCATGTAAGGCGCCTTCTTGATGTAGCGGCGCGAGACGATGCCGCTCAGCAGCGTGACCACGGCGACCAGCAGCACGTAGGGGTTCAACTCGGCCAGCCGCAGCCCGAAATTCTGCACCGTGGTGACGAATGAGGCGCCCGAGGGCATGTCGACGCCGAAGAAGTTGCTCAACTGTGCGGCGAAGATCAAGGTGCCCGCGCCCGCGGTGAAGCCGACCACCACGGTGTGCGAGATGAAGTTCACCAGGCGACCGAGGCGCAGCACGCCCATCGCGAGCATCATCGCGCCGGCCATGAACGACAGCGTCAGCACGAGGCTGATGTACTCGCCGCTGCCCGGCGCGGCGAGCGGCGAGACCGTCGCTAAGACGAACAGCGACACCGCGTTGGTCGGCCCGGAGACCGCGTGCCAGGACGAGCTGAACAGGGCCGCGATCAGCGCCGGCACCATCGCGCAGTACAGGCCGTACTCCGGGGGCATGCCGGCCAGCGTGGCGAAGGCCACGCCCTGCGGCAGGACGACGATGGCACTGATCAGCCCGGCGACGATGTCCGCCCGCAGCGTCTGCCGGGTGACCATCGGCCACCAGACCAGGAACGGGAACACGCGCTGCAGGCCAGGCGAAGCCAAGCGAAAAACCCCTCAGGAAACTGCGTGTATCTTAGCAACTTCGACTGCGCGGGCCGTCGTTGTTGTGGCATGCGAGCCGCTCATCTACCATCGCCGCATTAGTTGCGCTTATCTGGAGACCGCGTGCCCCGCCTCGCCGCGAACCTGTCGCTGCTGTTTCCCGACCTGGAGTTTGCCTCGCGCTTCGCGGCCGCCGCGCGCGCCGGCTTCCGTGACGTCGAGTACCAGTTCCCCTACGCCTGGCCGTCGGCCGACGTCGCGCGCTGGGCGCACGAGGCGGGCGTCGCGGTCGTGCTGCACAACCTGCCGGGGGGCGACTTTGCGAAAGGTGATCGGGGTATCGCCTGCCTGCCCGAGCGGGTGAGCGAGTTTCGCGAGGGCGTCGGGCGCGCGATCGAATATGCGCGTGCGGTGAAGTGTCCGCGCCTGAACTGCCTGTCGGGCGTGATCCCGCCGAATGCCGCACGGGCGCATTACTTCGACACGCTGGTCGACAATCTCGCCTTCGCGGCGCAGCAGCTGAAAGGCGCGGGCATCGCGCTGATGGTCGAAGCCTGCAACACGCGCAGCGTGCCGGGCTTTTTCCTGCACAGCGCGCAGCAGGTGCTCGAGGCGATCGACGCCGCGGGCGCCGACAACGCGTACCTGCAGTACGACATCTTCCACATGCAGATCATGGAAGGTGACTTGGCCAAGACGATCGAGCGACTGCTGCCGCGCATCGGCCACATGCAGCTCGCCGACGTGCCTGACCGCCACGAGCCGGGCACCGGGGAGATCAACTTTCCCTGGCTGCTGGAGACGATCGACCGCCTGGGCTACCGTGGCGCAATCGGCTGTGAATACAATCCGCGTGGGGACACGGTCGCCGGGCTCGCCTGGGCGAAGCCGTATCTGCAGGCCTGAGACCGCAGCCATGGGCGCAGACGAACGCACGCCGGTCATCGATCCGCACCGCCAGCAGGCAGTCGCCGCCGCGCTGCGCGCATTTCTCCCGGCGCAGAGCGTGCTCTATGAAACGGAGGACACCCGGCCCTACGAATGCGACGGTCTGACCGCGTACCGTCGCGTGCCCATGGTCGTCGCCCTGCCGGAGACCGAAGAGCAGGTGCAGCGCGTGCTGCAGACCTGCCATGCGATGGACGTGCCCGTGGTGCCGCGCGGCGCGGGCACCGGCCTGTCGGGCGGCGCGCTGCCGCTTGCCGACGGCGTGCTGCTGTCGATGGCCAAGTTCATGCGCGTGCTACGCCTCGACCCGGCAGCGCGCGTGGCCGTGGTTCAGCCAGGCGTGCGCAATGCGGCGATCTCCGACATCGTCGCGCCCTTCGGCCTGTACTACGCGCCCGATCCCTCGAGCCAGATCGCCTGCTCGATCGGCGGCAACGTCGCCGAAAACTCGGGCGGCGTGCACTGCCTCAAGTACGGCCTGACGGTGCACAACGTGCTTCGCGTGCGGGGCTACACCATCGAAGGCGAGCCGCTCGATTTCGGCTCGGAAGCGCCGGATGCGCCCGGCTATGACCTGCTCGCCCTGTCGATCGGCTCGGAAGGGCTGCTTGCGGTGGTCACCGAGGTGACGGTGAAGCTGCTGCCAAAACCGCAGCTCGCGCGCGTCGTGATGGCCTCGTTCGACGACGTTGAGAAAGCCGGTGCCGCGGTGGCTGCGGTCATCGCCGCCGGCATCATTCCGGCGGGGCTCGAGATGATGGACCAGCCCGCGACGCGCGCCGTCGAGGCGTTCGTGCACGCGGGCTACGACCTCGATGCGGCGGCGATCCTGCTGGCGGAGTCGGACGGCACGCCGGAGGAGGTCGAGGAGGAGATCGCGCGCATCAAGGCGGTGCTCGAGGCTGCCGGCGCGACGCGCATGACCGTATCGCGCGACGAGGCCGAGCGGCTGCGTTTCTGGTCCGGACGCAAGGCGGCATTCCCCGCCGTGGGCCGGATTTCGCCCGATTACTACTGCATGGACGGCACGATCCCGCGGCGTCGGCTGGGCGAGGTGCTGCGCTTCATCGCCGCGCTCGAGAAGAAATACGGCCTGCGCTGCCCGAATGTCTTCCATGCGGGTGACGGCAATCTGCACCCGCTCATCCTGTTCGATGCCAACGATCCGCAGGAACTCGAGCGCACCGAGCAGTTCGCGGCCGAGGTGCTGGAGAAATGCGTCGAAGTCGGCGGCACGATCACGGGAGAGCATGGCGTCGGCGTCGAGAAAATCGACCAGATGTGCGTGCAGTTCCGCGACGACGAGCTGGAGGCCTTTCATGCCGTCAAGCGGGTCTTTGATCCCAAGGGGCTGCTCAATCCCGGCAAGGCCGTGCCGACGCTGCACCGGTGCGCGGAATTCGGACGCATGCACGTGCGTGGCGGGCAGCTGAAACATCCGGAGCTGCCGAGGTTCTAGGCGGCGTGTCCGACCCGATCCAGTCGTTCGCCGATCGCATTCGCGCCGCAGCGAAGGCCGGCGCCCGGCTGCGCCTGCGGGGGGGTGGCACCAAGGATTTCTACGGCTCGGGGCTCGAGGGCGAGGTGCTCGATACGCGCGCGCACGCGGGCATCGTGCGCTA
>LJTQ01000069.1 GCA_001303445.1 Betaproteobacteria bacterium SG8_39 | reverse complement strand
CGCGACATCCGCGAGCCAGTGCTCGGGAGCAAAGCGCCGGTGCAAGGTCATCCGTGCCCCGGCAACGAGCACCGGCAGGCCCTGGATGTTGAGCCCGCCGACGTGAAACATCGGCAGTGCGTTGAGGGCGTGATCCTGCTGCCCCATGTCGTGCGCGGCGATGGCGTTGTAGGCGTTCCAAATTAGTCCGCCCTGGGTCAGCACCGCGCCCTTGGGTCTGCCGGTCGTGCCGGAGGTGTAGACGATCAGTGCGTCGTCCGCATCGCTGCCCCCCAGGCGCGCGTCGCCGGCGCGGTGGGCGGTGCCCTCGAGCGCCGATAGGGGGCGTACCGGCAGTCCCAGCTGTTCGGCGTGCGGTCGCCAGTCATCCTCAGCGAGCAGCAGTTTCGGTGTGCAGTCTGCGAGGATCAGGCGGTGCTCCGCCACGGTGAGGCGCCAGTTGAGCGGCACCATCAGGGCGCCGAGGCGCGCCGCGGCGAGCAGCAGCACCAGGATCTCCGGGCAGTTGTAGGCGAGTATCGCGACCCGCTCACCCCGCGCAATGCCAAGGGCGGACAGCGCGGCCGTGGCGCGCTCGATGCGGCGCCACAACTCGGCGTAGCCGAGGTCCGTGCCCTGATAGTGAATCGCGGTGCGGTCGGGCGTCTGGTCAGCCCAGTGCGCAACGATGCGCGACAGGTTCATTCAGTCGTCCACCTCGCCTGGCTCGTAAAGCGCCTCGCGGCCGATGCGATCGAGACAGAGCTCCGCGGTCCAGGGCAGCATCAAGGCGCCACAGCGGGAATCGCGGTACAGGCGCTCGAGCGGCAGGCTCTTCAGCATCGACTGGCCGCCGCAGGTGCGAATTGCCAGACGACACAGCTCGTTGGCGTTCTCCATGACCGTGAATTGCGTGGCGTAGGCCCTCAGGCGCGCGTCCTTGGAGGGATCGACGCGCGCGTCGTCCAGCATGCGCAGGAAAAGAGCGCGCGTCTGCTCGAGCTTGACGTGCATCTCGGCCACTGCGATCTGCTTGGTCGGGTACATGCGGCGTTTCACGGGCGGCATGCCGGGCACTTCGCCGCGCAGGTACTGCACGGTGAAGGCATAGGCCGCGATGGCGATTCCCATGTAGGTCGGTGAGAGTGTCGTGAACATGTGCGGCCAGCGCGAGGCGGCCTGGAAATACACGCCGCGCGGCATCATGGTGGCGTCGTCGGCGACAAACACGTCCTTGAACACCAGGTTGCGCGACACGGTGCCGCGCATGCCGAGCGGATCCCAGTCGCCGGTGATCTCGAGCCCCGGCGCCTCGCCCGGCACCGCCATGTACAGGGTGTCGCGCGTCGTCCGGTCGGGTCGATCCTCGGTGCAGAGCACGCCGTAATAATTTGCAGCCCCGGCGAGCGAGGCAAAGATCTTCTTGCCGTTGATCAGCCAGCCGCCGTCCACCTTGGTCGCCAGCGTGCCGAACGGCGCCTTGCCAGCCGCCGCGGCGCTGCCTTCGGAGAACGGCTGCGCGTAGACCGCCCCCTGCTTGACGACGCGTTCAAAGTGCACTCGACGATGCGCTTCGTGCTCGGCCTTCTGCGCCGGCGTCATGTCGAGATCGTCCGCGAGGATGCCGGGCCACAGCGTCGAGCAGGCATGCATGTTGAAAGTCAGCGCGGTGGCACCGCAGTACTTGCCGAGGGTTGCCGATACCAGCGAATAGGTCTTGAAGTCGGCACCACGGCCGCCGAAGCGCTCGGGGACGCACAGGCCCAGCAAGCCGCTGGTCCGCAGATCGTCGTAGTTCTCGAACGGAAAGCTGGCCTCGCGGTCGTAGCGTGCGGCGCGCTCGGCGAACGTCGGCCCCAGCGACTCGGCGATCGAGATGAGTTCGCGCTGCGGTTCGGTAAGCGTGGCGTTGTCGCCGCAGACGGCATAGCGTGGGTCTGGCACGGTGTCCTCGGACTCAGAGTGAATGGCGTTGCAGGAACTCGAGCAGCGCGGCGTTGAAGGCCTCGGGCTGGTCCATCGGGCCGAGGTGGCCGCAGCCTTCCAGCATCACGAATTCGGCGCCCGGGATGCGCGCCACCATGCGCTGCATCACGCTCGCCGGCGCCGTCTTGTCGTCGCCGCCCGCGATCAGCAGCGTCGGCACGCGGATCTCGGGGAGCAGGGCGCGACGGTCGAAGGTGGTGAGCAGGGCGACCGCCTTGCGGTAGGTCTCGGGCGGCACGCGCCCCATGAGGCGTTCGGCGCGCGCCAGTCCGTCCGGATTCGAGCCTGCGCCGCGCATGCTGGGCATGAGCGCTGCCGCGATGTCCGCCATGCGCTGGCCGGCGTCGAGCGGACCGATGCGCGCGGCGATGAACTGGCGCGCAAAGTCGCTGCCGCTGCCGCCAAAGGCCGCGGAGGTGAAGCACAGCACCAGCGCGCGCACCCATTCCGGGTGGCGTGCATAGGTTTCCTGAGCGACGAAGCCCCCCATGCTGTGCCCAACCAGCACAGCGGGCCTGCCCGCCTCGCGCTCGATCGTCGCCCGCAGCGCGGCCGCGATGCGCTCCAGATCGTAGGGCTCGACCGCCGGCGCGTCACCGTAGCCGGGCTGGTCCCAGGCGTGCGTGCCGTAGCCGCGCGCCGCAAAGAATGCCCGCTGGTCGTCCCAGGCGGCCTGTCCTCCACCGACGCCGTGCAGAAAGACGAGCGGGGTCACGCGAAGCGGTCTTGCAGGCGGCCGTCCTCGACGATCAGGTGCTCGTCGAGCCGCACCGTACAGTGCCGAAAGGGCAGGTCGAAATGTCCGAGCGTATAGCGGCCCGCCACTTCGTTGGCGCCGGTGGAGTAGAGGAAATTGCCGGCGAAGGCACGTTGCTCGGTGCCGTTGACGTCGCGCCGGTCGTACATCATGAGCGCGTCCCAGCGCGCATGCGGATTCATGCCCCAGCCGACGTGCGACACGGCATAGGCTTCACGGTCGCCCCAGGCGGCGAAATACTCGCGCATCAGCTCGGCATCGAGCGACGCGCCCTCGATGCGCGTGACGTAGTCCGACTCGATGATCAGCTTGACGGGCGCTTCGACGTAGCGCTTGAACGTCAGATTCAGATCGCCCGGGGCCATGACGAGGGTTCCGTTGACGCTGCCGGCGGTCGGAAAACACAAGCACAGTCCGCCGGGCCAGTGCGACAGCGTCCCCGGCTTTTCCGTGTAGCCCCAGACGCCACCGACACGCGCACCTGCGACGCGGATATCGAGCTCGGTGCCGGCGGGCGAGTTGACGGTCATGCGCTGCGCGCCGCGCAGCAGGCGCATCGCCGCCCTCACCTGCTGCTCGTCGGCGGAGGAGGGCGCCAGCCGCTCGAGCGCTTCGGGATGCTCGTTCGAGATGTACAGCACCCGCGCGCCGCCTTTCAGGATCTGCGCCAGCTCTGGCGCGTGCATCAGGCCTTCGACCGTGCAGTCGGCAACGAACACGCTCGCAGCAAGGGCCTGCAGCGCCGGCGCCATGCCGGCGAGGGCGACCGAGGCCCCGGTCGAGCGAATCGGAACCGGGGCGCTCTGACGCGGACTGGGCACGATGACGTGAAAGGGCGTGGCGCCGAGCCGGGCGAGCGCCAGCTCAGCGAGCTGCACGTTGAGCGCGCGCGACTGGGATTCGGATAGCACGGCGCAGACGTCGCCCGCACCGACCTTGCAGCGCGCGAAGACGTCGGCGAACAAGTCGATCCACTTCGGTTCGATGCGATCAGTCAGCATGGCGGCCCTCGTCGGCAGGCCGTATTCATACCGCAAAAGACCCGGATCTGCGTCGAAACGATCGCGTAAAATGGCGCTGCATGATCGTGTACGACCTTCAGTGTGGCGGCGGCCATCGATTCGAGGGCTGGTTTGCCTCGGCCGAGGACTTCGGCTCGCAACGTGAGCGCAAGCTGCTGGAGTGTCCGAGCTGTGGCGCGAAGGACGTGGTGCGCGTACCGTCCGCGGCGCGCCTCAACATGGGGGCGATGATGCCGGTGGCTGCTGAAAAGGCGCCTGCCGTACCCGCCGAGGCGACCGAAGGGCGTGACCCGCTGGCCATTGCGCAGATCCTCTATTCACGCATGGTCGATGCGCTGCTCACCAAGAGCGAAGACGTCGGCAAGGATTTCCCGGCGGAAGCGCGCCGCATCCACAACGACGAGGCGCCGAAGCGCGCGATCCGCGGGCAGGCCAGCGACGAAGAGCACGAGGCCCTGGTCGAGGACGGCATTCCGGTGATCCGCCTGCCAGTACCGCCCGAGGGCCACTGGAACTGACTGCTAAAATTTCTACAATGTGTATTATGTTAAATCAATGCGCCGCTAGAAAAAGCAGCTCCTCCAGCGCCTTCTATTCGACCGCCCCCGCCTGAACCAGCAACTCCGCAAGCTCCCTCATGTCGCGCTTGCGGGCGATGCGCAGCGCCGTATCGCCTTCTGGGGTCCTGAAATTGACGTCTGGATCGGAATACAGGATCACCTTGGCGGTCTCGAGGTGTCCGCCGCGCGCCGCCAGCATGATCGGCGTATAACCGTTCGGCGCGATGGCGTCCTTGTCCGCGCCTCGCTCGAGAAACAGCTTCGCTGCTGCGGCCTTGCCCGCGAAGGCTGCGTAATGCAGCGGCGACCAGCCCTTAGGCGGGTTGAGATCGCCACCGGCCTCTAAGAGCATGCGGATCACCCCCAGGTCACCGTTGAGGCTGCCCATGAGGAGCGCGGTGTCACCCGATGGACTCCGCTGTCCCACGTTGGCGCGGCGCGAAACCAGCAGCGAAACGATCTTCCCCTCGCCCTTACGCGCCGCGATCATAAGAATCGAGTTGCCTTTCGGATCCGTGGTGTTGGGATCCATGCCGCGGTCGAGCAGCAGCTTGACCTCTGTGAAATCGCCGTCCTCAACAGCGCGAAGCATCCTCTCGTAGGACGTCTGGGAGAAGGCGCTAGAAACTACAAATAACTGCAGTAATACAGTTAGATATATAGATAATCTAATAACTCGCATTAAATTAGTATTACGCTATTATTCAGTTGGTTATGTACTTTTATTAATACGTTACATTGATTTCAAACTTAACCGTATATTAATAATCAGAGTTTTGTATCTCAGCAATCATCTCTGCAGAGAATAGCCGCGGGTTGACCGGATGCCTCGCCAACGCTCGAGCCGTTCCCAGGTAGCGCGCAAGCCGGGCCCATGCGAGAGGGGTCGCCCGCGATGCTTTGGCGTCCTTACCCACCGTCCCGTAGACGCTGCGGCCCGCGAGGGCGAACGCAACCCGGTCAATCGCATGCTTTTGCAGCACTTCGGCGAGCGATTCGAGCGACTCTCGATCTGTCGCCTCCGGCAAATCTTCTGGCCTGCCTTGGATGACGGCATCGAGGTAAGGCGTCATCCGGACGCCCCGCTCTCCACTGGCGTATTCGTGCGCCAGCCTCGGTGAGCCTCCGGCAAACGCAAGCCAGCGCCTCATCTGCCGAGTTTCGCCCCCCACCGACTCCAGCCAGGCGAGTGCCGCGGCCTCCTCCGGACGAGCAACCGGGACGACCACGCAGCGGCTTCGGATCGTCGGCAGCAGGCGCGCCGGGTGGTGTGAGACAAGCAGGAACATTGCGCCGGCGGGCGGTTCTTCGAGCCCCTTGAGCAGCGCGTTCGCCGCATTGACGTTCATGCTTTCGGCCGGATGCACGATGGCCACGCGGCGCCTGCCGCGATGCGAGCCGAGATAGAGGAAATCGGACAGCTGGCGAATCTGGTCGACCCGGATTTCGAGGCTGGGCTTCGCCCGTCGCGCTCCCCGCGCCTCGCGCTCCGGTTCCTCGGCTGACGCCACGGCGTCGGACAGCGCATCGGGTTCGACACGACGCAAATCGGGGTGGCTGCCAGAGGCCACCCAGCGGCAACCCTCGCAGTGCCCACAAGGGTCTGAAATCTCGGTCGGGGACTCGCACAGCAGGCGTGAGGCCAGTTTCTCGGCCAGCGCGAGTTTGCCCACGCCCTCGGGGCCCTGGATGAGCACCGCGTGCGGCAGGCGATCGACGCGATCGCGGACTGCTTCCCAAATTTCCTTATTCCATTTAAACATTATTAATCAGTAGCTAATAAATTGTTCTTCTATTTGTTTCTTAACTTCTTCTAAGGCTTGAGAGGCATCGATCAAACGTACCCGGCCGGCCTCGCGACGCGCCGACTCCAGGTAAGCACCCCGCACCCGGTCGAAGAAGGCCCGGTCTTCGCGCTCAAAGCGATCCATCGACCGTCCGGTTCCTGCCAGCCGTGCGCTTGCCACCTCGTACGGACAGTCGAACACCAGGGTGAGATCCGGCCACAGGCCGGGATGTGCGGCTTCGGCGAGACCGCGGATCAGCTGCGCCGGAACCCCCTTTCCGGCGCCCTGATAGGCGAGCGTGGCGTCGGTGAAGCGATCGCAGACCACCCAGCGTCCCGCCTCCAGGGCCGGCCGGATGACCTGCCTCACGTGATCGGCGCGGGCGGCAAACATGAGCAGAACCTCGCAGACACCGTCCATCGGCGAATGCAGCACCAGCTCGCGCAGTGCCTCGGCCAGCGGGGTTCCCCCAGGCTCCCGTGTGCGCAGCACGTCGTGCCCCCGGGCGTGCAGCAGCTGCTCGACCCAGGCAAGGTGGGTCGACTTGCCCGAGCCGTCTACACCCTCGAGCGTGATGAACTTGCCCCGGGCACTCATTGGGCGGCCCTGCGACGCGCGGGCAGGCGCTGGAAGGTGTTCACCGCACGATTGTGCTCTTCAAGGGTACGAGAGAAGTGGCTGCTGCCGTCTCCCCGCGCCACATAGTAGAGGGCATCGGTCTTCGCGGGCTGCAGGGCGGCGCGCAGGGAGGCGAGCCCGGGGAGCGCGATCGGCGTTGGCGGCAGTCCGGCCCGCGTGTAGGTGTTGTAGGGTCCGTCGGTCAGCAGATGGACTTTCTTCAGATTGCCGTCGAAGGCTTCGCCCAGCCCGTAAATGACGGTCGGATCGGTCTGCAGCCGCATGCCGATGCGCAGCCGGTTGACGAGCGCCCCGGCAATGAGATCACGCTCCACGGCCTTCCCGGTCTCCTTTTCGATGATCGACGCCATGATCAGTGCTTCGTAGGGGGCCTGGTACGGCAGGTTGGCGTCCCGCGCCTGCCATTTCACGGCCAGATGCCGCTGCATCGCCCGGTAGGCGCGACGCAGCACCGCGATGTCACTTGAGCCCTTCGCGAAAAGGTAGGTATCCGGAAACAGGAGGCCTTCCAGGCGGGGTTCGACCGCCTCGATCGCAGCGCGCAGGACCTTCTCGTCCATTCCGGTCGAGTCGTGACGCAGGTGCGGACTGGCGTCCAGGGCCTGCCGCAGTTGACGCAGGGACCAGCCCTCGACGAAGCGGATCTCGGCCTGGCGCACGTCGCCGCGCGTCAGCTTGTCGAGCAGCTCGAGCGGCGTCAGCGCCTGAGGGAACTCGTAACTGCCCGCCTTGATGGACTGCGCGCGGCCGAGTGCCCGGGCCAGCGCCTCGAAGCGCAGTCCGCCGGTGTCGATGCCCGCCTGCTCGATGATGATCACCGCGTCACGAAATCGCGTGCCCTTCGGAATTTCCACCTCGACCGGCAGGGTTTTCGTCGGTAGCGGCGTCGACACATACCAGGCGGCATAAAGCCACAGGCCGGCAGCGGCCAGCACGACGAGCAGGAAGCTACGAACGAGGAACGACAGCAAGGCGCGAGAGCGTTCGGTGTCCGAACGACGCTAAAATTTGATTCTACGATGAACGCAAACGACGACCGGGCGCAAGACGTCGCGCTCGCACGACTGACGCACGCCGGCGTCATCCGGGTGGCGGGCGCCGATGCCCGCGCGTTCCTGCACGCCCAACTCACCAACGACGTCGAGCATCTGGCGGCCGACCGCGTATGCCGTGCAGGATGGTGCACGGCGAAAGGTCGCCTGCTCGCCACCCTGCTCGTCGTGCCGCAGGCGGAGAACTTTCTCCTTCTGCTGCCTGGCGAGCTCGTCGGCACGGTGATGAAGCGGCTGAAGATGTTCGTGCTGCGTTCGAAGGTTACGCTCGACGACGAAAGCGCAGGCTGGGCACAGTTTGGCCTGCTGGGCGCGGCTGCGCTCGCGTGGCTCGCCGCGCAGGGCGCCCGGGTTCCCGCCACGCTGCATGCGATGACGCGCGGTGACCTTGGGTTCGTCATCCGGATCGAGGGCGATCGTGCGCGCATTCTGGTGCCGGCCAACGCTGCGTCGAGCTGGGTTGATCCGCCGGGCGTGCGCACGGTCAACGAAGCGCGCTGGCTGCTCGAGGACATTCGCATGGGCGTGCCCGAGGTGGTCGCGGCGACGCAGGAGCTGTTCGTGCCTCAGATGCTGAACTTCGAGGCGGTCGCGGGGCTGGATTTCAAGAAGGGCTGCTATCCGGGGCAGGAAGTCGTGGCCCGCGCCCAGTACCGCGGACAGGTCAAGCGCCACATGCGGCGCGCACGCGTCACGGGCGGTGCGGCACCCGCCGCGGGGCAGGATCTGTTCTGCGATGATCTGCCCGGTCAGGCCTGCGGAACGGTGGTCGCGATCTCCGCCGCGGACAAGGGCGCCAGCGAGCTTCTCGCAGTGGTGCCGATCGCCGCGAGTGAATCGGGCACGCCGGTCCGCGTCGCGCCGGGCGGGGCAGCGCTCGAATGGCTTCCCCTGCCCTACGCGGCGTGAAGCGCGCCAGCCTGTATACGTACTACCGGATCGAGCCGGGGCGTCGCGAGGAACTGCGCGCCGCGGTCGACGCGCTGTTCACCGCCGCCGCGCAGGCCTACGGCGTTCAGGGGCGCTGGATGCGGCGCAAGGACGACCCGGGCACCTACCTCGAGGTGTATGCCGACGTCGAGAACGTCGATGCGCTTGCGGCGTTCGTCCGGCGAGAGTGCGAGCGCGTCCGGTTCGCGCGCCTCCTCGCGGACGGCGGCGCGCGGCACGACGAGATTTTCGTCGACGCGGATTGAGGCATGTGCCTGATCCTGTTCGCCTGGCACGTGCATCCGCGGTATCGGCTCGTGCTGGCAGCCAATCGCGACGAGTTCCACGCCCGCGCGAGCGCGCCGGCGGCGTTCTGGGAAGATCAGCCGCATCTGCTTGGCGGACGTGACCTGGAGTCGATGGGCACCTGGCTGGGGGTCACCCGCTCAGGGCGGGTGGCAGCGGTCACCAACGTGCGTGACGGACGAAACGACGTGCCGCCGAATGCGCCGTCGCGCGGACAGCTGGCGAGTGATTTTCTACGCGGCGCGGTGGCGCCGGCGCAGTTCGCTGCCAGGACGTCCCGGGAAGGCCCTGCGTACCGCGGCTTCAATCTGCTGGTCGGGGACCGCGATGCGTTGTGGTGGACGTCGAATCGTGGCGACGGGGCGCTGCGGCTCGAGCCGGGGATCTACGGCGTCGCGAACGACCTGCTCGACACGCCCTGGCCAAAAGTCACAGCCGGAAAGGCGGCTCTGGAGCGCGTCCTGCGCTCGGGTCCGAGCCTCGCCAACCTGCTCGCACTGCTCGACGATATTCACGTCTTCGCCGACCACGAGCTGCCCGACACGGGCGTCGGCCTCGAGCGCGAGCGCATGCTCGCCCCGGTGCGCATCGTGTCGCCGCTGTACGGCACGCGTTGCTCGAGCGCCGTGCTGGTCGAGGCCGGCGGCGGCACGCAGTTCGCCGAACGCAGCTACGCGCCGGACGGGTCGGAACAGGCGTCCGTCTACTACGCGCTCAAAAACGCAGCCTAGCCGCGCAGCGTGCGGCGCATCCGGCGGTGCGCGATGCCCGCCTCGATAAATTCCGCGCCCTCCTCCTCGAACCCATGCGCCCGATAAAAGTCCACGGCGTGAACCTGTGCCGCGAGCACAATCTGCGTATCGCCACGCGCGCGCGCCGCATCGACCAGGGCGCGCAGGATCGCGCTGCCCACGCCGCGTCCCCGCCAAGGCGCCAGCACCGCCATCCGGCCGACGTGGCTGATGCGTCGGCCGCGCTCGTCTGCGGCGGGCAACAGGCGGCCTGTGCCGACGACCTCGCCTGCGGCATTCAAGGCAATCGCGTGCAGACTGGCGCCGTCATCCGCGTCGAGCTCGATGTCCTCAGGTACGCGCTGCTCCTTGACGAACACCGCGAAGCGAATCGGCGTGGCGAGGCGACAGGCCGTTGGCCAAGGGCGCAGTTCGATGCGTAACATGCTTGAAGTATAAAATTTCACGCACACCGATGGCGCGCAATCGATGAGGAGCCTGTGGAACGAAGCGGACGCTGCGCAGTTTGCGGGTCCGCTCGGCTTGCGCGTGTACAGCTCGCGCCTGCTCGGTCGTGAAAAATCTCTGGTGCTGCACGGCGGCGGCAATACCTCGGTCAAGCTGCGGGAGAAAAACCTGTTCGGCGAGGACCGCGACGTCCTCTACGTGAAGGGCAGTGGCTGGGATCTCGAGTCGATCGAGACGGCCGGGTTCACGCCGGTGGACCTGCCGTACGTCCGGCGCCTTGCGGGCCTGCCCGCCCTGAGCGATCCGCAGATGGTCAACGAGCTCAATACTCACATGCTGCGCGCGGGCGCCCCGGCGCCCTCGGTCGAGACGCTGCTGCATGCCGTGTTGCCGCAGGCCTACGTCGACCATACGCATGCGGATGCCCTGCTTTCCATCTGCAATGCGCCGCGCGGCGAGGATCGGATCGCCGAACTCTATGGCGCGCGCGTCGTCGTGATCCCCTACGTCATGCCGGGCTTCGATCTTGCGGCCGCCTGTGCGCGCCTGTTCAAGGAACAGGCGGGTCCGCAGACCATCGGCATGGTGCTGATGTCGCACGGCATCTTCTCTTTCGGTGCCGATGCGCGCGAGTCCTACGAGCGCATGATCGAGCTGGTTTCGCTGGCCGAGGACTATCTTGCCCGCCACGATGCCTGGCACCTGCAGCTGCCGAATCCGCGCCCGGTTGCACCGGCACGCGATGACATCGCTGCGCTGCGCCGCGACGTGTCGAAGGCCGCGGGTGCGCCGATGATCCTGCGGCGCAACGGCAGCCCGAAATTCGCCGCCTTCGCACAGCATCCGGCGCTCGCACGCCTTTCTCAACAGGGGCCGGCGACGCCCGATCACGTGATCCGGACCAAGCCCGTGCCGATGCTCGGAACGGACGTCGCTGCGTTCGGCAGACAGTACGCGGACTACTTCGCGCGTCACGCGCCGCAGGCCAAGGAACCGAAGACCATGCTCGACGTCGCGCCGCGCATGCTGCTCGATGCCGCGATCGGCTTCGTCGCCGTGGGACGCAGCGCGAAGGACGCCGCGATCGTCGAGGACCTCTACGACCATACGATCGACGTCATTCTGCGCGCCGAGGCGCTCGGCGGCTGGCGCGCGGTGAGCGAGCGCGAGCTGTTCGATATCGAATACTGGGATCTCGAGCAGGCCAAACTGCGCAGGGCCGGCGCGCCCCCGGCCTTCGCGGGCGAGGTGGCCCTCATCACCGGCGGCGCCTCGGGAATCGGCAGAGCCTGCGTCGAAGCCTTCCTGCGGCGTGGTGCGGCGGTCATCGCACTCGATCGCAGCGCATCGATCGAGGACGCGCCGAGCCGTCCTGATGTGTTCGGACTGAAGTGTGACGTCACCGACCCGCAGGCGGTCGCGCGGGCGCTCGACGCAGGGGTCGAGCGGTTCGGCGGCATCGACATGCTGGTGCTCAACGCCGGGGTGTTTCCCTCAACGCAGCCGGTTGCCGAGATTTCGGCGTCCGCCTGGCATGCGGCGATGACGGTCAATGTCGAGGCGAATCTGCGGCTGCTGCAGCAGTGCCATCCGCTGCTCAAGCAGGCGCCGCGCAATGGCCGGGTGGCGGTGATCGGTTCAAAGAACGTACCTGCTCCGGGTCCGGGTGCAGCGGCCTACTCCGCTTCGAAGGCCGCCTTGAACCAGCTCGCCCGCGTAACGGCGCTGGAATGGGCGCCGGATGGCATCCGCATCAACTCGCTGCACCCCGATGCGGTCTACGACACGGGCCTGTGGACGGACGACCTGCTCGCCTCGCGCGCGAAGGCCTAT
>LJTQ01000068.1 GCA_001303445.1 Betaproteobacteria bacterium SG8_39 | reverse complement strand
GGCGTTGGCGAGGCCCATCTGCTGCGCGCTGGCGCGCGCCTTGTGCAGCATCTCGTCGAGCATGTCGATGCCGACCACGCGCCCGTCCGGCCCGACCTGCTGGGCGGCGATGAAGCAATCGAAGCCTGCGCCCGAGCCGACATCGACCACCTTCTCGCCCTGTGCGAGCGCCTGCAGCGCGAACGGGTTGGCGACGCCGGCGAAGGACTCGACCGCCGCATCCGGCATGCGCCCGACCACCGCGTCGTCGTAGCCGAGGCGCTTCGCCAGTCGCCGGCCGGTGTGGAAGTGAAATTCGCCATGCGGGTTGCGGGCGACGTCGCGGTACTTGCTCTTGACCTCCTCGCGCAGCGCGGCGGGATCGACGGGCGGTTCTGTACTCATGGGCAGCTCCTTCGAGCCTGATGGCGGGGACACGTTGGCTATCATATGCGGGTCGCTCCCCCACGGTCCAACAGCATGGCGGACATCCACGCCTCCGCGCTCGCGTCGCTGCCCTCGGTCGATCGCCTCCTGCGACGGCCGGATGCCGACGCGCTCGTCGCCGCCTACGGGCGCGCGGCGGTGACGAACGCGATACGCGGCGTGCTCGATGAGCTGCGCGCGGCCCCCGCGCGTCTGCCGCCGGACGTCGCCGCGGCGGTGCTCGGGCGCGTGTCGCAGCGGCTCGAGGACGAAGCGCGGCCGTCGCTGCGCCCCGTGTTCAACCTGACCGGCACGGTGCTGCATACCAACCTCGGTCGCGCGCCGCTGCCCGACGAGGCGATCGATGCCGTGCGCGATGCGGCGCGCGAGGCGACGAACCTGGAATACGACCTCGCCCGCGGACGGCGCGGCGAGCGCGATGATCACGTCGAGCGTCAACTGTGCGCGCTGACCGGCGCGCAGGCCGCGACGGTGGTGAACAACAATGCCGCCGCGGTGCTCCTGGTGCTGAACACGCTCGCCAGCCGCAGGGAGGTGCCCGTCTCACGCGGCGAGTTGATCGAGATCGGCGGATCGTTCCGTCTGCCGGACATCATGCGGCGTGCCGGCTGCAGGCTGCGCGAAGTCGGCACCACCAACCGCACCCACCTCGACGACTTCGCACAGGCGATCGGACCGAAGACCGGGCTGGTGCTCAAGGCGCACGCCAGCAATTACGCCATCGAGGGCTTCACCGCCGCCGTCGCGGAGCGCGACCTGGCGCAGCTCTGCGATGCGCGCGGCGTGCCGTTCGTCGTCGACCTGGGCAGCGGCGCGCTGATCGATCTGCGCCGCTTCGGTCTGCCGCAGGAGCCGACCCCGGCGCAGGCGATCGCGCAGGGCGCGGCACTGGTCACCTTCAGCGGCGACAAGCTGCTCGGCGGTCCGCAGGCAGGTCTCATCGTCGGGCGCGCCGATCTCATCGAGCGGATCCGGCGCAACCCGATGAAGCGCGCGCTGCGCGTGGACAAGCTCACGCTGGCGGCGCTCGCCGCGGTGCTGCGGCTGTACGAGGATCCCGAGCGCCTGGTCGCGCGCCTGCCCGTGCTGCGCCGGCTGGCACGGCCGGTCGCCGAGATCCGTGCGCTCGCCGAGCGCCTGCGCCCGCAGCTCGCCGCCTGGGTCAAGCCGGGCGTCGAGGTGGGCGTCGTCGACTGCGAGAGCGAGGTCGGCAGCGGCGCCGCGCCGCGCAGGCACCTCCCGAGCGCGGGGCTCGCGCTGCGCCCGGGCTCGACGCGCCTCGCCGCCGCGTTGCGCGCGCTGCCGATCCCGGTCATCGGTCGCCTGCAGGACGGCGCCCTGATTCTCGATCTGCGCTGCCTCGAAGAGTCCGACGCGGTGCGCTTCGCCGGGCAGCTGAGGCGCGCGTGATCGTCGCCACCGCGGGCCATGTCGACCATGGCAAGACCCGCCTGGTGCGGGCGCTGACCGGCGTCGACACCGACCGCCTGCCGGAGGAGAAGAAGCGCGGCCTGACGATCGATCTCGGCTTCGCCTATCTGCCGGTCGCGGAGGCTGCAACGATCGGCTTCGTCGACGTTCCGGGCCACGAGCGCTTCGTGCACAACATGCTCTCCGGCGTCGCGGGCATCGATTTCGCGCTGCTCGTCGTCGCGGCCGACGACGGACCGATGCCGCAGACGCGCGAGCACCTGGCGATTCTCGATCTGCTCGGCGTTGCGCAGGGTGCGGTCGCGCTGACCAAGATCGACCGCGTGAGCCCTGCGCGCGTCGAGGCGGTGAAGGCGATGCTCGCCGAGCTGCTCGCGCCTACCGGCCTGCGCGGGGCGCCGCTGTTTGCGCTCTCGGCGGTCAGCGGCGCCGGCGTCGACGCGTTGAAGGCGCATCTCGAGTCGGCGGCACGCGCGCTGCGGCCGCGAACGCGCGAGGGCCATTTCCGCCTCGCCGTCGACCGGACCTTCACCATCGCCGGTGCCGGCCGGGTGGTGACGGGCACCGTGGTGAGCGGCGAGGTCGCCGTCGGCGACATGGTGCGGGCGGTGCTCGCGGGGCAGTCGGCGCGCGTGCGCTCGATCCACGCGCAGAACGCCGCGACGCAGAAAGGCAGCGCCGGACAGCGGTGCGCGCTCAACCTGGCGGGCCTCGACGGCAAGCTGCCGATCGTGCGCGGCGACTGGATCGTCGCCGGCGAGCTGCCGCCCGCGGTGCGCAAATTCGACGCCCGGCTGCGCGTGCTGGCCGATGAAGCCCGGCCGCTGGCGCATTGGACGCCGGTGCACGTGCACCTCGGCGCGGCCGACGTGACCGGCCGCGTCGCGGTGCTCGAAGGCGCGGGCATCGCGCCCGGTGCCACCGCACGCGTTCAGCTGGTGCTCGATCGGCCGCTCGGCGCGCTGCGCGGCGACGGCTTCATCGTGCGCGACCAGTCCTCGCGCCGCACGCTCGCCGGCGGCCGTGTGATCGACGTCTTCCCGCCGGCGCGCGGCCGCGCGCGTCCCGAGCGGCTCGCGGTGCTCGCCGCGCAGGAACTCGACGACCCGGCTGCGGCACTCGAGGCTGTGCTCGCGCGGGCGCCCGAGGGCGTCGACCTTGCGCGCTTTGCCATGAACCGCAACCTGACGCGGGCGGCGCTCGAGGCGCTCTGCGCGCGCGTGCCGTTGCAGCGCGCGGGCGACTGGGGTGTCGCGATCGCGCACTGGGACGCGCTGCGCGCCAAGGCGCTCGAGGCGCTGGCCGCCTGGCATCGCCGCGCCCCCGACGGCGTCGGTCCGCCGGAGAGCCGTCTGCTCGAGGGCAGCGGCCTGCGCCTGCCGCGCGAGGTGCTCACGGCGCTCGCCGATGCGCTGCTGCGCGAGGGCGCGATCCTGCGCGAGGGGGCGGGCCTGCGCCTCGCCGGCCATCGGCTGCAGTTGAGCGGCGCCGATGACGCGCTGTGGCGCGAGACCTCGGTGCTGCTCGAGCATGGCGGCCTGCGCCCGCCGTCGGTCGCCGAGCTCGCCGCCAAGCTGGGCAGCGACGCGCGCAAGCTCGACGCGGCGCTGTCGCGGCTCGAGCGCCATGGCCTGGTGGTGCGCGTGTCGAAGACGCGCTTTTTCCTGCCCGCCATGCTGCGCCGGCTGGAGGCACTGGCCGAAGAGGAAGCGCGGGCGAGCGGCGCGATCACCGCGGCGGCGTTTCGCGACCGCGCCGGCATCGGCCGCAACCTGACGATCGAGGTGCTGGAGTTTTTCGACCGGATAAAATTCACCCGCCGCAAGGGCGACGCGCATGTCCTGCTGCGCGAGACGCGAGGAAGAGAATCGCACCCCGGTGGGGCGCCTGGACTTCAAATCCAGTGAGGGGCGTCAGACGTCCCTGGTGGGTTCGACTCCCACTCTTTTCCGCCATATGATGCGGGTCAGGAGGGTGAGGCCATGGCTGAAAAGCTCAACACCGGCGATGTGTTTCCGAAATTGACGCTGAATCTCGTCGACGGCAGCACGCTCGAGCTGCCGGACGGGGTCGACGCCAAGTACAAAGTCATCCTGTTCTACCGCGGCCACTGGTGACCGTACTGCCGCCGGCAGTTGGCCGGCTTCGAGTTCTGGAAAGCGCAGCTCGCGGCCGCGGGCGCGCAGGTCGTCGCGGCGAGCGTCGATCCGATCGACAAGGCGAAGGACCTGGCGGCGGGGCTGAGCTTTCCCGTGGGGTACGGCGTCACGCGCGCGCAGGCCGATCAGCTCGGTTCCTGGTGGGAGGAGCGGCGCGGCATCGTGCAGCCTTCGGAGTTCATCGTCGGGCCGGGCGGCAAGATCCTCAACGCCACCTACAGCTCCGGCCCGCTCGGGCGCATCGAGGCGACGGACGTGGTGCGGATGATCAACTTCGTCGAGGCGCAGGCACGCAAGTAGGCCGCCTGGTGACGCCGTGGGCGTTTGCCGATGAGCTTTGTTGAAGCCACGCTCAAGCGCGACCGCCTGACGGTGGGCGGCGCGCTGGCCGCCGTCACGCTGCTCGCCTGGGGCTACACGATCTACCTCGGCCGCACGATGGACATGGCGGGCGGCGACATGGCGATGCCGCAGCTGCAGCCCTGGGGCGCGGCGATGTTCGCGTTCATGTTCGTCATGTGGTTCGTCATGATGGTGGCGATGATGCTGCCTTCGGCAGCGCCGATGATCCTCACCTTCGCGGCGGTGCAGCGGCGCCGGCAGGCGCAGGGCGGCGCCTTCGTGCCGACCGGCGTGTTCATCGCCGGCTACCTCCTGGTCTGGGCCGCGTTCAGCCTGCTTGCGACGAGCGCGCAGTACGGGCTCGAGCGGGGCGTGCTGGTCTCGCCGATGATGGGCAAGGCCGTGCCCTGGCTCGGCGCCGCGTTGCTCATCGGCGCGGGCCTGTTCCAGTTCGCGCCGCTGAAGGACGTCTGCCTGGACAAGTGCCGCACGCCGCTCGGCTTCATCATGACCGAGTGGCGCGACGGCAGGCGTGGCGCGCTGGTGATGGGGCTGCGCCACGGTGCCTACTGCACCGGCTGCTGCTGGGCGCTGATGGCGCTGCTGTTCGTCGGTGGCGTGATGAACCTGCTGTGGGTGGCGGCGCTGGCGCTGTTCGTGCTGATCGAGAAGGTGGTGCCCGCCGGCGGGCGACTGGGCAAGGCCGGCGGCATCCTGCTCATTGCCTGGGGCGCCTGGATCCTGTGGATCACGTCGCGCGCCGCGGCCTGAGCGGTCATACGTCACACAGCCTCCGTTGCGCGCCGGCGACAGCTTGTGATTCGACGCGCGTCGCCGTACTGTTACGCGGATCAAACAAGAACGCGGGGTGCAATTGTGGGTACATCGATGAAGATGCGGATCCTGGCGGCGCTGCTGCTGGCCGCGCCATGGCTCGCGCAGGCCGCCGGACTGGGCGAACTGCACCTGACGTCGACGCTCGGCCAGCCGCTGCAGGGCGAGATTCCGGTGGTGTCGGTCAAGCCGGGCGAAGAACCGCTGAGCGTGCGCATCGCGTCGCTGGAGGATTACAGCAAGGCCGGGCTGACGCTGCGGCCGGGCGTTGCGGGCGCGCGCGTTTCGATCGTGACGGTCAAAGGGCGGCCCGTGATCATGATCACGGGCCGGCAGTCGGTGAACGAGCCGGCGGTCGACCTGCTGGTCGAGCTGAGCTGGTCGACCGGCAGGGTGTTGCGCAGCTACCGGATCCTGCTCGATCGGCCGAAGGTCTGATCGCCGCCGCGCAGCGCGCGGCGGGGCGGCTTCGCGAGCGCAGCGCGCGCTGAGCATGGAGGTCGAGGAACTCGACTATCGGTCCACAGCGCTCGGCGAGCTGGTGCTGCGCCGCCGGCGCGACCCCGTTTTGCACAACGAGGCCGTGCTCGAAGTGAAGCTGGGCGACGACTTTCTCATGTCGAGCCGCTTCACCGCGGGCGAGATCGCGCTCGCCGAGCTGGGTATTGCGGCGGTTCGCGCGCCGCAGCCCGATGTCGTCGTCGGCGGGCTCGGCCTGGGCTATACCGCCGCGGCGGTGCTCGCGCAGGACGCGGTGCGCTCGCTGCTGGTGATCGAGCTGCTGGAGCCGGTGATCGACTGGCACCGGCGCGGGCTCGTTCCGCTGGGCCCGACGCTGACCGCGGACCCGCGCTGTCGGCTGGTGCAGGGCGACTTCTTCGCGCTGGCGAGCGCGCCGCTTGGCGGGCTGGATGCCGCGCAGCCCGCGCGCCGCTTCGATGCGGTGCTGCTCGATATCGACCATTCGCCAAGCCATGTGCTCGACGCGCAGCGCGGCGCGTTCTACGCGGCCGAGGGCCTGCGCAGCGTGGCGCGCCAGCTGCATCCGGGCGGCGTGTTCGCGCTGTGGTCGAACGAGCGGCCGGATGCGGACTTTCAGCGCAGGCTCGACGCGGCGTTCGCCGCGTCGCGGGCGCACGAGGTGCGCTTCGACAATCCCTACACCGGCGGCGATTCGGTGAACACGGTGTACGTCGCGCGCACCGCGGCGTAGGGGCCGGGTTCGGCTACTTGGCGGCGGCCTTCTTGACCTCGAGCAGCTCGACCTCGAAGGTCAGCGTCGCGTTGGGCGGAATCGCGCCGCCGCCCGCACCACGTTCGCCGTAGGCGGTTTCGGGCGGGCAGGTCAGACGCGCCTTGCCGCCGACCTTCATCATCTGCACCCCTTCGGTCCAGCAGGGAATCACGCCGTTGAGCGGAAATTCGGTCGGCGCCTTGCGCTTGTAGGAACTGTCGAACTCGGTGCCGTCGATCAGCGTGCCGCGGTAGTGCACGCTGACCGTGTCGGTCGGCGTCGGCATCGCGCCTTTGCCTTCGCGCAGCGCCAGGTAGACCAGGCCGCTCTTCGCCTTCACCGCACCTTTTTCTTCCGCGGCCTTGGCGAGCTGCGCCTTGCCGGCAGCGGCCGATTTTTCGTTGGCCGCGGCCTGACGGCTCGCGGCGAGCGGCTGGATCTTCGGTCCGTATACGTTCATGTCGACGGCGCTCTTCGAGCCCAGCACGCCGTCGTGAAAGCCCTTTTGCACGGCGTCCAGCTCGGCGCGCGTGAGGCTGAAAACGGAAACGTTGCGCGCGAGCACCTGGCCCAGCGCGTAGAAGGTCTTCTGTTCCTCGCTCATGTCGGCTGCGCGGGCGCTGCCGAGCGCCAGCCCGAACACGAGGGCGGCTGCAACAACTTTTTTCATGGATTTCCTGTCGTGGTGGTTGGCCGCATCGCCTGCGGCAGCGAAGCATAGCGCAAGCCGCCGCTCGCGGCCCGGTTAATATGCACGCTCGATCCGTCCCATTGCTTCGTGCTCCTGCCGTGCGCAGATCTCCCGTCCGGTTCGTCGTTTGCCTGCTCGCCCTGTTCAGTGCGACGGCGCTCGCCGGTGCGCAGGACGGCTTCGATGCATACGCCGCCGGCGACTATGTCGCCGCGTACCGTCAGCTGCTGCCGCTGGCGGACGACGCCAATCCGGAGATTCAGAATTTCGTTGGCTTCATGCTGTACTACGGACAGGGCATCGAGGCCGACCGGCGGCGCGCACACGCGCTGTTCCATCGCGCGGCAGAGAACGGCTCGCGCGATGCCTACGTCAATCTGGGCGTCGTGCACTCGATCGGCGCGGACGGCGTGCCGGTCGACTACCGGGAAGCGCTCAAGGCGTTCGCCACGGCTGCGCTGATGGATGACGTGGATCGCGTCGCAGGCCCGGATTCGGGCGCGCGGATGCCGGTCCCCGCGCAGTTCGAGACGCTGGTGCGTGTCGACGCCGGGGGCAGCGCCAAGGGCCGCGAGGTGTTTCTGCGCTTTTGCGCAGGCTGCCACGGGTTCAACGGCTTCGCGCTGTTCCCGCTGGCCCCGTCGTTCGCCATGGGGGAGCGCCTGACGCAGTCCGACGCGGCGCTCATGCAGTCCATCCTGAACGGCAAGAACCTGATGCCAAGCTGGGGCGACAAGCTGGATCACCGTCTGCTGGAAAAGGCGCTCGCGTATCTGCGCGCGCTCGCAATCCGCTCCGGGTTCGGGCAGCTGCCGGCCGCCGACAACGCGCCGCCCGAGCAGTTCTACATCTTCGACCCGCCCGGCGCGGCGCCCGGCAGCAACGACTGGTATCTGAAACGTTGAGACCGCGGGCCGGCCCTCGGTATCCGGTGTGGCGCGGCAGCGTTAGACTTCGGCAAGCCTCAGCTCTGGAGGAGGAGATTTGGCACCTGGCCGAGCCGGACCCCGCGCCGCGGCGTCGAAGAGCAAGAGGGCGAAACGTGGCGCCCGGCGAAGACCTGCGGCCGTCCCTTCGAGCGCCGGCCTCGACGCATTGCCGGTCGGCTACGGTCAGTTCGACGCGCGCGGTCGCCTGACGTCCTGGAACGACGGCCTGGCCAAGATCGGCGGCTATCCGCGCAGGCTGCTGCAGGCAGGAACTCCGCTCGCGGAATTCGTGCGCGTCGAGGTCGCTCGCGGCGAGCACGGCGAAGGCGATCCGGAGTCGAGGGTGCGCGCGCGCATGGCGCTGCTCGCGCAGCGCAAGCGCTCGCGCCGGGAGTTCACGCTCGGCGAGGGCCGCCGCGTGCGCATCGTCTGCCAGCCGGTCGCGCCGCGCGCGCTGCTGATCAGCTGCGAGGATCTGACGGCGGTGCGCCGCGCGGAGGCCCGCTTGCGCGAGGCCGAGGAGCGCCACGAGCTGGCGATGCGCGCGATCAACGAAGGCACCTACGACTGGGACATCGCGAACGACCGGATCCATTACTCGGATCGCGTCCAGCTGGCCGTCGGCCTGTCGCCTGGCGCGGTCAGCACGACCACGGACTGGCGCGACCGAATTCACCCCGAGGATCTGCCGCTCTACGACGCCGCAATCGTCGCCCACCTGAAGGGACAGACCGAGCGATTCGAGTGCGACTATCGCTATTGCGGGTCCGATGGCAGCTGGCGCTGGGCGCGGCAGCATGGCATCGCGCTGCGTGACGCGAGCGGCCGTGCGCTGCGCCTGGTCGGCTCGACCGGGGACATCACCGAGCTGAAGCGCGCGCAGAACGAGATCCACGAGGCGCTCGAGCAGCAGACCGCGATCGCGCAGGTGCTGCGCGTCATCCCCAGCACGCAATCCGACCTCGAGCCGTTGTACGCCAAGGTGCTCGATCATGTGACGCGCTTGAGCGGATCGCCGATCGCCGCGCTGTTCCGCTTCGACGGGGAGACGCTCGCGCTTGCGGCTTCGCGCGGAACTTCGCCGGCATTCGAGCAACGGCTGCAAAAGCTGCGCGCGACGCCGAGTCGCGAAACGACGACGCGCCATGCCGCCCTCGAGCGCCGTGCCGTGCAGACGCCCGACCTGCTGTCGGACCCGGCGTATTCGCCGCAGCCGCGCGAACTGTACGAACGCGAGGGCGTGCACGCGGTCCTGTCGGTTCCGATGCTGCGCCAGGGCGCGCTGGTCGGCGTGATCACCACCTGGCGTCGCGATACCCGACCATTCACCGAGCGTCAGGTGGCGCTGATCGAGACCTTTGCGGACCAGGCGGCGATCGCGATCGAGAACGTGCGCCTGTTCAACGAGACGCGCGAGGCGCTCGAGCGCCAGACGGCGACCGCCGAGATCCTCAAGGTGATCAGCGCGTCGCCGACCGACGTGCAGCCGGTGTTCGACGCCATCGTGCAGGCGGGCGTGCAGCTGTTCGAGGGCGCGGCGATCGCCGTGGCCCGTCCGGAAGGCGATCAGGTGCATCTGATGGCGGTTGCCGAAACCGACCGCGGCCGCAGGGCGCGCTGGTGGGAGCGCTTTCCCTTCCCGCTCGAGCGCGAATTCATGCACAGTGCGGCGATTCTCGACGGCCGCATGGTGGACATTCCCGACGCGGCGATCGAGGACGGGCAGTTCGACGTCGGCAAGAAGAACTTCCTGCCGACCGGCAACCGTGCGATCACCATCGTGCCGATGCTCAAGGGCGACGCGGCGATCGGCACGATCAGCGTGGTACGCGAAAAACCGGGCCCGCTCTCCGACAAGCAGATCGCGCTGCTGCATACCTTCGCCGACCAGGCGGTGATCGCGATCGAGAACGTGCGTCTGTTCAACGAAACGCGCGAGGCGCTCGAGCGGCAAAAGGCCTCAGCCGAGGTGCTGAGCGCGATCAGCGGCTCGATCGCCGATACCAAGCCGGTGTTCGACAAGATCACGGAAAGCTGCGAGCGGCTGTTCGCCGGCGATCTCGTCGGCGTCACCGTCGTCAGTGATACCAGTCAGATCGTGCTCGCGGCGTACCACGGGCCGAACGAGGCGGCGCTGAGAGACGTGTATCCGCTGCCGCTGTCGCAGGACAGCGGCACCGGCAGCGCGATCCTCGACGCGGCGGTGAAGCATTACGCGGACATCGACGCCCCGGGCGTGCCGGCGGGCGTGGTCGCAGGCTGCCGCGTGCTGCAGAACAAGGCGATCGTGTTCGCGCCCCTCATTTCGGGCGGGCGCGGCATCGGCGCGATCTGGGTCGGGCGGATGCGGGCAGGGGCGTTCTCGGAGCGCGACATCGCGCTGCTGCGGACCTTTGCCGATCAGGCGGTGATCGCGATCCAGAACGCGCGCCTGTTCAACGACACGCGCGAGGCGCTCGAGCGCCAGACCGCGACCGCCGAGATCCTGCAGGTGATCAGCAGCTCGCCCACCGACCTGCAGCCGGTGTTCGACGCAATCCTGGAGAACGCGCTGCGCCTGTGCGAGGCGCAGCTCGGCATCCTGTTGCGCTACGACGGCAAGCAGTTCAGCACCGCAGCGCAGCGCGGTGGGAAAGCGGAGTACGCGGCGTATCTCAGGACCCGCCCGCCATTCGAGCCGAGACCGGGTGACCCGCTCGAGCAATTGGTCGCCGAACGACGTACGGTCGAGGTGGCGGACCTGCGTGACACGGAGGGCTATCGCAGGGGAGTGCCACATATCGTGCAGGGGGCCGAGCTCGGCGGGATCCGTGCGTATATGGCCGTGCCTATGCTGAAGGAGGGCGCCGTCATCGGCTTGATTGCGATCTACCGCACGGAACCCCGCCAGTTTGTCCAGAAGCAAATCGATCTGCTCGGCACTTTCGCTAGTCAGGCGGTGATCGCGATCGAGAACGTGCGCCTGTTCAACGAGATCAACGAGGCGCTGCGCCAGCAGACTGCGACCGCGCAGGTGCTGCAGACGATCAGCCGCACGAGCTACAGCCTCGACGCCGTGCTGCAGATGCTGCTCGACAATGCCTCGCAGCTCTGCGCCGCAGACCGCGCGGTGCTGCTGCGGCCGGACGCGCACGACAACTATCTGCCGGCCGTCGGCTACAACTATCCAGCCGACTCGGACGTGATGGAACGCATGCGGCGCAACCCGCTGCGCCCGGGGCGCGAGTCGATCACCGGCCGCGCGCTGCTCGAGCGCAAGATCATCCACGTGCCGGACGTGCTCGCCGACCCTGAGTTCAAGCGCACCGACCTGGTCGAGTCGGATCCCTTCCGTGCGGTGGCGGCGGTGCCGATGCTGCGCGACGGCGAGCCGCTCGGCCTGATCACCTTCACCCGCGACACGCCGCTGGCGTTCAGTGACAAGCAGCTCGAGCTGATGGCGATGTTCGCCGACCAGGCGGCGATCGCGATCGAGAACATCCGCCTGATCGACGAGCTGCGCCAGAAGAGCGCCGAGCTCGAGGTGGCGAGCCGGCACAAGTCGGAGTTCCTCGCCAACATGTCGCACGAGCTGCGCACCCCGCTCAACGCGATCATCGGCTTTTCCGAGGTGCTGCACGAGAAGATGTTCGGCGCGCTGAGCGACAAGCAGGACGAGTACGTCATCGACATCCTCAATTCGGGCCGCCACCTGCTTTCGCTGATCAACGACATCCTCGACCTGTCGAAGATCGAGGCCGGGCGCATGGAGCTGGACCTGGCCGAGTTCGCGCTCGCGCCGGCGATCGAGAACGCGCTCGCGCTGGTGAAGGAGCGCGCGCAGCGCCAGGGCGTCGCGCTCGACTGCCGCATCGACGCCGGGATCGAGCAGATCCACGCCGACGAGCGCAAGTTCAAGCAGGTGCTGTTGAATCTCTTGTCGAACGCCGTCAAGTTCACCGCCGAAGGCGGCGCGGTGACGGTGCGCGCGATGCGGAACGGCGACTGGCTCGAGGTCGCGGTCAGCGACAGCGGCGCCGGCATCGCGCCGCAAGACCAGGCCGCCGTGTTCGAA
>LJTQ01000067.1 GCA_001303445.1 Betaproteobacteria bacterium SG8_39 | reverse complement strand
TCCCGGTCATTGCCCTGGCCAACGAAAAAAACCTTCAAGCGCTGGTCGACCGCCTGTGGGAGGCGCGCATTCCGTACTACGTCGAACCGATCGCCACCGCGCGCGGGCTGGTCTATCGCGTGCGCGTCGGCCCGTTCGCCGATCGCGCGGAGGCGACGCGCGCGCGCAGGCAGCTCGAGGGCATGGGCCTCGACCCGGACCCGGTCCGCGAACGCAAGTGAACGCGCCGCACCGGCATGGCGTCGCGACGGGCGAAGGACTATGCTGGGCGCCCTGCCTCAGCGGCGACAGGAGATGGTGAACGCGAGATCGGCTTGCCTGGCGCCGCGCGCATGAGCGGACGGCGGCGGTTTGTCCTGCGCGCCACTGCGCTGACGGCGGCACTGCTTGTCGCGGGCGCCGGTCAGGCCAGCGCAAGGCGCCGCATCGGCTTTCTGTCGCCGCTGTTCGCGCGTGACGCGGATCCGGTGTTCGGCCCGTTCCTGCTCGCGCTGCGTGCGCAGGGCTACCGCGAAGACGACAATCTCGATCTGGACTACCGCTCCGCGAACGGACAGATGTCGCAATTGGATGCGCTCGCGGCCGAGCTCGTCGCGCGCAAGGTCGAGTTGATCGTCGCGGTGGCGCCGCCGGCGATTCATGCCGCGCGCAAGGCCACCGCCTCGGTTCCGATCGTCATGGCATTCAGCGGCGACGACCCGGTGCGCTCGGGCTTCGTCGCGAGCCTGGCGCGGCCCGGCGGCAACATTACCGGGCTGACGATCCTTGCGCCGGATCTGAGCGTCAAGCGACTCGAGCTGATGCGCGAGATTGCGCCCTCGCTCACCCGGGTGGCGGTGCTCGCGAATCCTGCGACGCAGACCTCCCGGGAGCAGCTCGAGAACGTACGCTCGGCCGGACGGGTGCTGGGTGTGTCCATCGATGCCGCGGAGGCAAGTACGCCGGCCGCGCTGGACGCGGCGTTCGGGGCGCTGGCAAAGGCACGCCCGCAGATGTTGCTGGTGCTCTCGGACCCGCTGTTTTTCGCCGAGCGGCGGCGCCTGGCGGAGCTCGCTTTGGCCCATCGCTTGCCGATGATGGCCGACTGGAAGGAAACGGCGCAGGCCGGGGCGCTGATCGCCTACGGGCCGAACCTGGCCGCGCTGGCCGGGCGCGCCGCCGTATTCGTCGACCGGATCCTGCGCGGCGCCCGCCCGGCCGACCTGCCGGTCGAGCAGCCGAGCAAGTTCGACCTGATCGTCAACCTGAGGACGGCGCAGCGGCTCGGCATCACGGTGCCGGGGTCCGTGCTGTTGCGCGCGGACGAAACGCTCGATTGAGCGCGCCGCTCGCCAGACGGACGAAAGCCTAGTCGCCCGCCTGCTTCAGCAGCTCTTCGAGCGCCTCGTAGGGCTGCGCGCCGACGACGCCATGGTGGCCGACGACGAAGGTCGGCACGCCGGTGACGCCGTACTGGTGCGACTTGTTCCAGTCGGCGTCCACCGTGGCTGTGAACGTGCGCTTCTCGAGCACTTCGCGCGCCTGGTCGGCGGGCAGGCCCACCGACTGCGCGATCTCGACCAGCACCTCCGGGTCGCCGATGTTGCGCGTGTCGACGAAGTACGCGCGGAACAGCGCGTCGTGTATGGCGTCGCCGCCCGGCTGGGTGTCGGCCCAGGCGCCGAGCTCCTGCGCCAGCCGGCTGTTGTAGGTCATTGTGCGGGTGCCGTAGGGCAGGCCTTCGGCTTCCATGCGCGCGCGCATCTGCGCCTGCATCTTCGGGATGTCGTAGCCGCGGCCGGCAAACAAATCCTCCAGGCTGCGCCCTTCCTGCGGCGTGTCCGGATGCAGCGGAAAGTGCACCCACTTGATCTGGATGCCGTGTTCCTTCCTGAGTCGCTCAATACGCACGGTACTGAGATAACACCAGGGTCAAACGTAGTCTGAAAAGACTTCCATTACCCGGGGTTCGGTCATCGGGTCTCCGATTGGGTTTGTCGTGTGGCGGGTGCTTCAGTTGAAGGCGCAGGCGCCCGGCCCACCGGGGTGGCCGCAGCTGCCGCAGGGGCCGGCGGCCATCGGCGCGGCTTCCGCCGCCGGCGCCGCGGTGGCGAATACCGAGAGCTTCTTTTCGAGCTCGGTCGAGCTGCAGCTCGGGCAGTCCGGCACGCTGCTCGAGCGCACCAGTGTCTCGAACTCGTTGCCGCAGCGCTTGCACGCGTATTCGAAGATGGGCATGGGGTGCTCCTTGTCGACGCGTATTTTAGGGCGACTTTGGGGTCAGACCCCTGTGGATAAGTCATGGGCCGCGCCGATCGACCGGGCAGCTCGCGACTTATCCACAGGGGTCTGACCCCACGGTCGCGCCGGTTTTCGGGGTCCGACCCCGAGGGCTACTTCGTGCGGCGCGGCGCCTTGCGTTTTGCCTTCACCACTTTCTTCTTCCGCGGCTTTTTCTTCGCCGCCTGCTTCGCGACCGGCTCGGGCTTCCAGTAGCCGGCCTCGACCAGCTCGGCAATCGACGCGGCGGTGAACTCGGCGCGCGGCGCGTTGCCGCCGATGACGAACATGAGGATCGAATGCCGGCGCTTCGAGCCGGGCGTGACGTTCATGAAGCGCCGCGCGACGCCCGGCGGAAAGGAGATCAGGTCGAGCGGCTTCAGGTCGACGTGCTGCACCTGGCCGCGGTTGTCGTACCAGCTCGCGCGCCAGGTGCCGGTCATGGCGATGAAGGTTTCGTTGGTATCGTGGTTGTGGAACATCGGGCCGTGCCCGGGCAGCGCGCGGCAGTAGCCGAGGTTGAAGCCTTCGGAGATCTTCACGGCCGCGAGGCGCGAGGCCTTGGAGCCGACCGGCGAGGTGACGCCGCCGCTGCCCTCGTTCTTCGGCGGCTGGAAGCCGATGACGTTGTAGAGGATGCGCTCGCAGCCGGGATAGCGGCTGTCGGGCAGCCCGCCGTCGGAGCCTTTCAGGTTCCGGAAGCGCGCAACGCGCTTCATCATGTCGCGCCGCGTGATGCGGATGCGCGGCAGCGTTTCGCGGTAGCGGTGCATGGCGTCCCCCTCGATTGCGCGCCTCAGCCGAGGCTAGCTTATCATCGGGCCTGGAGTCGAGAAGAGGGGGAATACCGTGAAGCTTGGTTACTTCACGATGCCGCTGCATCCGCCGCGGCGCAACTACGTCGAGACGCTGAAGGAGGACCGCGAGGCGATCCTGCTCGCCGACCGCCTGGGTTTCAGCGAGGCCTACGTCGGCGAGCATGTGACGGACATCGCCGAATCGGTGACGAGCTGCGCGACCTTCCTCGCCAGCCTGGTGCACGACACCAAGACCATCAAGCTCGGCACCGGCACGCTCAACCTGCCGAACGGCCACCCGGCGCAGCTCGCCGCCACGGTGTCGATGCTCGACAACATGCTGGAGGGCCGCTTCATCGTCGGCATCAGCCCGGGCGGGCTGCCCTCGGACTGGGAAGTGTTCGAGAACATGGGCAAGGACCGCGCCGGCATGTTCGTCGAGTGCATCAACCACATGATCGCGATCTGGACCGGCGAGCCGCCCTACAACCTGCAGGGCCGGTTCTGGAACATCTCGACCGAAAAGACGATGATCCCGGACATCGGCCAAGGCATCATTCCCAAGCCCTACCAGAAGCCGTACCCGCCGATCGTGGTGACCGCCGTCGAGCCGTTCTCGCGCGGCCTGGCCGAGGCGTCGAAGCGCGGCTGGGACCCGATCTCGGCCAACTTTCTCCTGCCGCAGTGGGTCGCTTCGCACTGGCCGAAGGTCGTCGAAGGCTGCGAGGCCGCGGGCCGCACGCCCGACCCCGCAAACTGGCGCGTGGCGAAGACCGTGTTCGTTGCCGACGACGAGGCGACTGCGCGGCGTTACGCCTTCGGCGAGGACAGCCCCTACCGCTTCTATTACAAGCAGCTCTTTTTCAAGCTCAAGCGCGCCGGGCGCATCAACCTGTTCAAGCCCTCGAAGGACACGCCCGACGAGGCGGTGACGCTCGACACCGTGGTCGATTCGCTGGTGATCGCCGGCACGCCCGACCAAGTCGCCGAGCAGCTGCTCGCCTTTCGCGAGACCACGGGCGATTTCGGCACGCTGCTGTACTGCGGCATCGACTGGGCCGAGGCGAAGCTCGCGCGCCGCTCGATGGAACTGATGGCCGAGAAGGTGATGCCGATGGTCGACCGTGCGATCGGCACGAAGAAGGCGGCAGCGTAGAGCGTGCGCCGTCGCGGTTCACAGGCCCGGCATTTCCGCATACACTCCGGGCAACGTCCCCCGGGCCCCGCCCAGAACAGAGGACGCATCCACTGCAAATGAGGAAGGAGGGTTCCTACATGGTTAATCGTCGTTCGTTTGCGCGCGCCATCATCGCCGCAGGCGCGCTCGCGTTCGCTGCGGGCGCGCTCGTGTCGGCTCCGGCGCACGCGGCAAAGCCGTTGAAGATCGGCTTCAGCATGGCGCTCACCGGCGGCCTCGCCGGCGCGGGCAAGGCCGCGCTGATCGCCATGGAAATCTGGCGCGAGGACGTCAACAAGAAGGGTGGCATTCTCGGTCGACCGGTGGAGTTCGTCTACTACGACGACGCCACCCAGCCGGCGAAGGTTCCGGGCATCTACACCAAGCTGCTCAACGTCGACAAGGTCGACCTCGTGGTGTCGAGCTACGGCACCAACGAGATCGCGCCGGCGATGCCGATCGTGATGCGCAAGAAGCTCGTCTTTCCGTCGCTGTTCGGGCTCGCGGTGAACGACGAGTTCAATTACGACCGCTACTTCCAGATCATGCCGGCCGGCCCCGAGCCGAAGACCGACTGGTCGAAGGGCTTCTTCGAGCTGGCGGCGGAGCAGAATCCGAAGCCGAAGACGGTCGCCATCGTCTCGGCGGACTCCGAGTTCACGCTGAACGCGGCGGCCGGCGCGCGCCAGAACGCGAAGTCGGGTGGCTTCATCATCGTCTACGACAAGACGTACCCGATGTCGACCACGGACTACTCGCCGATCGTGCGTGCGATCGAGGCGGCGAACGCGGACATCGTCTTCGTCGCGTCGTACCCGCCGCAATCGGTGGGCATGGTGAAGGCGGCGCGCGAGGTGGGCCTCAAGGCGAAGATGTTCGGCGGCGCCATGGTCGGGCTGCAGTTCGCGGCGATCCAGAAAAACCTCGGCCCGGCGCTCAACAACATCATCAACTACGATTTCTGGGTGCCCGAGCCGACGCTCAACTTCCCCGGCGTGAAGGAGTTCCTCGCGCGCTACCAGGAGGCCGCCAAGGGCAAGGGGGTCGACCCGCTGGGCCATTACCTGCCGCCGTATGCCTATGCCTACCTGCAGGTGCTCGAGCAGGCGATCAACGCGACCAAGGGCCTGGACCAGGGCAAGCTCGCCGCGCATATGCACAAGGCCACCTTCAAGACCGTGGTCGGCGACGTCAAGTTCGCCAAGAACGGCGAGTGGGCCACGTCCCGCACGCTGCAGGTGCAGTTCCGCGACGTCAAGCCGAACGACATGGCGCAGTTCTCGGGGCCGGGCAAGCGCATCGTGCTCTACCCGAAGGCGTGGAAGTCGGGAGACATCGTCTACCCGTTCAACCAGTAAGAAGCCGCGCGCGTCCCGCAGGCGCCCGCACGATGGCGTAGCCGTATGGATCTCTTCGTCAACGCCATCGTCGCGGGCATCCTGCTGGGTGCGTTCTACGCCGCTGTCTCGGTCGGGCTGTCGATCAGCTTCGGCCAGCTCGACATCGTCAACATCGCCCACCCGGCGTTCGTCATCGTCGGCTCGTACATCGCCTGGATCCTGAATTCGCGCTACGGACTGGATCCGGTGCTGGTGGGCGTCCTCGCCGCGCCGATCTTCTTCATCGTCGGCGCGCTGATCTACCGCATCTACTACGCCGCATTCGAGCGCACCGGACAGGAGTCCCTGTCCGGCCTGGCGTTCTTTTTCGGCGTGATGTTCATCATCGAGGTGGTGCTGATCCTGGTCTACGGCGTCGACTACCGCCTGGTCTCCGCGGGTTATCTGAGCAAGAACGTCGATCTGGGCTTCGTCGGCCTGCCGCTGCGCCTGGTCGTGCCCTTCCTGGTGGCGAGCGCGATGACCGGCGCGGTCTGGCTGTACCTTTCGCGCACCTTCACCGGGCGCGCGATTCTCGCCGTGGCGCAGGACCGCCTCGCGCTGCAGCTGATGGGCGCCGATCCGGTGCGCATCAAGCAGTTCGCCTTCGGTCTGGCGATCGCGACCACCGCGATCGCGGGCGCGCTGCTGATCATGATCGGTCCGGTCGAGCCCTCGCTCGGGCGGGTGTACATCGGCCGCGCCTTCGCCATCGTGGTGCTGGGCGGCATGGGCAGCATTCCGGGCATGGTGATCGCCGCACTGCTGATCGGGGTGCTCGAGTCACTGGTCAGCAGCTTTGCCGGCCCGTCCTGGGCGCCGGCGGTGGCCTTCGGCGCGCTGCTCATCACGCTCGCGGTACGGCCCTCGGGCCTGTTCGGACGGGCCTAGGGAGCGCGTCAGGATGCTGAAGACCCGCGCCGACAAGATTTTCTGGGCCGTGCTCGCTGCCGTGTTCCTCGGCGGGCTCGCGCTCACCGAGCTCGTTGCCAACGAGTACTACTACACCGCGATCTACGCGATCCTGCAGGCCACCATCATGGCGGTGGCCTGGAACATCCTCGGCGGCTTCACCGGCTACGTGAACTTCGGCAGCGCGGCGTTCTTCGCCATCGGCGCCTATACCGCGGTCGCGCTCGACAAGTGGCTCGGCCTGCCCTTGCCCTTCCTGATCGCCGCGAGCGCGGCGGTCTGCGGCCTGATGGGCCTCGGCGTGGGCTATCTGACGCTGCGCCTGAAGGGCGTGTACTTCGCGATCGCGACGCTGGCGATGGCGATCGTGCTCGAGACCTTCGTCACCAACTGGGAATACGTCGGTGCGGCGAGGGGGGTCTACATCCTGACGCCGGAAAAGGTGCCCTTTTTCCGCAGCTACATCCAGCTGCTGTTCGTGGTGATGCTCGCGCTCACGCTCGGCTCGATCGCGATTTCGCGCGCCCTGAATTCGTCGCGCATCGGCCGCGGCCTGGCCGCGATCCGCGACGACGAGGTCGCTGCCGAATGCGCCGGGGTGCCGACGCTGCGCCTCAAGCTCATCTCGACCACGGTGATGGGGGCGATGATGGGGGTGGCGGGCGCACCGTACCCCTTCTTCGTCACCTTCGTCGATCCGCTGTCGGCGTTCAACCTGTTCGTCGCGGTGAACGCGATCGCCATGCCGATGATCGGCGGTACTGCGCACTGGATCGGGCCGGTGATCGGCGCATTGGTCATCGGCGGCGCGCAGGAGGCGATCACGGTGACCATCTCCTCCGAGCTCAACGTGCTGGTGGTCGGCCTCATGCTGGTGCTGTTCATCACGCTGGCGCCGCAGGGCATCGTCGGCCTGGTGCAGAAGTGGATGAAGCGGAGGAAGCGGTGAGCGCGCCGATCCTCAAGGTGAGCGGCGTGTCGAAGCGCTTCGGCGGCTTCACCGCGCTCGACGGCATCGACCTCGAGCTCGGCGCAAACGAGCGCCTCGGCCTGATCGGGCCGAACGGCTCGGGCAAGACCACGCTCATCAACTGCATCTCCGGGGCGCTGATCAACGATACCGGCTCGATCGTGTTCGAAGGCGAGGACATCACGCGCCTGCCGCCGCACCAGCGCGCGGCGCGCGGCGTGGCGCGCAGCTTCCAGATCCCGAAGCCGTTCCGCAGCATGACGGTGCTCGAGAATCTGCGCGTGCCGCTGGAGTACGCGGCGCGCGGGCGCACCGGGCGGGGCAAGATCAACAGTGACGCCATGGAGGTCCTCGAGCTGATCGGCCTCAATAATCGCGCGAACGAGAGCTCGGCCGGCCTCACCCAGGTCGACATGCGCAAGCTGGAGCTCGCGCGTGCGCTCGCCGCGAAGCCCAAGCTGCTGGTGTCCGACGAGGCGATGGCGGGGCTGTCCAGCGCGGAGGTCGACGAGATTCTCGAGATCCTGCTCGCGCTCAACGCGCGCGGCGTCGCGGTGATCATGATCGAGCACATCATGCGCGCGGTGATGGGCTTCGCCCAGCGCCTGGTGGTGCTCGATGCCGGGCGCAAGATCGCGGACGGCACGCCGGAGGACATCATCCGCAACCCGGACGTGGAAAGGGCGTACCTTGGCGAGTAGGCTGATCGTCGAGAACGTCGAGGCCGGCTACGGCGCGGTGCGCGTGCTGCACGGCGTGTCGATGCACGTCGAGCAGGGCGAGTCGGTGGTGCTGCTCGGCTCGAACGGCAACGGCAAGAGCACGCTGATCAAGTGCATCACCGGCATCGTGCAGCCGAGCGGCGGGCGGATCTCGCTCGAGGTGGACGGCGAGCGCATCGACCTCGTCGGGCGCAGCCCGCAGGCGATCGTCGACCTCGGTATCGCGCTGGTGCCCGAAGGCCGGCGCCTGTTCCCGACGCTCTCGGTCGAGGAAAACCTGATGCTCGGCGCCTACCGCCCGGGGGCGCGCGCCAAGCTCGCGGGCAACCTCGAGTTCATGTTCGAAGTGTTTCCGGTGCTCGCCGAGCGGCGCAACCAGCTCGCCGGCAGCATGAGCGGCGGCGAGCAGCAGATGGTGGCGGTGGCGCGTGCGCTGATGTCCGATCCGAGAATTCTCCTCGTCGACGAGCCCTCGGTCGGTCTGGCGCCGATCATGGTCAACCGCATGATCGCCAAGATCAAGGAGCTCAAGGAGCGTCGCAGCCTCACCGTGCTGATGGCCGAGCAGAACTTCAACCAGGCGATCAAGATCGCCGACCGCGGCTACATCATCGTGCACGGCGAGATCGCCTTCGAGGGCGCGAGCGCCGAGGACCTGCGCTCGAACGACATGATCAAGCGCTACTACCTGGGAGTCTGAAGCGATGCCCGTCACCCCCTCGGCCGCGGTCGTCGCGGAGCTCGCACCCAGCGGCACGCTGCGCGCCGGCATCAACCTGTCGAACTTCCTGCTCGTCACCGGGCGGGCGGCGAACGGCGACCCGCAGGGCATTGCGCCCGACCTGGCGGGCGAGATCGCAGCGCGCCTCGGGGTGCCGCTGAAGCTGATGCCCTACGAGAATCCCGGCAAGGTGGCGGACGCGGTCGCCGAATGGGACGTCGCGACGATCGGCGCCGAGCCGGCGCGCGCGAAGGAGATCGCGTTCACGCCCGCCTACCTCGAGATCGAGTCCACCTATCTCGTGCCGCCGGGCTCGAAGATCCGCTCGGTGGAGGAGGTCGACCGCAAGGGCGTGCGCATCGCGGTCTACGGGCGCAGTGCCTACGGCCTTTTCCTGGCGCGCAGCATCAAGAACGCGGAGCTGGTGAACGCCGAGGGGCTGGATGCGTCCTGGAACCTGTTCATCAAGGAAAAGCTCGACGCGCTCGCCGGGCTGCGGCCGCGCCTGGTGACCGACGTCGAAAAGCTGCCCGGCGCGCGCGTGCTCGACGGTCGCTTCACCGCCGTGCAGCAGGCGGTCGGTACGCCCAAGGCGCGCGCCGCGGGCGCCGCGTTCCTCGCGCAGTTCGTCGAAGAGGCGAAGGCTTCGGGGCTGGTGGCGCGGCTGATCGAGCGCCACGGCGTGCGCGGGGTCAACGTAGCCGCGGCCGCGTAGTCACGGCGGCGATGGCATGACGACGCAACGCGAGAGGGCCGAGCGCCTGGTCGCGCTGCACCGGCGCGCGGGCGCCTTCATCATTCCGAATCCCTGGGACGCGGGCTCGGCGCGCATGCTGGCCGGGCTCGGCTTCGAAGCGCTGGCGAGCACCAGCCTGGGCGCGGCGCTCGCCCTCGGTCAGCTCGACGGCGCGGTTTCGCGCGACGCGATGGTCGAGCATCTGCGGCAGCTGAGCGCCGCGACCGACCTGCCGCTGAGCGCCGATCTCGAGAACTGCTACGCGCACGACCCGCGCGAGGCGGCGCAGACCCTGGTGCGCGCCGCGGAAGCCGGCGTGGTCGGCGGCTCGATCGAGGATTATTCGCTCGATCCTGCGAAGCCGATCTACGACTTTTCCCTCGCCGTCGAGCGCGTGCAGGCTGCAGTCGAGGCGGTTCGCGGGCTCGACTTCCACTTCACGCTGACCGCGCGCGCCGAGAACCTGCTGCGCGGCCGTGACGATCTGGACGACACGATCCGCAGGCTGCAGGCCTTCGAGGCCGCGGGCGCGGACGTGCTCTACGCGCCCGGGCTCACCACGCTCGAGCAGGTGCGCACCGTGTGCGCGGCGCTCGGCAAGCCGGTCAACGTGCTCGCGCCGCCGGTAAAGGGTGCGACGCTTGCCGCGCTCGCCGAGGCCGGCGCAAAGCGCCTGAGCGTCGGCGGGGCGCTTGCGCGCGCCGCGTTCGGCGCGCTGCTGCGCGCAGGACGCGAGATGCGCGAACAGGGAAGCTTCACCTGGAGCGCCGACATGGCTACGCTCGCCGACCTCAGGCGGCTGCTCGGCGGCGCCTGAGCGTATCCTTGCCCGCCGACACCGCGAAGGAGACGACGTGACCAGGCTGCTGCTGATCCAGGGACCCAACATGAGCTACCTCGGGCGGCGCCAGCCCGAGATCTACGGCAAGACCAGCGCGGCCGAGCTCGACCGCATGCTGCTCGCGCATGCGCGCGCGCACGGCTACGCGCTCGAGATCCTCTACACGCACAGCGAGGCCGCGGCGATCGAGCGGCTGTATCGCGCGGTCGACGAGAAGCTCGACGGGCTGGTGATGAACCCTGCGGCGTTCCTCTTCGCGGGCTACCCGCTGCGCGACTGCCTGCGCGCGATCCCGATCCCCTACATCGAGGTGCACATGAGCAACATCGAGCGGCGCGGCATCCACTCGATCCTCGCCGAGACCGCGGTCGGCGTGGTCGCCGGCTTCGGCGTGCAGTCCTACATCCTCGGGCTCGAAGCGATGCTCGCGCAGTTGAAGAAGCGACCGGCCGGGCGCGCGAAAACGGCCGGCGCGGCAGGCAAGGCGAAGAAAGCGAAGCGCGCCCGGCGCTAGCGCGGGCGCGTCCGCGCTGCAGGAGCGATCCCATGGACCCCGCGCACGACGATCCGGGACTCGACGGCAAGGTCGCGCTCATCGCGGGCGGCGGCGCGGCGGGTGAGGGCATCGGCAACGGCCGCGCCGCGTCGATCCTGCTGGCACGCGCCGGGACGCGCGTGCTGGTCGCCGATCTGGATGCGGCGGCGGCCGCGCGCACGGTGGCGATGATTCGCGCCGAGGGCAGCGTGGCGCAGGACATCAGCGCCGACCTGACCGAGGACGCCGAATGCCGGCGCGTCGTCGAGGCGGCGCTCGACCTGTACGGCCGGCTCGATTTCCTCGACAACAACATCGGCATCTCGAGCCGCGGCAGCGTGGTCGACGAGCCGCAGGAGAAGTGGCAGCGGATGATGCGGCTCAACGTCGAGGCGATGTTTCTCGCCTCCAAGCACGCGATTCCGGCGATGAAGAAGACCGCGGGCGGCGGCGCGATCGTCAACATCTCGTCGATCTCGGCGCTGCGGCCGCGCGGGCTGACGATCTACACGACGACCAAGGCGGCGATCATCGGCCTGACGCGCGCGATGGCGGTCGACCACGGCAAGGACGGCATCCGCGTCAACTGCGTCGCGCCCGGCCCCGTGTACACGCCGATGGTCTATGCGCGCGGCGCCGGCATGAGCGCCGAGGCGCGCGAGACCCGGCGCAAGGCCTCGGTGCTCGGCATCGAGGGCAGCGGCTGGGACATCGGCCACGCGGTGCGCTTTCTGCTCTCGGACCATGCGCGCTACATCACCGGCCACACCCTGGTGGTCGATGGCGGCGTGACGCTGCGCGCGCCGGAGCGCGAAAGCTACAGCGAGTAGACGCGCTGTGGCCCGCCTGCCGTACCTGGAGAAGTCGGCGCTCGCACCCGAGCACCGGGATCTGCTCGCGCGCGAGATCGCGCTCCACAAGCTGCTCGCGCACAGTCCCGGCGCGTTGCGCGCGTTCCAGGGGCTCGGCCAGTTCATCCGCCACGGATCGACGCTCGATCCGCGCCTGCGCGAGCTCGCGATCCTGCAGGTCGGCTACCTCGCGCGCTCGCCGTACGAATGGTCGCATCACATCATGATCGGCTACGACTTCGGCGTCAGCGACGCGGACATCGCGGCGCTGATCGACGA
>LJTQ01000066.1 GCA_001303445.1 Betaproteobacteria bacterium SG8_39 | reverse complement strand
GTCTACCTCAACTCGGGCATCGCCTACCTGCTCAATCGCCGCCTGGGCGTCGCGCACAGCGTCGCCGGCCCGTCGGCGCTGATCGGCGCGAGCAACTTCTTCGAGCTCGCGGTCGCGGTGGCGATCAGCCTGTTCGGCTTCGATTCCGGCGCTGCGCTGGCGACCGTGGTCGGCGTGCTGATCGAAGTGCCGGTGATGCTCTCGGTCGCGCGTCTGGTCAATCGAAGCGCCGCTTGGTATGCGCGTGCCGGCGCGGTGCGGGCCGCCGCCCGCGGCAGTGAGCGCCATTGAGGCTTGTCATGAAACTGAAATAGTTTCCCGCTAAGCTCCTGTTGCGATAGCGAACCTAATCTTCTCGAACAGGACCAAAAACCCATGATGCAGAAAACGTTCTTGTTGCGCGGTGCGGGATTCGTTGCGGCCGTGGTACTGGCCGCTGGGGCGCACGCAGCGGACATTACCGGCGCCGGCGCCACCTTCCCGTACCCGATCTACGCCAAGTGGGCCGACGCCTACAAGAAGGCGACCGGCAACGGCATGAACTACCAGTCGATCGGCTCGGGCGGCGGCATCAAGCAGATCCGCGCCAAGACCGTGCATTTCGGCGCCTCCGACAAACCGCTCTCGGCCGCGGATCTCGCCAAGGACGGCATGATGCAGTTTCCCGCCATCATGGGCGGCGTGGTGCCGGTCTACAACGTCAAGGGCGTGACTGCCGGACAGATCACGCTGAGCGGCGCAGTGCTCGCCGACATCTATCTCGGCAAGATCAAGAAGTGGAACGACCCGGCGATCGCCACGCTCAGCCCGGGCGCAAAACTGCCGGACAAGGCGATCTCGGTGGTGCACCGCTCGGATGGCTCGGGCACCACGTTCCTGTTCACCAACTACCTGTCCAAGGCGAGCCCGGCGTGGAAGTCGGGCGTCGGCGAGGGCACTGCGGTGAAGTGGCCCACCGGCGTCGGCGGCAAGGGCAACGAGGGTGTGGCGAACTACGTCGGCCGCATCACGGGCTCGATCGGCTACGTCGAGTACGCCTACGCCAAGCAGAACAAGCTGGCGCACGCCAGGATGCTCAACCATGACGGTGGCGCCGTCGAGCCCGACCAGGATTCGTTCAAGGCCGCGGCCGCGGGCGCGGACTGGGCCGGCACGCCCGGCATGGCGGTGATCCTCACCGACCAGCCCGGCAAGGCGAGCTGGCCGATTACGGGCGCCTCGTTCATCCTGATGCACGTCAAGCAGGACAATGCGGCGGCGGCGAAGGAAGTGCTGAAGTTCTTCGAGTGGTCGTTCAAGAACGGCGACCCGATGGCGGCGGCGCTCGATTACGTGGCGATGCCGGCGCCGGTCGTCAAGCTGATCGCCGGGAAGTGGAGGGACATCAAGGACGCAGCCGGAAAGTCCATTTACTGAGTCACGGCGACACAGGGCGCGCGGCACGCGCGTGCGGCGCGCGGGCGCAAGGGCGGTCTCGGGGGCCGCCCTTTTTGTTGGTGTCCCGGGGATCCGCTTAGAATGCGGACCGAAGGTCGCCGACCGCCGCCGATGCTGACCGTACTTCAAGACCCTGTGCCCCTGCAGCCGCGATGAGCGCCGTCGCCGATCGCGTCGCACCGACGCAGCGCATCGCCCAGGCACGCTGGAAGGACGTCGCGTTCGAGAATCTGACGCGTTTCTTTGCGCTGTTCGTCTTCGGCCTCCTGCTCGCGGTGCTCGTCACCCTGGTGATCGGCAGCGAGCTGACGCTGAAGAAGTACGGCCTGGGTTTTCTGTGGAGCGCGGAGTGGGACCCGGTGCAGGAGGAATTCGGCGCCCTGGTGCCGATCTACGGCACCCTGGTGACCTCGCTGATCGCGATGCTGATCGGCGTGCCGGTGAGCTTCGGCATCGCGCTGTTCCTCACCGAGCTCTCGCCGCCCTGGCTGCGCCGCCCGCTCGGCACGGCGATCGAGCTGCTGGCGGCGATTCCCTCGATCATCTACGGCATGTGGGGCCTGTTCGTGTTCGTGCCGCTGTTCCAGGCCCATCTGCAGCCGCTGCTGGTCGATACGCTGGGCGAGCTGCCGCTGCTCGGCGCGCTGTTCGAGGGGCCGCCGCTCGGCATCGGCATGCTGACCGCGGGCCTCATCCTGTCCATCATGGTGATCCCGTTCATCACCGCGGTGATGCGCGACGTCTTCGAGCTGGTGCCGCCGCTGCTCAAGGAGTCGGCCTACGGCCTGGGCGCGACGACCTGGGAGGTGGTCTGGCGCGTGGTGCTGCCCTACACCAAGGTGGGCGTGATCGGCGGCATCATGCTTGGCCTGGGCCGCGCGCTGGGCGAGACCATGGCGGTGACCTTCGTCATCGGCAACGCGCACCGCCTCGCCACGTCGCTCATGGCGCCCGGCAACAGCATCGCCTCCGCGCTCGCCAACGAATTCACCGAGGCCGTCGGCGACCTGTACTACTCGGCGCTGATCGAACTCGGCCTGATCCTGTTCCTCATTACGACGGTGGTGCTCGGCCTGTCGAAGCTGCTGCTGATGCGCCTGGCGCGCGGCGAAGGGACGCGGACCTAGGTCCCCGCAGCCATGAGCGCGATCAACCCGAGCAATCCGATCTACCGTGCGCGCCGGCGCAGGCACATCGCGATGATCGTGCTCTCGGCGCTGACGCTCGCCTTCGGCCTGTTCTGGCTGGTCTGGATCCTCGGCACGCTGCTCACCGAAGGTGGCGCCGCGCTGCTGCGCGTCTCCTTCTACACGCAGATGACGCCGCCGCCGGGCAGCGACGGCGGCCTGGCGAATGCCATCGTCGGCAGCCTGATCATCGTCGGCGTCGGCACGCTGCTCGGCACGCCGATCGGCATCCTCGCGGGGACCTACCTCGCCGAGTTCGGCAAGCGCAGTTGGCTGGCCGCAGCGACGCGCTTCCTGAACGACGTGCTGCTTTCCGCACCGTCGATCGTCATCGGCCTGTTCGTCTATGCCGTGTTCGTCGCGCAGGTCAAGCATTTCTCCGGCTTGGCCGGCGCCTTCGCGCTCGGCCTGATCGTGATTCCGGTCGTGGTGCGCACCACCGATGACATGCTGCGCCTGGTGCCGAACAGCCTGCGCGAGGCCGCGGCCGCGCTCGGCGCGCCGGCCTGGAAGGTCGTGACCATGGTGACCTATCGCGCCGCGCGCACCGGCATCCTGACCGGGCTCCTGCTCGCGGTCGCGCGCATCAGCGGCGAGACCGCGCCGCTGCTGTTCACCGCGCTCAACAACCAGTTCTGGTCGACCAATCTGAATGCGCCGATGGCCAATCTGCCGGTGGTGATCTTCCAATTTGCCATGAGTCCCTACGAGGACTGGAACCGGCTGGCCTGGGGTGGCGCGGCGCTGATCACGCTCGCGGTGCTGTTTTTGAACATCCTGGCACGCACCCTGTTCAGGAAACGCAACTAAATGGACGAGCCGATGCAAGCACAAGCGACCGCGCCAAGGCAGGCCATGCGCATGGAAGTCCCGACGCGCAGCGGCACTGCGGGCGAGACCGCGCCCAAGCTGCAGGTGCGAAACCTGAATTTCTACTACGGCGCCTTTCACGCGCTGAAGTCGATCTCGCTCGACGTGCCGGAGCGCCGGGTGACCGCGTTCATCGGCCCCTCGGGCTGCGGCAAGTCGACGCTGCTGCGCACCTTCAACCGCATGTATTCCCTCTACCCCGAGCAGCGCGCCGAGGGCGAGGTGCTGATGGGCGGCGAGAACCTGCTCGACAGCCGGCAGGACGTGGCGCTGCTGCGCGCCAAGATCGGCATGGTGTTCCAGAAGCCGACGCCGTTCCCGATGTCGATCTACGAGAACATCGCTTTCGGCGTGCGGCTGTTCGAGCGCATGGGCAAGCGCGACATGGACGAGCGCGTCGAGTGGGCGCTGTCGCGCGCTGCGCTGTGGGACGAGGTCAAGGACAAGCTCAAGCAGAACGGCAACAGCCTGTCGGGCGGCCAGCAGCAGCGGCTGTGCATCGCGCGCGGCATCGCCATCCGGCCCGAGGTGTTGCTGCTCGACGAGCCCTGCTCGGCGCTGGATCCGATTTCGACCGCGCGCATCGAGGAGCTGATCCACGAGCTGAAGAACGATTACACGGTGGTGATCGTCACGCACAACATGCAGCAGGCGGCGCGCGTGTCGGATTTCACCGGCTACATGTTCCTCGGCGAGCTGGTCGAGTTCGATGTCACCGACACGATCTTCATCAAGCCGAAGAAGCAGGAGACGGAGGACTACATCACGGGTCGCTTCGGCTGACCCTGCCCGCGCGCACCGCCCATGTCCGAAACCGCAATGTCTCTGGCGCACGCGCAGGCGCTGTACCGCACCATGGCGCGCATCCGTGCGTTCGAGAACGCTGCCGAGGAGGCCTCCAAGGGCGGCGTCGCGGCCTTCGGCGCGAGCCTCGCGCAGGCCAAGGTGCGCGGCCCATTGCACCTGTCGACCGGCCAGGAGGCCGTTGCCGCGGGCGTCTGCGCGCAGCTCCGCGCGGACGACCTGCTCACCTCGACGCATCGCGGCCACGGCCACAGCATTGCCAAGGGCGCATCGATCGAGCGCATGATGTGCGAGCTGTTTGGCCGTGCCACCGGCTACAACGGCGGCAAGGGCGGCTCGATGCACATCGCCGATTTTTCGGTCGGCATGCTGGGCGCAAACGGCGTGGTCGCGGCGGGCATCCCGATCGCCGTCGGCGCGGCGCATGCGCTGCGCGTGCGCGGCGGCGGGGCGCTGGTGGCCTGTTTTTTCGGCGACGGCGCGATCAACCGCGGCCCGTTCCTCGAAGGGTTGAACTGGGCCGGCATTCACCGCCTGCCGGTGCTGTTCGTCTGCGAGGACAACCGCTGGTCGGCGACCACCGCGACGGGCGCGATGACCGCGGGCGAAGGGGCACTGGCCCGCGCGCAGGCGATCGGCGTGCCGGGACTGGCGGTGAACGGCAACGACATCTTCGTGGTCGACGCCGCGGCCGCAGCGCTCACCGCGCAGATCCGCGCGCACGGCGGCCCGCGTTTCCTGCATGCGGTGACCTACCGCATCAAGGGCCACGTGTCGGTCGACGCGGCGGGCTATCGCAGCCACGACGAGGTGGCGCGCGCGCTCGAGCAGGATCCGCTCGAGCTGGCGGCGATCCGCATCGCGGCGATCGGGGGCGTGCGGGCCGTGCTCGCGGCAATCGATGCCGAGGCGCAGGCCGAGGTTGCCGCGGCGGTGGCGGCGGCGGACGCCGCGCCCTCGCCGCCGGATGCCGAGGCGTACACCGACATTCAGGACACAGGCGCGGGACGATGGCGCGACTGAGCTACGCGCAGGCATCCTGCAGTGCGCTGCATGCCGCCATGCAGCAGGACGCGCTGGTCGTTGCGCTCGGCGAGGACGTCGGCCGCGGTGGCGTGTTCGGCCAGTACCGCGGCCTGCAGCAGACCTTCGGTGCCGAGCGCGTCATCGACACGCCGATTTCCGAGGCGACCATCATGGGGGCCGCGGTCGGCATGGCACTCGCCGGCCTGCGACCGGTGGTCGAGATGCGCGTGGTCGACTTCGCCCTGTGCGCGATGGACGAGGTGGTCAATCAGGCGGCCAAGGCGCGCTACATGTTCGGTGGCCAGGGCCGCGTGCCGCTCGTCGCGCGCATGCCGATCGGTCTGTGGCAGGGATCGGCGGCGCAGCATTCGCAAAGCCTGGAGACCTGGTTCGCGCACATCCCGGGTCTGGTGGTCGTCGCACCGGCGACGCCGCAGGACAACTGCGGCCTGCTCGCGGCGGCGATCGCCTGCGGCGATCCGGTGATCTACATGGAGCACAAGGAGCTCTGGGGCCTGGAGGAGGAGGTCGATGCCGCGCGTGTCGAGCGTCTCGGCGTCGCCGCAGTGCGCCGCGCCGGCAGCGACGTGACGCTGGTGACCTGGTCTCGCACGCTGCACGACGCGCTGCGCGCGGCCGAGGCGGCGCAGGCCGAGGGCCTGTCGCTCGAGGTGATCGATCTGCGCACCATCTGGCCCTGGGATCGCGAAACCGTTTTCGCTTCGCTGCGCAAGACGCGTCGCCTGCTTGTGGCGCACGAAGCCGTGCAGGTCGGAGGCTTCGGCGCGGAGATCGCGGCCGTGGTGGCCGAAACGCTCGGCGTTCCGGTGCGCCGACTCGGCGCGCCGCGCATCCCGGTGGGTTATGCGTCGTCGCTCGAGGCGGTGACGCGCGTGACGCCGGAGGCGATCCTGTCGGTTGCGCGCGAGCTGGCGAAGAAGCCCGCGCGCTAGGCGCGGCGCATGCGGGCGATCGTCACTGCGGAGAGCGTGACCGAGCTCGGCGCCGAGGTGCGCGGCGCCGTGCTCGTCGCAGGCTCGCACGGCGGCCGCATCGCCGGGACGTACGCCGCGCAGGCCGGTGCCCATGCGGTGATCCTGAACGACGCCGGCGTCGGCAAGGACGGCGCGGGCATCGCCGCGCTGGCCGAGCTCGAGGCGATCGGCATGGCGGCCGCGACCGCGGCGCATTCCAGCGCGCGCATCGGCGATGGCGCGGACATGCTGGCGCGTGGGCGCATCAGCCATGCCAACGCCTGGGCCGCAGGCTGTGGCGTCGCGCCCGGCATGCCGGTGCGCGATGCGGCCGTGCGGCTCAGCGCGGCGCCGGCGCCGCACGCGGCGCCACCGGCGTACACCGAAGGCCGTGCCCTGCTCGCTGCCGATGCGCCGGAAGTCTGGGGGCTCGACTCGCTCGGACTGCTGCGCGACGAGGACGCGGGCCGTATCCTGGTCATCGGCTCGCACGGCGCGCTGCAGGGCGGGCGGCCGGAGAGCGCGCTGCCCGTGGCCGCCCGTGCGGCGGTGTTCAACGATGCCGGAATCGGCGCTGACGGCGCCGGCCTGACCCGCCTGCCGGTGCTCGCGGCGCGCGGCATGCCGGCGGCGACGGTCGATTGCATGAGCGCGCGCATCGGCGATTGCCGTTCGATGTGGGCCACGGGGGTGATTTCGGCGGTCAACGCCGTCGCGCAGGACGCGGGTGCGCGACGCGGTCAGTCGGTCCCGGACTGCGTCGCACGCTGTGCCGGGCGGCGCGCGGGCTGAGCGCCGCATCGAACGCCGCATTTGATCTGGATGAAACGTGGCGCCTGAGCCCGCGGTGTAAGCTGCGCCCTAAACAATGGAAACAATAACCAGCGACATCGCGATCATCGGCGCCGGCGGCGCCGGGTTGCGCGCCGCCATCGCCATCGCGCAGGCCGACCCCGGGCTGCGCATCGCGCTGATTTCAAAGGTCTATCCGATGCGCAGCCACACCTGCGCGGCCGAGGGCGGCGCGGCGGGCGTGATCAAGTCGGACGACAGTCTGGAGCAGCATTTCAACGACACGGTGGGCGGCGGCGACTGGCTCTGCGATCAGGACGCCGTCGACATCCTCGTGCAGGAGGCGCCGAAGGAACTGCTGCAGCTCGAGCACTGGGGCTGCCCCTGGAGCCGGGAGACGGATGGCTCGGTGGCGGTGCGGCCTTTCGGCGGCATGAAGAAACAGCGCACCTGGTTCGCTGCCGACAAGACGGGCTTTCACATCCTGCACACCCTGTTCCAGACCTCGCTGCAGTTCCCCTCGATCACGCGCTATGACGAGTTCTATGCCACCGAGCTGCTGGTGGACGACGGCTGCTGCCAGGGGCTGACCGCAATCGAGATGCGCAGCGGGCAGATCCGGCAGTTCCGCGCCCGCGCGGTGATCGTCGCCGGTGGCGGCGCGGGCCGCATGTTCCCGTTCACCACCAACGGCGCGATCAAGACCGGCGACGGCATGGCGCTCGCCTACCGGGCGGGCGTGCCGTTGAAGGACATGGAGTTCGTGCAGTACCACCCGACCGGGCTGCCGAGCACGGGCACGCTGTTGACGGAAGCCTGCCGCGGCGAGGGCGGGGTGCTGCTCAACAAGCAGGGGCGGCGCTTCCTGCAGGATTACGGCATGGGACCGGAAACGCCGCTCGGCAAGCCGGTGCTGAAGACCATGGAGCTGGGTCCGCGCGACCGCCTGAGCCAGGCCTTCTGGCACGAGCAGAAGAAGGGCAACATGGTCGCCACCGAGTGGGGCGACGCGATGCTGCTCGACATGCGGCATCTGGGCGAGAAGAAGATCAACGAGCGCCTGCCGCTGGTGCGCGACATGTCGATCAGCTACATGGGGGTCGACCCGGTGCGCGACCCGGTGCCGGTGCGACCGGTGGTGCACTACATGATGGGCGGCATCCACACCGACATCCGCGCCGCGACGCCGCTTGCCGGGCTGTACGCGGCGGGCGAATGCGCCTGCGTCAGCATCAACGGCGCCAACCGCCTCGGCTCGAATTCGCTCACCGAGCTGCTGGTGTTCGGCCGGCGTGCGGCGCTGAGCGCGATGGAGTATCTCGCCAGCGGATCGGCACGCGGCAATGCGCAGGCGATCGACGCGCGCGCGGAAAGCGCGCGCGGACAGGTGCGTGCGCTGTTCCAGCGCAGCGGCGGCGGCGAATCGATCGCCGGGCTGCGCAAGGCGATGATGCATACGCTCGAGCAGCATGCCGGCATCTACCGCAGCGGCGAGGGCCTCACCGAGGCCTGTGCCACGCTCGCAACGCTGCGCCGCCGCTACGCCAACATCGAGCTGCACGACAAGACCAACGTCTACAACACCGACCTGCTGCAGGCGCTCGAGCTCGGCTCGATGCTCGACTGCGCCGAGGCGGTGGCGGTGAGCGCGCTCGAGCGCAGGGAATCGCGCGGCGCGCACCAGCGGCTCGATTGCCCCGAGCGCGACGATGCGCGCTTCCTGAAGCATTCGCTGGCGCATTACCAGGGCGAGGCCGCGCCGCGCATCAGCTACGGCGAGGTGGTGATCACCAAGTCGCAGCCTGGCGTGCGCGACTACTCCGGAGGCCATGCATGAGCGAGCGCAGGGTCGAGCTGGACGTGCTGCGCTACAACCCGGAGACGGATCGCACGCCGCATTTCCAGCGCTACTCGGTGACCTGCCGCGAGGAATGGGTGGTGCTCGATGCGCTCAACCACGTCAAGGAAACCGTCGACCCGACGCTCGCCTACCGCTGGTCCTGCCACATGGCGGTCTGCGGCAGCTGCGGCATGATGATCAACGGCGAGCCGAAGCTGGCCTGCAAGTCCTTCCTGCGGGATTACCCGGGGGTGATCCGCGTCGAGCCGCTCGCCCACTTCCCGGTCGAGCGCGACCTGGTGACGGTGATCGACGACTTCATCGCCAAGCTGACGCGGGTCAAGCCCTACCTGATCCCGAAGGAAGCGAAGCCGATCGAGGCAGGCGAATACCGCCAGACGCCGGCGCAGCTCAAGCGCTACAAGCAGTTCACGCTGTGCATCAACTGCATGCTGTGCTACGCGGCCTGCCCGGAATACGGCATGATCCCCAAGTTCATGGGGCCGGCGGCGATCTCGCTCGCCCACCGCTGGAACCAGGATTCACGCGATGGCGGACGTGCAGAGCGCCAGGAGGAGATCGCCGCGACCGAGGGGGTCTGGGAGTGCTCCTTCACCGGCGCTTGCTCCGAGGTCTGCCCCGAGCACGTCGATCCGGCGGCCGCGCTGCAGCGGGTGAAGATCAAGAGCACCATCGACTGGTACCTTGCACATACGATGCCATGGCTGAACAAGTGACCCGCAAGCCCTACCTGCGCGAGCTGCCACGCACGCTCTGGTTCCTGCGCCATCCGCGCTATGTGCGCTACATGGCGCGCGAGTTCTCCTGCTTCTTCATCGGCGCCTACACGCTGATGCTGGTGCTCGGCCTGAAGCGTCTCGCGGAGGGGCCCGAGGCGTATGCGGGCTTTCTTGAGGCGCTCGCCTCGCCGGGCGCGATCGTGTTCCATCTCTTTGCGCTGGCGTTCTCCGCGTATCACAGCATCACCTGGTTCCGGCTCACGCCGAAGGCGATGCCGGTGCAGCTGGGCGAGAATTTTCTGCCCGACGGGGTCATTGCGGGCGCGCATTACGCCGGTTGGGCGCTGGTTTCGCTCGTCGTCCTCTGGCTGGCCGGAGCATTCTGACCATGGCGCAATCGAACAAGCCGATCGTCTGGGGCCCGTTCGCCGCGGGCGGCACGCTCACGGCCTTTCTCACGCCGGCGCTGATTCTGCTCACGCTGCTTGCCGGGCTCGGCCACGTGCCCGAGCTGCTCGCCTACGAGGCGCTGCGCGCCTTCGCCTCGCACGGGCTGGTGAAGCTCGGCCTGGGGGTCGTGATCTTCCTGTCGCTGTGGAGCGCCGCGCATCGCCTGCGCATCACCTGCTATGACCTGGGCGTGCGCGCCGACACGCTTGTCGCGACGCTGGTCTACGCCGTCGCCATCGCCGGGACCCTGGCCGCGGCCGTCTATCTGCTGCGGTTGCCGGCAGCCTGATTGACAGGCTGGCCTCGGCGCCGATAATTTGCCCGGCAGCCGAATAACACGAACCGAGCGAGGCCATCCCCCGTTCGGGCGAGAGGAGAGTTTGCGCCGATGAGCCCACCGCCGATTGCGACGCGCGAGATCGCGCGCGAGGAACGTTTCAACGATGTCTGGTCGCAGCAGCTCGATGTCGTGTTTGCGGACGTCGCACCGTATTACGACCGCGCCAACAACGTTGCCAGCCTCGGGCTGTGGAACTGGTTCCTCAGTCAGTTCATGTCGACGATCCCGATCCATCCGGGCGAGCGCGTGCTCGACGTCTGCGCGGGCACCAACGCGGTCGGCATCGCGCTGCTGGCACGCGAGCCGAGTCTCGATGTGCACGCGATGGATCGCAGCGCGGAGATGCAGGCGGTCGGCCAGGAGCGCGCGCGGGCGCGGGGCTTCCACATTCACAGCACCATCGGCGACGTGCACGAACTGCCGTTTCCGGACAACCACTTCGACGTCGTGACACTGCAGTTTGCCTCGCGCCACCTGCGCATCAAGCGCGTAGCGAGCGAGATTCTGCGCGTGCTCAAGCCTGGCGGGCGCTTCCATCACTGTGACATGCTGCGGCCGGCGAACCCGGCGGTCGAGAAGATGTATTACGCCTATCTGCGCTTCTGCCTGTCGTTTACCGGGTTCGTGTTTCGCAGCGGCCCGGTGGCGCTCAACTGCAAGAAGTACTTCATCAACGCGCTCGAGATGTTCTACTCGGCGGATGAGTTGTCGCTCCTGCTCGAGGAGATCGGTTATCGCGACGTCTCCTACAAGACGATCTTCGCGGGAATGATCGGCATGCATCGCGCGGTGAAGCCCACCGGGTCGTGAAGCTCGCGCCCGGCGCGGCACGCCGGGCTCCGGGTCCCCCGGGTTACGTCACCCCGTCACGGCCGATGGACCGCGCCGCGCACCTGGCCACGCTCAACGGCCGACTGCTGCAGGCCTTCAGCCGTCGCAGCCTCGAGACGCTGCGCGCGACCTCCGCGCTGCGCCTGGTGCTGCCGCACGTCGAGCCGCTGCTCGCCCTCAACGTCAGCAAGGAAGTGCGCAAGGACGCACTCGCCTTTCATGCCGCCGCGGCCGCGGCGGCGCGTGCGACGGCGCCGGGCGCGCAGGACGCCGAACGCGTGCTCGAGGCCACCAAGGCGATCGACCGCGAGTTCCTGCGCCGACTCGAGGACTTTCCGCTGCGCCTGGAGATTTCGTATGCGCGCGTGGCGCCCGTGCGCCTGCGGCGCATCGAGCGGCTGCTCGATGCGGCCTACCGGCTGCTGCTGCACTGGCCAGCCCGTACGCGCCTGCGCGCCGTGATCCAGGCGCAGTATTCCGCCGAGGCCTTCGAACAGCTGCTGCTCGCGCTGCTGCGCCTGTACGCGGAGGAGGCGAGCGCGCTGGCGCGCGCGGTGCGGCTGCCGCGGCTGCTGGCGCCGCTCACCGAGCGCCTGGTGCGGCGGCTTGACGCGACGCTGTCCGAGGTTGCGCCGCGCCTGGCGGGCGACGTCGTGGCGGGGGTTTACCGGCGCCGCGACGGCAGGCTTGCGGGTTGATCGCGCGGGGCTTTGTTGCGCCGCCAGAAATTGCCGCAACTGATTGATCTCTCATGCCCTTTTTCGTTGACCGGGCATCTCCCGCAGAGTAAACTCGCGTGTTTTCTATGGGACAGGCATGCGCGCTCGGCTGGTAGCCGGCAACTGGAAGATGCACGGCAGCCGGCAGGCGAACGCAGGCCTGCTCGATGCGCTGCGCGCCGGCTTCGGCCCGCGCGGCGCGCAGCCCGCGGACGACGCCTGTGCGGTGTGCGTGCCCTATCCCTATCTGGAGCAGGTGGCCGCGCGGCTGGCCGGCTCGGCGATTGCCTGGGGCGCGCAGAACGTGAGCGAGCATCCCTCCGGGGCCTTCACGGGCGAAGTGTCCGCAGCGATGCTCGCGGAGTTTGGCTGCCGTTACGCCATCGTCGGGCACTCGGAGCGCAGGCAGCTGTTCGGCGAGACCGACGCCCAGGTGGCGCAGAAGTTCGCCGCTGCCCAGGCGGGCGGACTGACGCCGATCCTCTGCGTCGGCGAGACGCTCGAGGCGCGCGAGGCGGGTCGTACCGAGGCGGTGGTCGACGCCCAGCTCGAGGCCGTGCTTGCCTCAT
>LJTQ01000065.1 GCA_001303445.1 Betaproteobacteria bacterium SG8_39 | reverse complement strand
CGCAGCATCGACGCCCGCGCCGCCCACCGGCGCCTGCTCCAGCTCGAGCGGCAGGCCGAGCCTGCGCAGCACCTTGAGGGCCTCGGCGACGATCTCGGAACCGATGCCGTCGCCCGGCAACACCGCAATCTTGCTCATCGCATCACCGGAAATACCAGGGGAACTGTTCGCGCCGCCGCGCCTCGAAGGCGCGGATCTTGTCGGTCTGGCGCAGCGTGAGGCCGATCTCGTCGAGCCCGTTCAGCAGGCAGTACTTGCGGAACGGATCGACTTCGAAGTGCAGCACTTTCGAGCCGTTTGCGGTGCGCACGCTCTGCTGATCCAGATCCACCGTCAGCTGGAAGCCCGGGAACGACGCGCAGTCGTAGAACAGGGCATCCACCTCGGATTCCGAAAGCACGACCGGCAGCAGACCGTTCTTGAAGCAGTTGTTGAAAAAGATGTCGGCGAACGACGGCGCAATGACGCAGCGAAAGCCGTAGTCGAGCAGCGCCCAGGGCGCGTGCTCGCGCGAGCTGCCGCAGCCGAAATTGCGGCGCGCGAGCAGGATCGCCGCCTTTTCGTAGCGCGGCTGGTTGAGCACGAAGTCCGGATTGCGCGGGCGTGCGGCATGGTTCATGCCCGGTTCGCCGTGGTCGAGATAGCGCCAGGCATCGAACAGGTTCGGTCCGAAGCCGCTGCGGTGGATCGACTTCAGAAACTGCTTCGGGATCACCTGATCGGTGTCGACGTTGGCGCGATCGAGCGGCGCGACCACCCCGGTCAGCACAGTGAATGCGTCCATGGCTACTTGGTCGAGCGTTGGATGGCTTTGCCGCCGGCTTCGACGTCCTCGCCGATGCCGCGCACGGTGTTGCAGCCGGTCAGCAGCGCGGCGAGCAAAACCCAGAACACGATGCGTCTCATATCAGCCTCCAATTTCAACGCCAGTTGCGGATGTCGACGAAATGCCCGGCCACCGCCGCCGCCGCGGCCATCGCCGGACTGACGAGGTGCGTGCGCCCGCCGTCTCCCTGACGGCCCTCGAAGTTGCGGTTCGAGGTCGCCGCGCAGCGCTCGCCGGGCTCGAGCCGGTCCGCGTTCATCGCCAGGCACATCGAGCAACCCGGCTCGCGCCACTCGAACCCCGCGTCGCGGAAGATGCGATCGAGTCCCTCTTTTTCGGCCTGCGCCTTCACCAGGCCGGAGCCCGGCACCACCATTGCGCTGCGGATGCTCGAGGCGACCTTGCGCCCTTTGACCACCGCGGCGGCGTGACGCAGATCCTCGATGCGCGAGTTGGTGCACGAGCCGATGAACACCTTGTCGAGCCGGATGTCGGTGATCGGCGTGCGCGGCGTCAGGGCCATGTACTGCAGCGCGCGCTCCATGCCTTCGCGCCGCGCCGCGTCTTTCTCCTTGTCCGGATCGGGCACCGTGCCGTCGACCGCGACCACCATCTCCGGCGACGTGCCCCAGGTGACCTGTGGCAGGATGCTGCGCGCGTCGAGCGACACCTCGCGGTCGAACTTGGCGTCCGGATCGCTGACCAGCGTGCGCCAGTAAACCACGGCCTGGTCCCACTGCGGTCCGCTCGGTGACAGCGCACGGCCCTTGACGTAGGCGATGGTCGTGTCGTCGACCGCCACCATGCCCGCGCGCGCCCCGGCTTCGATCGCCATGTTGCACACCGTCATGCGCCCTTCCATCGACAGCGCGCGGATCGTGCTGCCGGCAAACTCGATCGCGCAGCCGGTGCCGCCCGCGGTGCCGATCTTGCCGATGATCGCCAGCACGACGTCCTTGCCGACCACGCCGCGGGGAAGCGGACCGTCGACCGTGACGCGCATGTTCTTCATCTTCTTCGCCACCAGGCACTGCGTCGCCAGCACGTGCTCGACCTCCGAGGTGCCGATGCCGTGCGCCAGGCAGCCAAACGCGCCATGCGTGCTGGTATGCGAATCGCCGCACACCACCGTCATGCCGGGCAACGTGGCGCCCTGCTCGGGACCGATCACATGCACGATGCCCTGGCGCTTGTCGAGGAACGGGAAATAGGCGCGCGCGCCATAGTGCTTGATGTTGGCGTCGAGCGTCTCGACCTGCAGGCGCGAGGTGACATCGCGGATGCCGTCGATGCCGAGCTCCCAGTCGGTCGTCGGCGTGTTGTGATCCGCGGTGGCGACCACCGAATCGCTGCGCCAGGGCTTGCGCCCGGCCAGCTTGAGCCCCTCGTAGGCCTGCGGGCTGGTGACCTCGTGGATCAGGTGACGGTCGATGTACAGCAGCGCCGTGCCGTCGGGCTCCTCGTGCACGAGGTGCGCATTCCAAAGCTTGTCGTAAAGCGTCTGTCCCATGGCGTCGCGCGGCCGATTTAAAGCGTGGGATTATCCCACAGGGGTGCGCGTTTTTCGCCGGCGTTGCGGGTCGGCGACGCCGTTCAGCCGCCGCGCCGGGCGCGCTCGTACAGCGGCATCACGCGCTGCGCGTACACGCGCAGGTCGGCGATCCGCGTTTCGTACGACGGGTGCGTCGAAAGGAACTGCGGCGGCTGGCCTTCGCCGAGCGCACCCATCTTCTGCCACAGGGAGATCGCCGCGCGCGGGTCGTATCCGGCGCGCGCCGCGAGCTCGACGCCGACGCGGTCGGCCTCCGTCTCGAACGCGCGTGAATTGGGTTTCATGACGGTCACGTCGACGATGATCGCTGACAGGTCCATCGCGCCGCTCGACATGCCGGTCGCGGCGCCGAGGATGCTGAGTCCGATGCTCGCCGCCATCGCCTGCGAGGCGCGCTCGCGGCCGTGCTCGCGCAGCGCATGGGCGATCTCGTGGCCCATGATCGCGGCGAGCTCCGCGTCAGTCGGCTTGAGCCGCTCAATGAGCCCGGTGTAGACGGCCATCTTGCCGCCCGGCATGCACCAGGCATTGACCTCCTTCGAGCTCAGCACGTTGGATTCCCAGGCCCAGCCGCGTGCGTCGGCCCGGAATGCGATGCTCGCCGAGATCAGCCGCGCCGCCACCGCGCGCACACGCGCCACCTGTCGCGGATCGCGGTTCAGCCGCCCGGCGCGCGCCGCGGCTGCCATTTCCTGGCGGTAGGCCTGCGCCGCGCTGCGATTGACGTCCTCGGACGAGACCAGCATGGTCTGCTGACGCTCGACCCCGACGGCGCCCGATTGGGTGGTCGGCGTACTCTGGCAGCCCGCAAGCAGCGGAACGGCGAGCAGCAGCCCGAGGGTGCTCAAGGCTTTCAGGCGACCGACAAACGCATCATGTTGCACGGTATTGACTCCTCATGCCCGTATGCGCCACGCGACCAGCGCAGCGCCGGCGAGCCCGGCGAGCGAGCTGATGGTGAAGGTCCAGCCCGGTCCGAGCGCGGCCCAGCTCCAGCCCGCAAGCAGGGTTCCCGCGACACCGCCCAGGCCGTAGGAAATGCTCGAGTACAGCGCCTGGCCGCGCGCCTGATGCGCACCCGCAAACTCGCGGTGAATCATCGCGACCGACGCCGCATGATAAACGCCGAAGGTCGCCGCATGCAGCAGCTGCGCGGCCGCCAGCAGGAGGACCCAGTCGACCGCCCAGCCGATGACCACGAAACGCAGGCCCGCGGCGAGCAGGCTGCCGAGCAGCAGCGCGCGCAGCGAAAAGCGACGCAGCAGCCGCGGCAGCGTGACGAAGACGACGATCTCGGCGAGCACGCCCAGCGTCCAGAGCGCACCGATCGCAATCTTGCTGTAGCCGGCGTGCGACAGGTGAATCGAGTAGAACGCGTACAGCGCGCCGTGCGCCACGACCATGCAGAAGCAGGCTGCGAGCAGCGTCACGACCGCCGGCCGGCGCAGCACGGTCCAGAAGCGCGGCGCATCGACCGTCGCCTCCGCGCGCAACGGGCGCGCCGGCAGGATGCAGGCCGCGCCGAGCGCGCCGAGCGCGAGCACCCAGATGATGACCAGCAGTGATTCCGGCGCGGCGCGGTCCAGCCACAGCCCGGTGAGCAATACGCCGAGGATGAAGCTCACCGAGCCCCACAGGCGCACCGGCCCGTAGCGACCGGACTGGGCGCCCAGCGCCGAGAGTGCAAGCGACTCGACGATCGGCATGGCGCCCGCCGAGGCCACGCTCAGCGCGAGCATCACGACGGCGATGCCCGCCGCGTCGTCGATGCGAAACAGCGCACCGTAGCCGATCACCAGCGCCGCCCCCGAAAGCACCACGATCGCGCGGTGACATTGCGCGCGGTCGGCGATCCAGCCCCAGAGCGCGGGCGCGAAAATGCGCGCGATCTGCGGCATGGCCAGCACCCCGGCGATCTGCGGCGCATGCAGGCCGAGCGATTCGAGGTAGAGCGCGAAATACGGCACCATCGCCCCGGCATAGGCGAAGTAGGTGAAGTAATAGGTCGCGAGCCTGACTTCGGCGCTCGCTAATCCGGGAACCGCGCGCAACGATCGTTCCGCCGCAAGGCGTTCAGCGCCCTTGATCGGGCCGACGGACTGTACCATTCGACGGTCGGTGGACGCGCGCGCGGCTACCCCCTCATCGCTCGAACGTCATGACCCTGCCGTCGCTTTTCAGTCTTGAAGGTCGCGTCGCCCTGGTGACCGGCGGCAGCTCGGGCATCGGACGCGAAATCGCGCAGGCGCTGGCGCAGGCCGGTGCCGCGGTGGTGCTCGTTGCGCGGGGCGCGGACGGCCTGGCCGCCACGCAGCGCGCGATCGCGGCCGAAGGCGCACGCGCGGCGACCCTGAGCTGCGACCTGGCCGACCGTGCGCAGCTGGCCGGCTGCGCCGAGCGGGCGCCCGCGCCCTTCGGCCCGCCGGACATCCTGGTGTGCGCGGCGGGGGTCAACATCCGCAAGCCGCTGCTCGAGCTCACCGAGGACGACTGGGACCGGACCCTGCGCCTGAACCTGGACGCCTCGTTCCTGCTCGCGCAGCGCCTCGCGCCCGCGATGATCGCGCGGGGCTGGGGCCGCATCATCAACATCGCTTCGCTGCAAGCGGTGCGCGCGTTCGGCAACAGCGGCGCCTACGGCGTATCGAAAGCGGGCGTGGCGCAGCTCACCCGCGCGCAGGCCGAAGCCTGGTCGCGCCAGGGCGTCAACGCGAATGCGATCGCACCGGGCTTCTTTCCGACACCGCTCACCGCGGCCGTGGTGAACGACCCGCTGCGCTGGCAGCAGCTCGCCGAACGCACCCTCGTCGGGCGCAACGGCGCGCTTCCCGACATTCGCGGCACCGCGGTCTACCTGGCGAGCCGCGCCTCGGATTACGTGACCGGACAGACGCTCTTCGTCGACGGCGGCTTCTCCGCGGCATGACCGCGGAGGCAGCACCCAGGCCCGCCCGGCCGGCCGTGCTGCCGCCGCGCGCGGCGTTCTACGCGCTGTTCATGGTCTCGGGTTTTGCCGGGCTCATCTACGAGTCCATCTGGACGCACTACCTGAAGCTTTTCCTCGGCCACGCGGCGTACGCGCAGTCGCTCGTGCTCGCGGTGTTCATGGGCGGCATGGCGGCGGGCGCGGCGCTCGCCGGGCGCCGCTCGACGCGCCTGGCCAACCCGCTGCTCGGCTATGCGCTGGTCGAAGCGATCGTCGGCACACTCGCGCTGCTGTTTCACGAGGTCTTCGTCGCCACGACCGACTGGGCCTACGCCGGCCTGCTGCCTGCACTCGGCGGCGCCCCGCTGGCCCTCGGCGCAAAGCTGCTGCTGTCCTGCGCGCTGATCCTGCCCCAGTCGATCCTGCTCGGCGCGACCTTCCCGCTGATGAGCGCCGGGCTGGTGCGCGCACACCCGGCGGCCCCGGGCGAGTCGATCGCCATGCTGTATTTCAGCAATAGCCTCGGCGCGGCGGCGGGCGTGCTGGTGAGCGGCTTCGTGCTGATCGCCTGGGCGGGGCTGCCCGGTACCTTGCGCACCGCGGGCACGATCAACCTGTGCCTCGCGGCCCTGGTGTGGATGCTGGCGCGGCCCCTGCGCCATGCGCCGGTCGAGGCGCGTGCCGGCGGCGGATCGGCGGCACCGTTGCTGCTCGCGGTCGCGTTCTTTACCGGGCTCGCGTCCTTCGTCTACGAGATCAGTTGGATCCGCATGCTCGCGCTGGTGCTCGGTGCCTCGACCCATTCCTTCGAGCTCATGCTGTCGACCTTCATCCTCGGCCTCGCGCTCGGCGGGCTGGCGATCCGGCGCCGGGCGGACCGTCTGCCGCGGCCGGCGCGCGCGCTCGGCTGGATCCAGCTGGCGATGGGGCTGCTGGCGCTGGCGACGCTGCCGCTTTACCACCTGACCTTCGACGCCATGGCGCTGCTGATGCAGGGGCTGGCGCGGACCGAGACGGGCTACCTGCTGTTCAACCTGGCCGGGCAGGGCCTGTCCGCGTGCGTCATGCTCCCCGCCACCTTCTGCGCCGGCATGACGCTGCCGCTCATCACGGTCGCGCTGCTGCGCGACGGCGCGGGCGAAGCCGCGATCGGCAGGGTGTACGCCGCCAATACGCTCGGCGCGATTGCCGGCGTGCTGTTCGCGCTGCACATCGGCCTGCCGGGCCTCGGCCTGAAAGGCACGCTGCTCGCCGGCGCGCTGGTCGACACCGCGCTGGGCCTCGTGCTGCTGCGGCACACGGCGCTCGGGCCGCGCGCGCTCGCCGGCGCGGCGGCCGCCGCTGCGGCGCTCTTTCTGCCGATGGCGTTCGCCTTCCAGCTCGACGCCAACCGCATGACCGCCGGCGTCTTTCGTCACGGCGACCTCGAGACCTCGCGCGATGCGCAGGTGCTGTTCGATGCGGACGGCAAGACCGCCACCGTGCACCTGGTGGCCTACCCCGGGGCGGTGAGCCTGCGGACCAACGGCAAGTCCGACGGCTCGATCGCAAACCCCGGACAACCCCGCGGCACCGACGAAATCACGATGGTGCTCACCGGGGCGCTGCCGCTGGCGCTCAAGCCGGAGGCGCGCCAGGCGGCGGTGATCGGCATCGGCACCGGCCTCACCAGCCATACGCTGTTGCAGAACCTCGACCTGGCGCGCGTCGAGACGATCGAGATCGAGTCCGCGATGGCCGAAGCGGCACGCGGCTTCCTGCCGCGCAACGCGGCGACCTTCGCGGACGCGCGCGGCCGCATCCGGATCGACGACGCGAAAACCTTCTTCTCGACCCACGGACGACGCTACGACATCATCATCTCCGAGCCGTCGAACCCCTGGGTGAGCGGCGTATCGAGCCTGTTCACGCGCGAGTTCTACCGCCACGTCCGCACGCACCTGAATCCGGGCGGGCTGCTGGTGCAGTGGTTTCAGCTCTACGAAATCGACGTCTCGATGCTGTCCAGCGTGATGGCTGCGCTGGGCGAAGCGTTTCCGCACTACGCGATCTACGCGCCGAGCGACCATGACGTACTCATCATGGCGAGTGACGCGCCGGTGCCGCGCGCACCGCGCGCGGCGGTCTTCGAGCAGCCGGGCGTCGCCAAGGAGCTGTGGACGGTCGACGTGCTGACGATCGGCGACCTCGATGCGCGTTATCTCGGGGACCGGGCGACGCTCGAGCCGCTGTTCGCCAGCTACGCCATGCCGGCCAACTCGGATTACGCCCCGATCCTCGATCTGAACGCCGCCAAGCACCGCTTCATGGAGCGCAGCGCAACCAGCGTGGTCGGTCTGCTCAACCAGGGCGTGCCGGTTCTCGAGCTGCTCGAACCCGGACGCAGCGCCCGCCCGATCAACCCGCTGTTCAAGGGTGCGCATGCCTTCGAGCGCATCGACAACGCCCGGCGTGCGCGTTACGCGCTCGGATTCCTGCTCGGCGCGGTGCCGCCAGCGCCCGAGGACATCCCGACGCCCTTGCAGAAGGACCTCGAGATCGTCCAGCTCCGCCTGCTCGGCTGCCAGACGCCGCGAACGCTCGACGTCTGGCTGCACGCGCTGCTGCGCGTTGCGCGCGCGATCAATCCCTACGTCAGCGCGGCGGACGCCGCCGCGCTGTGGTCGAGGATTCGCGCCGCGCCCTGCATCGCGACGCTGCACCCGTTTCAGCAGCAGTGGATCGCCCTGTTCGCCGCAGTCGGTGCACGCGATGCGGCCGGCATGGCCTCGCTCGGCGAGGCGCTGCTCTCGACGCAGCCCAGCCTGAACAGCGACGCGCGGGAATACCTGCTGCAGGCGGCGATGAGCGGCGCGCTCGCCGGGGGGGCGGCCGCGCGCGCCGCCGCGCTGTGGGACCGCTACGCGCCCGGCCTGCTGCGCGCGCGCGCGCCCGCATTGCGCCTGCTGCGCTGCCACGCCGCCGCGACGCGCGCCGAGTGCGTCGAAGCGCTCGGCGGCTAGCGCGCGCGCGCGAAGCGCACGGCGCCCAGCACCTCGCGCACGAACCCGGCGAGGTCCTGTTCGCCCCGCCGGACCTGCGCGAAATGACCGTCGAGCAGCAGCTGCGCGAGGCCGTGGGTGAGCGACCATGCCGCGGCGGCCGCCACCGCGGCGCCTTCGCGCCCGGTGAGTGCGGCGAAGGCCCGCGTCAGTCCGGCGTAGGTCTGCGCCGCCGCCTCGCGCAGTGCGGGGTGGGCGTCGAGCCGCAGCGTGCCGCCGAACATCAGGCGAAACCGCTGCGGATGCTCGAGCGCAAAGCGCACGTAGGCTTCGCCGCGGCCGCGTGGCCCCGCCTGGCCGCCGGCGTCGAGCGCGGCGTCAAGCTGCGCGAAGCCTTCAGCGGCGAGCGCCGCCAGCAGCGCGTCGCGGTCGGCGAAATGGCGGTACGGGGCGTTGTGCGACACCCCCGCACGGCGCGCCGTCTCGCGCAGGCTGAGTGCCGCAACACCCTGTTCTTCAAGGATGACTGCCGCCGAGCGGAGGAGTCCGGCGCGCAGGTCGCCGTGATGGTACGCGGCCTTAGCGGCTTTCCGGCGCCTCGATGTTGACATTGTCAACCTATCCTCGGAAATGTATATTGACGACGCCAACATACCTCCGCCGAAAGCCCCCTGTCAACGAGGAGACCGCCCGCCATTCATCGCCGGGCGCTTCCCCGGCCTGCGGGGGTCGCGGCTATTTGCGCGAGCGGCGCGGCGCGTAGGGATTTCGCCCGCTGCGCAATTCGATGCGCAGCGGCGTGCCGACCAGCGCGAAGGCCTCGCGGAACCAGCCCTCGAGATAGCGCCGGTAGGTGTCCGGCACCCGGTCCAGCGCGCTGCCGTGGATGATCACCCGCGGCGGGTTCATGCCGCCCTGGTGGGCGTAGCGCAGCTTGGGCCGGATCGGCCCGCGCCGCGGCGGCGCCTGACGCTCCACTGCGGCGAACAGCGCCCGGGTCAATTTCGGCGTCGACAGCTTCGCCATCGCGGCCGCGTACGCCGCGTCGACCGAGCGCATCAGCGCCTCGAGACCACGCCCCTGCTTCGCCGCGATCATGTGCACTTCGGCGAAGCTGAGAAAACCGAGCTTCCAGCGCAGCTCGTCGCGCACCCGGCGCCGCATGTCCTCGTCTGCCGCGTCCCATTTGTTCACCGCCACCACCACAGCGCGGCCGCGCTCGAGGAGATAGCCGGCGACGTGTGCATCCTGCTCGTTGATGCCCTCGGGGGCGTCCAGCATCAGGATCGCCACGTTGGCTTCCTCGATCGCCTGCAGCGTCTTGACGATCGAAAAGCGCTCGACGGCCTCGCCCTGGCGGTTGCGCTTGCGTATGCCGGCCGTGTCGATCAGCGTGTAGGGCCGGCCCTCGCGCTCGAACGGCACCTCGATCGCGTCGCGCGTGGTGCCGGGGACGTCGAGCGCGATGACGCGCGACTCGCCAACCAGCGCATTGATCAGGGTGGACTTGCCGACGTTCGGTCGACCCACCACCGCGACGCGCGGATGCCGCCCCGCCGCATCCTCCGGCTCGAGCTCCGGCGCGACGGCAATCGGCTCGAGCGCCGCCTCGAGCAGCGCCGAGATGCCCTCGCCATGGGCCGCCGAGAGTGCGACCGGCGCGCCAAGGCCGAGCGCATGGAACTCTGCCGCGGCGATGTCCGGCGCGAGTCCCTCGGCCTTGTTCGCGGCGACGACCACCGCGCGCGCCGTGCGCCGCAGTTGCTCGGCGATGGTTCGATCGAGCGCCGTCAGTCCGGCCCGCGCGTCGACCAGGAACACCACCGTGTCGGCCTCGGCAATCGCCTGTTCGGCCTGCCGTGCCATCTCCCGCATGACGCCGTCCTGCGCACCCGGTTCCAGTCCGCCGGTATCGATGACGATGAAGCCGCGCGCACCGACCCGGCCCTCGCCGTAGTGCCGGTCGCGCGTCACACCGGGCACGTCGACCACGATCGCGTCGCGCGATCGCGTCAGGCGGTTGAACAGCGTCGACTTGCCGACGTTGGGCCGGCCGACAAGGGCGATGACGGGCTTCATGAGGGGTGTTGGACGGCGCCCGCCCGCTGCGCCGCGCGCCTCAGAGCGCGAGCGCGAACAGGCCGCCGTTGCGCGTCTGCACAAGGAAGCCGCTTGGCAGGCGGATCGGCGCGGCGCGCACCGCGCCGCCGTCGGTCGCGATCCGCGCCACGAACGCACCCGTGTCGCGCGCGAGAAAGTGCACGTAGCCCTCCAGGTCGCCGACCGCGATCGCCGCCTCCGCCGGATACGGCAGCGAGAGCTGGCGATGCGCGAGCTTGTCCTGCTTCCAGAGGCTGCGGCCGGTGAAACGGTCGAGCGCATGGAGCGCGCCCTGATCGTCGCTGACGTAGGCCTGCCGCGCGTCCAGGCTCACGCCGGTCACCGAGGACAGCTCGCGCGACCAGACCGGGTTGCCCGTGCGCATGTCGAAGCATGTCACGCGGCCCTGATACGCGGCCGCGCAGACCTCCCGGCCGAGCACGGTGGGCTCGCCCACCACGTCCGCGACGCGCTCGAGCTCGGTGGCGCCGCGCGGCAGCGACACATTGCCCTCCCAGCGCCCCGCACCGTTGGCCGTCGAGATGCCGACCAGCTTGCCGCCGGGGAAGCCCCCCAGGGCGAGGCCCGGAACCAGCGTCACGCCCGCCGGCGAGCGAATCAGCAGCGTCGAGGGGGCGCGCTGGTAAACCCAGCGCCGCTTGCCGTCGGCAACGTCGAACGCGAACACCCGGCTGTCGACACTGCGCACCATCGCGAGCCCCTCGCCGACGGCCGGCGCCGCCAGCACCTCGCTGGACACGCGCGCACGCCAGCGCAACGCGCCGTCGGCGGCATTGAGCGCCAGTCCCTCGCCTTCCTGCGTTGCGACGACCACCAGCGTGCCATCGCTGCCGACGCCGGCCGAAAGGCGCGTATCGAGCGAGACGCGCCAGCGCGTGGCCCCACTCGCGGCGTCGATGCGCATCACCGACCCGTCGTGCGCGGCCGCGTACACGTCGTCGCCGACCCGCACCGGAGTGAAGACAAAGCCCTCCGCACTCCCTACGCTCGTCGACCACAGCACACGCACCGTCTGGCCGCCGGCGAGCGGCGTCAGGGGCGTCGGCTTCGGCCCCTCGCTGCCGCCAAACCAGTCCCCCGGGTTGAGGCTGAAGTTCGAGCACGCGCCCAGCAGGAGCACGGCCGCGATCACGATCGCACGCTTCAGCACCGCTAGCCTCCGAGCGCTTCGAGCCGCATACGCACGCTCTCGACGAAGGCCGCGTCGTCCTTCGCCGCTTTCTCGAGCGCCACGCGGTAGGCGGCCGCGGCCTGCGCCGACTGCTGCTTGGCCACCAGCACGTCGCCCTTCAGCGCCGCGTACTGTGCCGCGAACGGCGCAGCCGGCGCCGGCTCGAGCTGCGCGAGGGCGGCATCATAGGCTTTCTCGTCGAGCAGCAGCATGCCGAGCCGCAGGCGCGCGAGATCGCGAAACGCGTCAGCGGGCGAGCGCTCGACGACCCACTGCAGCTGCGCTTTCGCGCTCTTCAGGTCGCCGCGGTCGAAATAAAAGCGCGCCTGGGCCAGCGCGCCCATCGAGGCCTGCAAGCGCGCCGGGTAGCTTTCCACCAGCGTACCGCCGCTGTCGCGCACAGCCTTGGCATCGCCCGCCTCGACCGCCTTGAGCAGGGTCTCGTACAGCGCGCTCGCCTCGCTCGCCTGCTGCATCTGGTACCAGCGCCAGCCCTGCCAGCCCGAAAAGGCGATCGCCGCGGCGACCACCACCAGAACGATGTTTCCGCCGTGGTCCTTCCACCAGGCTTTTAGGCCGGCAAGCTGTTCCTGCTCTTCGAGATCGAGTGCCATGTTTTGAATTCTCCGGTATGCGTTTCTCTCAGCCGCGCGCCTGCGCAAGCGCGCCGGCGAAGGCTTCGACGATGCCGTCGCGCCGCAGGCGCAGCTGCTGCGCCTCGCGGCGCAGCGGCTTGAGCGAGACCTCGCCGCTGCGCATTTCATCCTCGCCGACGATCAGCGCGGTCCAGGCCTGGCTTGCGTCCGCCTTCTTCATCTGCGACTTGAAGCTGCCCTCGCCCGCGTGCTGCACGATCGCAAAGCCCGCGTTGCGCAGCGCCTCGGCGACGAGGAAGGCGTAGGCGTAGGCGCCCTCGCCCTGGGCCACCACGTAGGCGTCCGGCCGGCGTTCCGGCAGCCTGCCGCCCGCGTCGCGCATCAGCGCGATCAGCCGCTCGCTGCCCATCGCGAAGCCCGAGGCCGGCCGCAGACCGTGCCCTGCGCGCCGAGCCGGTCCGAGATCCATTCGAACACGGTCAGGTTGTAGTAATCGAGGCCGCGCACCAGCTTCGGATTGATCGAGTAGGCCAGGCCCGCGGCGTCGAGCAGCGCGCGCAGGCCGTCGAAGTGCGCGAGCGAAGCCTCACCCAGATAGTCCATCAGGCTCGGCGCCGTCGCGACCACCGCCTGCACTGCAGCGTTCTTGGAATCAAGCACGCGCAGCGGGTTGGTGTGCAAACGCCGTTTGGCGTCGGCGTCGAGCGCCTCAAGGTTCGCCTCGAGATGCCGGATCAGCTCGGCACGGTAGCGTGCCCGCTCCTCGGGGGAACCGATGGTGTTGATTTCGAGGCGGATGTCCGTGAGCCCCAGATCGCGCCACAACGCCGCGCACATGACGATCAGCTCGGCGTCGACATCCGGGCCGGGAAAACCGAGCGCCTCGGCGCCGTACTGGTGGAACTGCCGGTAGCGGCCCTTCTGCGGCCGCTCGTGGCGATACATCGGCCCGCAGTACCAGAGCCGCTTCGGGCCGTCGTACAGCAGGTTGTGCTCGATCGCGGCGCGCACCAGCGACGCCGTCGCCTCCGGGCGCAGCGTCAGGTCCTCGCCGTTCAGCTCGTCGCGCCAGGAATACATTTCCTTCTCGACGATGTCGGTGACCTCGCCGATCGC
>LJTQ01000064.1 GCA_001303445.1 Betaproteobacteria bacterium SG8_39 | reverse complement strand
GCGACGCACCCTCTCGCCCGACAACGTTGGTACGGCTGAGTTTGCCAGTGCGCGCCTGCGTCTGCTCATCCCGGCCGCCGAGCTGGCGCGGCGCGGCGGTGCCACCGTGCAGCTCATTCCACTGACCCTGTTGCGCGATGCGCGCGTGTTCGATGCGGAGCCGCGCCTTACGCACCTCGTGCTGGGAAAGATGGCCGCGGGCTTCGTTCAGCTGAACGAGACGCTTTTCCGATCCGTGCTCACGACGCTGAACGACGTGCGCGAGGAGGTTCGGGTGGTTGCGGACTTGTCGGACGACTACGCGGCGCTCGCAGACGCACTGGGTGCGCCGTATCTGCGGACCTATCAGGCGGCGCTGCTCGAGCACCACGACATCGTCGTGCCGTGCCAGGCGATGCAGGCGCGTTTCGCGGACGAGGCGCGCGGATCGGTGACGGTGATCGAAGACCCCTACGAAAGTCCCGTGGCGCGCCCGCCCCGTGCGGCGGCATCCGATCCGCTCCGGCTGTGCTGGTTCGGCACCCTCGGCACGCCCAACGTCGAGATGGTCGCCGGCACGCTGGAGCAGATGACGCGCGGCCTGCGTGACACGGCACTGCAGCTCGAGATGGTGACCCACCGGGCGCGCGGCGAGATGGTTCAGGAACTCGCAGCACGGCTCGCGCGGGTGCACCCTGCGGTCCAGGTCACGTTTACGGAGTGGAGCCTCAAGAATACCTGGGCGGCGATCGAGCGCTGCGACTTCGTCGTTCTGCCGCAGGATCACGCCGGGCCGGCCGGCCGCGTGAAGTCGCACAACCGGCTGGTCGAAGCCATTCGCGGCGGACGCCTCGCGATCGCGTCGCCGATTCCGTCATACCTCGAGCTGAGCGACTTCGCCTGGGTGGGCGAGGACTTGGCGGCCGGGCTGCGCTGGGCGATGGGGCACGCCGATGAAGCCTTGCAGCGCGTGACCGCGGGCCAGCGCGCCATCGAACAGCGTTTTTCGCCCGCGGCGATCGGCGCGAAGTGGGCGCAGGCGCTCGGGCTCGCCAGCGGGACGCCCGCCGCGGCACCGGCAGCCGTCACGCCGCGGGCCGTGGCGCCCATGGCACTGCGGCGACTCAATCTCGGTTGCGGCGACAAGATCCTTGAGGGTTACGTCAACGTCGACGTCGCGGCTTCGCGCGCCGGTCGCAGGCCCGATGTGCTCTGCGATCTGCACAAGCTGGAGCCCTTCGAGACCGACAGTTGCGATGAAGTCATGGCGATTCACGTCGTCGAGCATTTTTACCGCTGGGAAGTGATCGGCGTGTTGCGCGAGTGGCTGCGCGTGCTGAAGCCCGGCGGGCGGATGATTCTCGAGTGCCCCAATCTGCTGACGGCTTGCCAGATGGTGTTGAGCAATCCGCAGGCGGCTGCGGGCCCCGGGCCCGAAGGGCAGCGCAGCATGTGGGTTCTCTATGGCGACCCGGCATGGCGTGATCCGCTCATGTGTCACCGCTGGAACTACACCCCGGACAGCCTGCGCGCGCTCATGCAGGAGGCCGGGCTGGTGAACGTGCGCCAGGAACCTGCGCAGTTCAAGCTGCGCGAGCCGCGCGACATGCGCATCGTTGGCGAGAAGCCGACCGCCGCATAGTCGTCCGTTTCTCGCGCGTTGCGGCGCGAGCCGGCAGGGCGCTCAGCGCCCCAGCAGCACCGTCGGCAGCCAGAGGGAGAGCGCGGGGAACGCGATCAGGATCGCGACCCGGATCAGTTCGGCGAAAAAGAATGGCAGCACGCCGATAAAGGTCTGGCTCATCGGTACGTCGCGCGCCAGCGAATTGATGACGAACACGTTCATGCCCACCGGCGGTGTGATCAGTCCAAGCTCGACCACGATCAGCGCGAGTATGCCGAACCAGACCTTGAGCTCGTTCGGGCCCATGCCGAAGTCCATTTCCGCGACCACCGGCCAAAAAAACGGGATCGCGAGCAGGATCATCGACAGACTGTCCATCAGGCAGCCAAGGACGATCAGCGCGAAGAGCAGCAGCACCAGAACGACCATCGGCGGCAGGCCGGAATTCGCCATCAGCTCTGCGGCGGCCTGGGGCACGCCGCCGCGCGCCATGAAGATGTTGAGCAGCTGGGCACCGAGCAGGATCAGGTAGATCATGCCGGACGTCTTGGCGGTGTCGAGCAGCGCCGCCTTCATGCCGCTCAGATTCATCGTGCGCCGCGTGAACGCGACCACGCCCACGAGAAAGACGCCGACGGCGGCCGCAGGCGTCGGGTTGAACAGACCGAAATAGATGCCGCCGATGACCGCGCCGAAAATTCCGGCCACCGGCGCGACGCCGATGGTCGCTGCGATGAACTCCTCGCGTGGAACGCGGTCGCCTGGCGGGCCCGCGTCGGGCTTGACGCGAACGTAGATGGCAATCGTGAGCAGAAACATCACGACCGCGATGAGACCGGGGATGAAGGCGGCGATGAACATCTCGACGATGCTCGCCTCGACCACGATCGCGTAGACCACCAGCACGACCGAAGGCGGAATGAGAATGCCGAGTACGCCGCCCGCGGCAAGCGTCCCGGTCGCGAGCTGCGGGCTGTAGCGGTAGCGGCGCAGCTCGGGCAGTGCGACCTGGCCCATGGTCGAGGCGGTGGCGAGCGAGGAGCCACAGACCGCACCGAATCCGGCGCAGGCGGCAATCGCCGACATCGCGACCCCGCCGCGCAGCCAGCCGAGCCAGGCGTTTGCGGCACGAAACAGATCCCGCGACAGTCCGGCGCGTGCGGCGATGTTGCCCATCAGCACGAACATCGGCAGCACCGACAGGTCGTAGATCGAGAACTGCGAGTAGACGAGCGTCTTGAGCTGCGAGAGCAGGATCGCCGGGCCGCTGAGGATGGCGATGCCGCTGGCGCCGACGAGCAGCATGGCGTGCGCGATCGGCACGCGAATCGCGATGAGCGCGACCAGGGCCGCGAGGCCGACGAGGCCGGTGAGCAGATGCGAGTCCAAGGGGCTTGGTCGCTCAGCCGCGACGCAGCGCGCGCCAGCTTTCGCGCAAGCTGACCAGGCAGGCAAGGACCAGCAGCGCGAGTGAGGCGAGCGCCGGGACGTAGGCGGTCCAGATCGGAATCTTGAGAATCGTAGTGGTCTCGACGTACTTGCGATAGTCGATCAGTCCCGCCCAGGTGCGCCAGGAGAGCAGAACGGCGATCCCAAGTGCGAGCAGTCCTGCGAGCAGGCCGAACCCGGCGAGCGTGCGTGGCCCGGCGCGCGCAGTGAACAGGTCTGCGGTCACGTTCGCGTCGGTGAGCTGGCAGTAGGGCAGGAACGCGAAGACCGCAACCGCGACAAAGATCTCCGTCAGCTCGAAATCTCCAGCCAGCGGCTTGCCGAATACCCAGCCGCTGAACGCGCTCCAGGTGGTCATCAGGGCGATCGCGAGCAGGATCACCCCGCCCGCGAGCGCCCACCACTCGATGACGCGGCGAAGCAGGCCAGTCCTCGCTTCGCCGCGCACCGGTTCTTGCGGCATGCGCCTACTTCGAGTACTTGGCGATCAGCGCGCGTGCCTGATCGACCAGCGCCTTGCCGTCGATGCCCTTGCTCTTGACTTCGTCGATCCAGCGCTGCACGACCGGCTCGAGTTTGTCCTTGAACGGCTGCAGCTCGGCTTCGGTCAGCTCGATGTGCTTGTTGCCGTGCTTCACCGCGACCGCGATGCCGCCGACTTCCGAATCGGTCCACACCTTGCCAACCGCACGCCAGCGGGCTTCGCCGTTGTTCGCGTCGAACGCCTTCTGCACGTCAGGCGGCAGCTTGGCCCAGGTGTTCTTATTCATCGAAACCTGGAACGTCGTCGTGCCGAAGCGCACGTGGTTCGGGCCCTCGATCTGGAACTTGGTCACGTCCTGCAGTTTGAGCGGGGGAATGATTTCCCAGGGAATCAGCGCGCCGTCGACCACCTTCTTCGAAAGTGCCTGCGGCAGCGCCGGCACGGGCATCGATACCGCCGCCGCGCCGAGTGCCTCGATGATCCATGCGCCGGTACGCGTCGGGATGCGCATCTTGAGGCCCTTCAGATCGTCGGGCTTGCGCACTTCCTTGTCCGCCATCTGGATGCCCTGGCCGGCATGCACGTGAAGGAACATCACCTTGACGTCCTTGAAGTCCTCCGCGATCGCACCGCTGTTGAACATGTCGCGCATCGCGAGGTTGGTCGCGGTCGCGTTGTTGGTGTGCACGAAGGGCAGCTCGAACGCCTCCGAACGCGGGAACAGGTTGGGCGTGTAACCATTCACCGTCCAGACGATGTCGACCACGCCGTCACGCACCTGGTTGATCAGCTCGGGCGGCTTGCCGCCGAGCGACATTGCCGGGTAGAGCTCGATCTTGACCTTGCCGCCCGAAGCCTTCTCAACGTCGTGTGCCCAGGGCGCCAGCATCTTGGTGTGCGCGGGCGCTTTGGGTGGCAACAGGTGATGCAGCTTGAGCGTGATCTGTGCCTGCGCGGCGCCCGAGAACAGCGCAAGGCTGATCGCGGCCGTCACGCCACTCATGGCGAATGGAATCTTTCTCATTTGTGTCTCCTCCGTCTTCTTCCGTGGGTCAGATGTTTGGCCGGAAAGGCGCCGCAGAAAAGGTACTACCGGGCTCGATCCCGCCTTGGGCGAATTCCCCCATCCTAATAAGGATAGCCGAATATCCAATGCTCAGGCGGTGCCCCAGACGTCGCGCGCGATGTCGATGACCAGACGCATCTTCGCCGCCTGCTGCTCCTGCATCAGTTCATTGCCGTGCACGGTGCTCGAAAATCCGCACTGCGGTGACAGGCAGAGCTGGTCGAGCGGCACGATCTTCGCGGCTTCTTCGATGCGGCGCCGGATCGAATCTTTCGGCTCGAGCTCTCCGAGCTTCGTGGTCACCAGGCCGAGCACCACGATCTTGCCCTTCGGCAGGTGGCGCAGCGGCTCGAAGCTGCCCGAGCGCGGGTCGTCGTACTCGAGGAAATAGCCGTCCACCTTCAGGTCCTGCAGCAGCGCCTGCGCCACCGGCTCGTAGCCGCCCTCGGCAACCCAGGCGCTGCGGAAGTTTCCGCGGCACAGGTGGATGCACGCGGTCATGCCCGCGGGCCGGTCACGGATCGCCTCGTTGATGAAATGCGCGTAATGCTTCGGCAGTTCATCAGGGTTCTCACCGCGCTGTCGCGCCCCTTCGCGCATTTTCTCGTCGCACAGGTAAGCCAGGTTGGTGTCGTCGAGCTGGACGTAGGTGCAGCCCGCATCGCCGAGCTGCTTGAGTTCTTCACGATAGGCCGCGGCCACGTCCGCAAAGAAGTTATCCATGCTCGGATAGGCTTCCTTGCTGATCGCCGCGCGGCCGCCACGGAAGTGCAGCATCGTCGGCGAAGGGATGGTCACCTTGGGCGTGGCCTTGGTGACCGACTTGAGGAATTCGAAGTCGGCGAGCTGGATCGGCTTGGCGTGGCGCACCTTGCCGCTCACCTTGAGCACCGGCGGCGCGAAGTCGACCTCGCCGCTCGCGCGATGAAACTTGGTGGCGATGCCACCGTGCACTTCGACCCCGTCGAGCTGCTCAAGGAAGTCGACGTGAAAGTAGGTGCGACGAAACTCGCCATCGGTGATGCCATGCAGGCCGAGATCTTCCTGGAACTTGACCACGTCGCGGATCGCGGCGTCTTCGGCTTTGCGCAGATCGGCCTTGGAAAGTTTGCCCTGCTGGTGTTGTGCGCGTGCATCGAGCAGCGCCTTGGGGCGCAGAAAACTGCCGACGTGGTCGGCGCGGAAGGGGGGGGTGGTGCGCTGGGTCATGCGCGACTCCTGCTCAATGCTGGCGGAAAGGGACGCACAGGATGCCATAGGGACACAGGCCGAGCCCGGGGGGCAGCCATTGGATGTTGATCCAGCGTCATTTTTTCCGCGCGAGAAAGGGGCAAACGGGCCTAAGCCGTTGATTCGGCGCGACCGGTCTACGCCTGTGGCTGCAGGCGCGCGCAGCTATCGCTTGACGACGCCTGGGTCGTTTCGCGTAAATGACGGTTGGGAGCGCATATGACCGCCGTTACCGCAGCCGAGCAGTCCGCAACCCTGATGGAACTGGCGGCCTGTGGCTCGCTTGAGATGAACGCCGACCGCGCGGGCGACGCAGGCACCATCGCGGATCTGCTGCCGACCGGCACCAAGGTGTACGTCAACCATCTGCCGCGCAACGCACTGTCGGAGACACTGAAATCCCTCGATGCGCTGCGCGCGGCCGGCTTGGAGCCGGTGCCACACGTCGCGGCGCGGCGCGTGGTCTCGCGCGCCGCGCTGAAGGATTTCCTGCAACGTGCGGTGCGCGATGCGGGGGTGCGCAAGGTACTGCTCATCGGCGGCGATGACCCCCAGCCGAGCGGCCCCTACCGCGACAGCCTCGGGCCGCTCAGCGACGGCCTGATCGCCGAATGCGGCATCCAGGAAATCGGCATCGCCGGCTATCCGGAAGGGCATGCGCGGATTCCGCGCGCCGCGCTCGAGCGTGCGATGGACGAAAAGCTGGCGCTGAGCGCCGCACAGGGCCTTTCGCCCTACGTGCTGACGCAATTTTCGTTCGCGCCCACGCGCGTCATCGAGTATTGCGCCGAGCTCGCGCAACGTTGGCCGGCGCTGTCAGTCTACGTCGGGCTCGCGGGGCCGACCGAGCCGGTACGACTGCTGCGGTTCGCGCAGCGCTGCGGGGTCAGCGCCTCGCTGCGCGCGTTGCGCGCCCAGGGCTTCGGCGTCGCGCGACTGGTCACCCACACCGACCCCGGCGATCAGTTGCAGGCGGTCGCGCGTTATTGTGCGCCGCGCCGCGCCTGCAACGTGGTCGGCGTGCATGTCTTCAGCTTCGGCGGCGTGAGGGAAGCCGCAACGTGGATGAACCGCGCAATCGGCGGCGGAGCGCTGTCGGCGGCTGCGGGCTAGGGCGGCCGTCTCAGGCGTCGACGCCGGCGAGGTGGCGCCCGGCGATGTAGCCGAAGGTCATTGCCGGGCCGAGCGTGATGCCGGCGCCGGGGTAAGTGCCCCCCATGACGCTCGCCATGTCGTTGCCTACGGCGTACAGCCCCGCGATGGGGCGCTCGTTGACGTCCAGCACGCGTGCCCGCGCGTCCGTCGACAGGCCGATGAAGGTGCCAAGATCGCTGGGCACGAGGCGCACTGCGTAGAACGGCGGCATGACGATGGGCGCGAGGTTCGGGTTGGGGCCGTGCGTTGGGTCGCCGCCGAAGCGGTGATAGGCGTTGCTGCCTTTGCCGAATTCCGGATCCTCGCCACGCGCGGCGTGAGCGTTGTAGGCCTCGAGCGTGCGCGCGAAGCCCTGCGCATCGACGCCCAGCGCGGCGGCCAGCGCTTCGGGCGACCCCGCGCTGACCAGGTAGCCAGAGCGCAGGTGCGGCGCGAGGGGCATCGGCGCAGGCGGCACGACGCCGATGCCGTAGCGGCGGATCGCGCGGTGATCGGTGACAAGGTAGGTCTCGACATCCGGATCTTCCCGGCAGGCCTCGATCATGCGCGGCACGAAGTCGTGGTACGAATCGGCCTCGTTGGCGAAGCGCCGTCCGCGACGGTCGACGACGATGTAACCCGGCTTGCAGCGGTCGATGAAATGCGGATAGGGCTGCACGCTGCCGTCAGGCCGTGGCACCAGCGACACCGGCGTCCAGGCAGCGGGCTGATCGGCCTCGGCCTGAAACATGCCGCCCGCCTCGCGCGCCAGGCGCGCGCCGTCGCCCGTGTTGCCCGGCGGCGCGAGCGGCACGTGGCGCTTGCCCGCCGCGACGTGCGGGTAGTAGCGCGCGCGCAGCGCGTCGTTGCGCGGAAAGCCGCCGCTGGCGAGCACGACCCCCCTGCGGCAGCGCACCTCGATCGCCTCGCCCGAGCGCTCGACGATCGCGCCGCGGACGGCGTCGTCCTCGACCAGCAGCTTCACGGCCGGCGCGGAAATCCACAACGGCACGTCGCGTTCGAACAGCGACTTCGCCAGCCGTGCGACGAGCGCATTGCCGTTGGTGATGCGCGTGCCGCGCGGGTAGCGCATTCGGTCCATCGCGTAACGCGCAAGCAGCCTGCTCACGTGCCAGGCTGAAACCGGCGAACGCGTCGCGTTGAGCAGGTGCGGAATGTCGTCACGGCTGACCGACATGCCGCCGAACAGCATCATGGTCGGCAGCGGCGGACGCAGTTCGCGGAAACGCGCGCCGAGCCGGCGGCCGTCATACGGCTCGGGCAGCAGCGAGCGCCCGCCCTGGGAGGCGCCGGGCCTGTCCGGGTGATAGTCCGACCAGTTGTCCATGAGCAGGTAGCGCGCCTCGGTGTGCTGCTCGAGGAAGGCGAGCATCTCCGCGCCGTGTGCGACGAACGCCGCCGCCTTGGCGCGATCGAGGTGCGGGCCGATCTCCGCTTCGAGGTAGCGCAGCGCCGCCGCCCGGCTGTCGTCCAGGCCGGCGCGTACCGCGTGGCCGTTGACGGGGATCCAGATAACGCCGGCGGAGTACGCCGTGGTGCCGCCGAAAAAGGGTTCCTTTTCGGTGACGATGACGTCAAGGCCATGGTGGGCCGCGGTGCAGGCGGCCGAGAGCCCTCCGGCGCCCGAGCCGACGACCAGCACGTCACATTCGATTTGCGTCATGGGGCTTGGCCAGCATTCGCCGCTTTATACCGCATTGCAGCCGACGAACAGCTGCGGGCGCGCGAACCGAGTACCGGGCCGCGGGTCAAAGGAAAAAAAGGAGTATCGTTTTCTCACTCGACGAGAGGAGTTGGTCATGTCCAGCATGAAAATGGTTCGCGTTCTGTTTGCGGGGGCGGTTGCCATACTGTGGGCCGGCGCGGCGAGCGCCGACGTCGTCAGCGCGAAGGCCAAGGGCAGCTACGGCGAAGTCAAGGACAGCGTGGTGCTGGCCATTCAGGCGAAGGGTTTCAAGATTGACTACACCGCGCACATCGGCAACATGCTCGAGCGTACCGGCAAGGATGTCGGCTCGACCAAACGCGTATTCGGTAACGCCGAGGCGCTGCAGTTCTGCTCGGCCGTGGTGTCGCGCAAGATGATGGAGGACAAGGCTTCGAACATTGCCTATTGTCCCTACGTCATTGCGCTCTATACGCTGCCCGACGATCCGAAAACCGTGTACGTGGTGTATCGCCGGGGTTTGCCGGACGTCGATGCGCTGCTCGCAGGCATCGTCAAGGAGGCGCTGCAGTGACCGCCGCGGCACGGGCGCAGGTCCTGCGTCTGCGCCGCCGGCTGCTGGCGGCGGGCCTGGGGTTGCCGTTCCTCGCGTGGCGCGCGGCGACGGCGCAAGGCCTGCGTCCGACCCCTGCCTGCGGTGGGGCCGAGGCCTCCGCGCAGGCGACGCCGCCGCAGACCGCAGGGCCGTTTTACATCCCCGATTCCCCGCGACGCGCCTCGCTGCTCGAGCCGGGTGAGACCGCGCCGCGGCTGCTGCTCGTGGGGCGCGTCCTGACCACCGATTGTCGTCCCGTAGGCGGCGCGCTGCTCGATGTGTGGCATTGCGACGCCGCGGGTCGCTACGACAATGCGGGATTTCGCTATCGCGGCCATCTGTTTGCGGATGCGTCAGGCGGGTATCGGCTCGAGACCGTCGTTCCCGGGCTGTATCCCGGGCGCACGCGGCACATCCATATCCGCGTGCAGGCGCCCGGTGGCCAGCCGCTCACGACCCAGCTTTACTTTCCGGGCGAACCGGGCAACGCGGCAGACGGCCTCTGGCAGCAGGCGCTCGAAATCGCCCCGACGGGGACGAGCCTGCGGGCGCCGCAGGCGGGGCGTTTCGACTTCGTGCTCGCAGCTTAGGCGCGGTGCCGCGCCCGAGCTCAGTACAGGGCGCTGGCGAACTTCTTGCGGTATTCGGAGACCAACGCGCCGTTCTTTTCGGCGAGGTTGAAGATGTTGAGCACCTTCTTGCGCGCCTCGCCGTCGTTCCAGTCCTTGTCGCGCCGCACGATCTCGATCAGCTCGTCGAGCGCCTCGCGGTAGCGCTGCGCGCCGGCGTGCAGTTCGGCGAGCGCAAACCGCGCCGCGTGATCAGCCGGGTCCTGCTCGAGCTTCGTCTTCAGGGTTGCTTCGCTGGTTCCGGAGGCGCGCATGCGGGCGAAGGACACCGCCGCCTGCAGCGCCTCGACGCGCGCGTCCCAATCGATATTCGGGCGCACCTCGCCGAGCAGCGTTCCGGCTTCGTCGGCGCGCCCCAGCTCGACGAGCAGCTCGGCCAGATCGAGGCGCGCCGGATCGTTCGACGGATCGATCGCCAGCGCACTGCGAAGCGCGCCCGCGGCGCCGTCGCGGTCGCCGGCGGCGCGCAGCGCCGCGGCGCGCGCCTGCTCAGTCTCCGAGGGATTCGGCAGGACGCCGTCGATAAAGGCGCGCACCTGCGATTCCGGCAGCGCGCCGAGGAAATGCGAGACGGGCTTGCCGTCGCGGAACGCCATCACGTCGGGGATCGAACGCACGCCGAACGCGGCGGCCAGATCCTGGTTCTCGTCGGAATTCACTTTCGCCAGTCTGAAGCGACCGTCGTACTCGGTCGCCAGCTTCTCGAGGATCGGCTTGAGCACCTTGCAGGGACCGCACCAGGGCGCCCAGAAATCCACCACCACCGGCACCGTCTTCGAGGCTTCGAGCACGTCCTGCTCGAAGCTCGCCGTGCTGACGTCGATGGCGTGCGCGGACATGGAGGTATTGTGCATGCTTTGGCAGACCGATGCGAGATGGGGCGGGTCGGTGCGATAATCGAGCCCGTTCCTTTTTTTGTGCAATGAAAGAACGCGCCGCATGACCTACGTCGTTACCGAGAACTGCATCAAGTGCAAGTACATGGACTGCGTCGAAGTCTGTCCGGTGGACTGCTTCTACGAAGGCGAAAACATGCTCGTCATCCATCCCGACGAGTGCATCGACTGCGGCGTGTGCGAACCTGAATGCCCGCCGGGCGCGATCATTCCGGATTCGGACGCCAAGGCGGAGCGCTGGCTGTCGCTGAACACCGAATATTCGGGCAAGTGGCCGAACATCACGCGCAAGGGCACGCCGCCCGACGACGCTGACGCGTTCAAGGACGAGGGCGGAAAGTTCGACAAGTACTTTTCGCCGAACCCGGGCGGCGGCAGTTAGGCGCAGGCCGCAGGCCGGGCGGTGGAACAAATTGCTGTCTCGGCGCGTTTGCCCTAGCGGCCGATGGCGCGCGCTGGCGGGCACCGCAGCGGGGGCAAAAGCGGTCCCGGGCGCCGATCGGGCTGCCGCAGTTCCAGCAGCGCCGCAGCGCCGGACGGTAGAAAGGAGCCACCATGGGTTTCAGGATATTAGCGGGCCTGCTGCGGACCGGGCTGGCCGTCCTCGGTATTGCGCTGCTGCACGGCTGTGCCTCGTACAGCGGCAGCTCGCTGGTTGCGGGGACTTCGGCCGAGGCCGACATCCAGGCGGCGATGGGGCTGCCCGACGAAAAGGTGAAGCTGGATTCCGGCGAAACGGTCTGGTTCTACACTCGGCCGGCCGGCCGCCAGACCTTTGCGATCACGGTCGGGCCGGATGGTCGCTTTCGCTCTTCGGTACAGCGCCTGGAGCGCTCGTATATCGACCAAATCCGGCGCGAGACCTGGACCATCAAGGAGGTGCGGACCTTGCTCGGTCCGCCCAACCAGGTGGTGCGCTTCGAGCGCCAGCAGCGGGACGTCTGGACCTACCGGTGGCAGGAATTCTCCGACCGCCGCCTGCTGCACGTGCAGTTCTCGTACGACGGGGTGGTGCGCGAGGTGCTCGACATGATGGACGAGGAGTACTTGCCGATCGGGCCGGGCGTGCTTTTCGGCTTCGGCGGGCACTTTGCGCACTGGCGTTGACCGGTCGCTGCGCCGCGTGTTCGGCAAGACGCTGATCGATGCGCGTACGGCCTAGGTTCTCTGGAATTGGGCGGGCCGCGGGCTGCATGGCGGCTTGCCTGCTCGCGCTGGCCGGCTGCGTGTCCTACGACGGCAGCGGGCTGCTGCCCGGGACGTCGCGCATGGCCGACGTCGAAGCATCGATGGGGGTGCCGGACGACAAGCGCGCGACGGCGGGTGGTGGGAGCCTTTGGTTCTATACGCGCCCTTCGGGCGGCCACACCTTCGCGGTGCAGTTTGGCCCCGACGGCGTCCTGCGCCGCATTGAGAGCGCGCTGACCGATGAGAACATTGCCAAGCTGACGATCGGCGTCTCTCGCCGCGAGGACGTGCGCGCGCTGCTCGGTCCGCCCCACGTCGTCTTGCGCCTGGATCGCCAGCAGCGCGAGGTCTGGGAATACAAGCGCCTCGAGGTGACCGAGCGCAGAGTCCTGTGGGTGCAATTTTCCGACGATGGCGTGGCGCGCGAGATATTCGACTCGCTCGACTACGACTACGTACCGGCGAGCGATTCGGGCCTCAAGGACTGAGACCCGCGCCCGCCGGCGCGCCTAGCCGCCGGGGCCGCGTTTCGGCGCCGGGGCGGTTTTGGCCGCGGGTTTCGGTGCTGATGCGCCGACGCTGAAGTCGAGATTGTGTATCCCCTCGAGCTCGTCACGGATCGACTTGCGTACCGCCGCGATTTTGGGCAACGCTTTCTTGAACGCCTCGACGAGCGTCGGATCGAACTGCTTGCCGGATTCGGAGACCATGACGCCGGCCGCGTCCTCGACCGACATCGGCTGGCGACGGCGCTGTGTCGCGGTCATGGCCTCGAACGAGTCG
>LJTQ01000063.1 GCA_001303445.1 Betaproteobacteria bacterium SG8_39 | reverse complement strand
CCTTCTCCTTCCCGCTCATTCGCGCGTCCTGCCGCGTGACGTATTACTCAAAACCCGCCTGACCCGTAAGCTCGAGCTGAATATCCCCCTGGTGTCGGCGGCTATGGACACCGTCACCGAATCACGACTCGCGATCGCCATGGCGCAGGAAGGCGGCATCGGCATCGTGCACAAGAACTTGTCGATCGAGTCCCAGGCGCTCGAGGTGGCGAAGGTCAAGCGCTTCGAGTCGGGGGTGCTGCGAGATCCGATGACGATTCCGCCCGAGATGCGCGTGCGGGATGTCATTGAGCTGCAGAAGCAGTACAAGATTTCGGGCTTCCCGGTCGTCAGGAACGGCAAGGTGGTCGGCATCGTCACCAACCGCGACCTGCGTTTCGAGACCAACCTGGAGCAGACGGTCAAGGCGATCATGACGCCGCAGCGCAAGCTGGTCACCGTACGCGAAGGCACGAGCCGCGAGGAAGCCATGCAGCTGATGCACAAGCATCGCCTGGAACGCGTGCTGGTGGTCGACGAAGGGTTCGAGCTGCGCGGGCTGGTGACCGTCAAGGACATCATGAAGGAAACCGAGTTCCCCAACGCCTGCAAGGACCTGCAGGGCAAGCTGCGGGTCGGTGCCGCGGTCGGGGTCGGCGAGGGTACCGAAGAGCGCGTCGCGGCGCTGGTGGAGGCCGGCGCGGACGTTCTGGTCGTGGATACGGCGCATGGACATGCCCAGGGGGTGCTCGACCGCGTGCAGTGGATCAAGCGCCAGTTTCCCGACATGCAGGTGGTGGGCGGCAACGTCGGTACCGCGGATGGCGCGCGTGCCCTGGTCGATCACGGGGCTGACGGGGTGAAGGTGGGCATCGGCCCCGGGTCGATTTGCACCACCCGGGTGGTCGCCGGAGTCGGCGTGCCGCAGATCACGGCCATCCAGGACGTCACGCAGGCCCTCGAATCCACCGGCGTGCCGCTGATCGCGGACGGCGGTGTGCGTTTTTCCGGTGACGTGGCGAAGGCGCTCGGCGCCGGCGCACATACCGTGATGCTCGGCTCGCTGCTCGCGGGGACCGACGAATCGCCTGGCGAGATCGAGCTCTATCAAGGACGCTCGTACAAGTCCTATCGCGGCATGGGTTCGCTGGGTGCGATGCAGAAAGGTGCCGCGGACCGGTACTTTCAGGACTCGGAAATGAACGTCGACAAGCTCGTTCCCGAGGGCGTCGAGGGGCGCGTGCCTTACAAGGGCAGCGTCATCTGGGTGATTCAGCAGCTCATCGGGGGCGTGCGGGCGAGCATGGGCTATACCGGCTGCCAGACGATAGACGAACTGCGCACGCGGGCGCGTTTCGTCGAGATCACGGCCGCGGGATTCCGCGAATCACACGTGCATGACGTCCAGATCGTCAAGGAAGCCCCGAACTATCGTGCCAGCTAACGGATCCGGAGCAGGACGGTGCACGACCGGATCCTGATCCTCGACTTCGGCTCGCAAGTCACCCAGCTCATCGCGCGCCGGGTGCGCGAGGCGAAGGTGTACTGCGAGATCCATCCGAGCGACGTTTCGGACGATTTCGTACGCGCCTTCGGTGCCAAGGGCATCATTCTTTCCGGCAGCTACGCGAGCACCTACGAGGCGCACGAACTGCGCGCGCCCAAGGCGGTCTACGAGCTGGGCGTCCCGGTGCTCGGCATCTGCTACGGCATGTTCACCATGACCGTGCAGCTCGGCGGTGAGGTGGAGGCCAGCGACAAGCGTGAATTCGGCTTCGCCCAGGTCAGGGCGCGGGGGCATACGCGGCTGCTCGATGGCATCCAGGACGCGACCTCCGCAGAAGGCCACGGCATGCTGGATGTCTGGATGAGCCACGGCGACAAGGTGACCGCCATGCCGCCGGGGTTTCGGCTCATGGCCTCGACGGGCAACTGCCCGGTTGCTGGCATGGCGGACGAGCAGCGGCACTTTTACGGCGTGCAATTCCATCCCGAAGTCACGCACACCCGCCAGGGCAAGCGCCTCCTGGAACGCTTTGTGCACGAGATCTGCGGCTGCGGCACCGACTGGAACATGCCGGACTATGTCAGCGAAGCGGTGGCCTCGATCCGCGCCCAGGTCGGCAGCGACGAGGTGATCCTCGGCTTGTCAGGCGGGGTCGACTCCTCGGTGGCCGCGGCACTGATCCACAAAGCCATCGGCGAGCAACTCACCTGCGTGTTTGTCGATCACGGTTTGCTGCGGCTTGGCGAGGCGCAGCAGGTGATGGATACCTTCGCGCAGCACATGCAGGTCAAGGTGATTCACGTCAACGCCGCGGAGGACTTTTTCGCCTCGCTCAAGGGCGTTGCCGATCCCGAGCAGAAGCGCAAGATCATCGGACGCCATTTCATCGAAGTCTTCCAGCGCGAAGCCGGGCGAATCAAGAACGCCAAGTGGTTGGCGCAGGGAACGATTTATCCGGACGTCATCGAGTCGGCGGGCGCCAAGACCCAGAAGGCCACGGCCATCAAGTCGCACCATAACGTCGGCGGCCTGCCGGAGACCCTGCACCTCAAGCTGCTCGAGCCCCTGCGCGAGCTGTTCAAGGACGAGGTGCGCGAGCTCGGTCTTGCCCTGGGCCTGCCGCGCGAGATGGTGTTCCGCCACCCGTTCCCGGGACCCGGACTCGGCGTGCGCATCCTCGGCGAGATCAAGCCCGAGTACGTCGAGTTGTTGCAGCGCGCCGATGCCGTCTTTATCGAGGAATTGCGCGCCGCGAAAACGGCGGATGGCGCGAGCTGGTACGACCGCACGGCGCAGGCGTTTGCCGTCTTCCTGCCGGTGAAATCGGTCGGCGTGATGGGCGATGGCCGGACCTATGACTACGTGGTCGCGCTGCGCGCCGTGCAGACCACCGACTTCATGACCGCGGACTGGGCCCCCCTGCCGCACGAATTGCTTGCGCGCGTTTCGAGCCGGATCATCAACGAGGTGCGCGGCATCAACCGCGTTGCCTACGACATCTCCTCCAAACCGCCTTCGACGATCGAGTGGGAGTAGCTATCGCTCGCCGAGCGCGTCGCCGGGACGGCGCAGGGTCGCCTTGAGATACCGAACGCGCGGTATCAGGCCGTGAGCGCAAGCGAGGTGAGCGCGCCGTCGACATTCACATCGCCGAGCGACAGGTACAGGTGACGATCGCTCACCGACAGGTCGAAGACCATGCGTCGCTCGAGTCGTTCCGCGAACGCATCGATCAGGCCGCGATCGAAGGCAACCAGCTCCAGAGCCTCGGCGCGATGGATGCGTTCATCGGCGAGACTGCGCAGCCATGCCGTCGGGTCACGATGGGCATAGACCGCGACGCGTGGTGCGGCCTTCGCGGCCCTGTGCAGCCGCGCGGCATCGGGCAGGCCGACCTCGATCCAGCTCAGCAGCGCTCCGGTCAGGTCGCGTACCGCAATGGCCGGATCGTCGGGCTCGGACAAGCCGCGCGAGAAGGCGATGCCCTCAGCGTACTCGAGGCAGTAGGCCAGCACGCGCGCCACGAGCCAGGCAGCAGATTCCGAGGGATGGCGGGCCGCCTTGAATTCGAGCGCCTGGTAGAGATGGCGATCGGCGTCAGCGAGCTGCACCTTGAAGTGGTGGAGGGTGGCGTTCAGTGCCATCGCGTCTCGGGGGCAAGGTGCATCGTCTGCTCCAGTGAATCTGTGAACCGAGGCGAACGAGCGCGACGTTGGACGCCTCGATCGCGTGTGCCATGATAGCTTCAGGCCGTCGGGCGAGTGGATGGCGGCGCAGGGGATGACAGACAGGGCAGGCGAACGCGATGCACCGAGTGACGAGCGCTTCATGCGGCGCGCGCTCGAGCTGGCGCGTCAGGGGCAGGCAGAAGGCGAGGTGCCCGTGGGTGCGGTGGTGGTGCTCGATGGGCGAATCGTCGGGGAAGGCTGGAATCGGCCCATTGCGGCTGCCGACCCGACCGCTCATGCCGAGATCCAGGCACTGCGCGCGGCCGCCGAGGCGGTCGGCAATTACCGCCTGGCGGGTGCGCAGCTGTATGTCACGCTCGAACCCTGCACCATGTGCGTCGGCGCGATGTTCCACGCGCGCATTGCGCGCGTCGTGTTCGGCGCGCGCGACCCGAAAACTGGCAGCGCGGGAAGCGTGATCGACCTGTTCGGCGAAACCCGTCTGAACCACCATGCGACCGTGGTCGGCGGCATGCTGGCCGAGGAGAGCGCTGCCCTGCTGAGTTCATTCTTCGCGGCGCGCAGATGAGAATCGAGATCGATCTGCCGGCGCAGTCGCTCACCCTGTACGACGATGCGGACGCGGTCCTGAAGCGTTATCGGGTATCGACGGCCCGCAACGGCCCTGGCGAGCGCAACGGGTCCTTCTGCACGCCGCGCGGGCACCATGTCATCCGGGCCAAGATTGGCGCCGGCCAGCCGGAGAACACCGTCTTTGTGCGCCGTCGGCCAACCGGAGAATGCTGGTCACCGGCGTTGCATGCCCAGTACCCGGGACGCGACTGGATGCTGACGCGGATCCTTTGGCTATCGGGCTGCGAGCGGGGTCGCAACCGGCTTGGTGATGTCGACACGATGCGGCGCTATATCTACATACACGGCACGCCCGAGACCTCGGAAATGGGTAAACCCGGCTCGATCGGCTGCATTCGAATGCGAAATGCCGACATCATCGAACTGTTCGAGCTCGTACCGCCTTTGACCGAAGTGATGATCTCGGATTGAGGCGGGCGGCGATGCAGACACCGCACATAGACGCATGCGACGTGCCCGAGTATGGTCGAATGACAAGGGTGACGGGCGGGCTGGCAAGACGCGTCGGGGCAAGGGAACGGGGAGGGGAGCGAAAATGACACCGCAGAATCTCACGCAGTCCGTACGCGCTGCGCTGGAGGCCGATGGTCGCGTCAATTTGGCCCGGCATCCGCTGCGCATCGAGGCGACAAACGACGGCGCGGTCGTGCTTGAAGGCGATGTCTCGGACGTCGCAGCCCGTAAGAGCGCGCTGTCGGCCGCGGCGCGCGTTCCGGGCGTGCGAGGCATTGTCGATCGGCTGCGTATTGCGGTGGTGACGCCGCGCGGCGATGCGGAAATCCGCGACTCCCTGGTGAAGCTGATCGAGCAGGAGAGCGAGCTTTCCAACTGCACGCTACGGGTGTGTGTCGAGGGACGCGTCGAGCCGGTGCACGACGCGGGTCCGGAAGGCTCGGGCGAGGTTGAGGCCGAGATCAAATCGGGCGTGATCACGCTCAATGGCCAGGTGCTGAGCCTGACGCACAAGCGCATGCTGGGCGTCCTCGCATGGTGGGCGCCCGGCTGCCGCGACGTGATCAATGGCATCGCCGTGGTCCCCGAGGAGGAAGACACGGACGACGAGATCGTCGATGCGGTGCGGCTTGCTCTCGAGATGGATCCGATGCTCAAGGCGGAGACGATCTCGGTGCAATGCCGCGACGCCGTCGTCACCCTGGAGGGCGACGTGCGCACCGAGGCGGGTCGCCATCAGGCCGAGCTCGACGCCTGGTACGTGTTCGGAATCGAGCGCGTCGTGAACGGGTTGCGCCTCAGGGACTGAAGCGCGGACGATCAGCCGCCCAAAAACAGCCGCCCGACGTCGGGGTTCTGCAGCAGCGCGTCGCCGGTGTCCGCCATGGCGATCTGGCCGGTGACGAGCACATAACCCAAATCGGCAAATTCCAGACCGCGCTTGGCGTTTTGCTCGACCATGATAATGGTTTTGCCTTCGCCTTTCTGCAGGTCGGTCAGAATATCAAACACCATGTCGATGAAGCGCGGCTCGAGGCCGATTGACGGCTCGTCGACCAGCAATACCTCGGGCTCCATGACCAGCGCGCGCGAAATCTCGAGTAAACGGCGCTCGCCACCCGAGAGCACTTTCGCTGCGTGCTTGCGGCGCGCCGCCAGGCGCTCGTATTTCGCGAACACTTTCTCGGCACGCTCCTTCGCCAGTGTCGGTGTCTCGAGCAAATAGCCGCCCATCCAGAGGTTCTCCTCGACGGTCATGTCGGGGAATACGGACTTGTCCTGAAGGATGTAGGCGATGCCTGCCTCGCGCAGCTTCTGGCTGGCGCTGAGGCGGGTGATGTCCTTTTTTGACGCGCCCTCGCCGACCATGATGCGGCCACCGAAGATGCGAGTGAAGCCGAAGATCGAATGCAGGATCGTCGATTTGCCCGCGCCGTTCGGTCCGATAAGGCACAGCGACTGGCCCCGTGCGACCTCGAGGTGGAAGTCGTGCAGGATTTCCATCTTGCCGTAGCCCGCCGACAGGCCCTCAATCAGCACGTAGGGCTTCCGTTGCGCGAGCTCGCCGAGCCGATCCGGCGTGACACCGCCACCCAGCTTCTGCGCCTGACGGTTCACCTCCTCGACGGAGATAACCGTCTCGACATCCCCCATGTGGTAGCCGACCGAGCGCTTCTCGGACATCAGTGGGCTCCCAGGTAGGCGTCGATGACGCGTTGATCGTTCTGGATCTGCTCCGGCGAGCCATGCGCAAGCAGCTCGCCATGCGCCAGACAGTAGATGCTGTCCGCCATGTTCATGATGACCCGCATGTTGTGCTCGATGATGAACATGGTGATGCCGAACTCGGTGTTGGCGCGACGCAGTCGATCGATCAGGCCGTTGATCAGCGTCGGATTGATGCCGGCTGTCGGCTCGTCGAGCATGAGCACCTCGGGCTCGTTCATCAGCGCCATGGCGAATTCGAGCAGCTTCTGCTGCCCGAAGGAGAGCGAGCCTGCGAGCAGCCTGCGCTTGGCATACAGGCCGACGAAATCGAGCAGCTGTTCGGCCCTTGCCTGCGTCTTGGGCGAGGGCTTCGCGAACATGTCGATCCATGCCGCGGTGCGGTGCGGAATCGAAATCATCATGTTCTGCATGCAATCGAGCTTGCCGTAGATCCGGGTCTGCTGAAACGTGCGTACCAGGCCGAGGCGAGCGATCTTCTGTACATTGAGTTCCGAAATCTCGAGGCCCTTGAATTTGATTGATCCCGCGTCGATCGGGTGATAGCCGACAATCGAGTTGAACAGCGTCGTCTTTCCCGAGCCGTTCGGGCCGATCAGTCCCGTGATCTTGCCTTGAGGCACCTCAAGCGAAATTTCGTGGTTGGCAACCACGCCACCGAAAGACTTCGAGACGCGATTCACCTCGATGACAGGCTGGCTCATCAGCTCTCTTCCTGGCTGGAGATCGTTGCGCGGCGATCGACGACTAAGCCAAAGCGCTCGGGCCACTTCTCCCGCATCCAGCCCACGATGCCTTGCTGGAAAAAGATCACGTTGACGATAATCAGCGCACCGAGCGTGATCCATTGCCAGCCGAGCAGGTAGGTCCAGGTGACCTCCTTCACGATATGAAACAGCACGGCACCGATTACCGGGCCCCACAGCGTCCCCTTGCCACCGAGCAGCACCATCAGCACCATGAAGATGCCGAATGTGGTGGTCGGGAAAGCCACCTCGAGCGGCTCGATGAAGCCGGTCATATTGCCGAAAACCGCGCCGACGATGCCGAGAAAGAAGCCCGAAATCGCCCAGGCCACCGTTTTGTATCGGGTGGTGTGGATTCCCATGGCTTCCGCCTTTTCCTCGTCGTCACGGATGGCATTGAGCGCCAAGCCGAAACTGGTGCCGTAGAGCCAGCGCAGGAAGAGGAAAGTCCCGGTCGCGGCGAGGGCGCACAAACCGTAAAAAAGCATAGCGCGCGCGTCCGGGTCGCCCGGGTACACGGGCAGCGAAATTCCGCCCCCCGCTCCTACATAGCCCCAGGTGCCGATCAGTTCGGCCGACGCCAGCGCCACGCCGAGCGTGCCGATGGCGAAATAGGGACCTCGCAGGCCGAAGACGATGCGGCCGAAGATCGCCGCGAGCACGACGCAGCCCACCGCAGCCAGCGCAATACCGAGGATCAGGCCGGTGAAGTACTGCTGCGGCGTGTAGTCGACCTTTATGGCACCCGACGCAGCCGTGTACGCCCCGATGTCGTAGTACAGGCCGACCTGGGTCAGCGCGCAGATATACATGCCGGCGCCGAAGAACAGAATGTTGCCGAGGGAGTTGTAGCCCATCTGGCCGCCCGCGATGTCCCAGGTGAGGGCGAACAGAATCATGATCCACAGCAGGGCGAGTTGGAAGGTGTAGTCGGGAAACAGCAGCGGCGCGCCGATCCCGAGGATCAGGATGCAGGCGTACAGCAGCCCTGCCTTCACGCTCTTGCTCATATCACTGCGCGGCGGTGACGCGCCTGCTGGATCTGACGCACGACGAGAACGATGACCAGCAAGCCCACGACGGTCGCCTGCTGGAACTGCGCCCCCAGCACGAAGCCCGAGTACTGCTCCGCGAAGCCGAGACCGAAGCCTGCCAAGATCACCCCGAACAGGTTGCCGAAGCCGGCTGCCGTCACGATGACGAACGCGCGAATCGAGTGCGTGATGCCGAAAAACGGCTGAATCGTCCAGATCATCGAGATCAGGCAGCCCGCCGCGCCGCAAATCGCCGCGTTCAGCGCATAGGTGAACTGGTACACGCGGTCGGTGTCGATGCCCATCACGCGCGCGGCGCGCGCATCCTGGGCGGTGGCGCGGATCGCCTGGCCCATCCGACTGCGCTTCATGAAGACGATCACAATCGTGGCGAGCGTGGCCGCCAGCAGCAGCGAAACCACCTTGATTTCGGCAACCGTCACCAGGCCATCGAACAGGGTGCGTGTCTCGAAGCCCGAGTCGGCCGTCGTCACTTCTGGGCCAAAGATGAGATTCATACTCTGCGCCATGACAATGGCGAGTCCGAAAGTGGCGAGCAGCGAGGTAAACAGGTCGCGCTCAATCACGCGGCAGATGATGAGGCGATAGACGATCCAACCATAGACAAACAGTGCGACGATCGCGACCGGCAGACCGAAGATCGGATGGATGCCGTTGTGCGCCAGCGTCACTGTGATGAAACCGCCGAGGATCACCATATCTCCTTGGCAGAGATTCTTGACGTTCATCACGCCCCAGACGAGGGCCAGTCCGTAAGCCGCAAGGGCGAAGGTTGCGCCGATGAACAGTCCATCCAGCAACAGCTGGATGTTCAGGACCGGGGCCTGCGCAAGCAGTGACAGGTTGTCCAACATGGTGCTCTCCGATCGCGCGCAGCCCCGCCGCCGTCACCTGCCCTCGGCAAAGGGCAGGGCAGCGCGGGGCGGGATTCAGAGGCGCGCCGCGGCGCGGCGCGCCTCTGTGCTTAGTTGCCGGCCTTGCGCGGGTAGATCAAGGGGGCGGACGCCCACTTGGTCGGCGCAACGACCTTGTACTTGCCGCCCTGAATCTGGCGCAGCACCATCGGCTTTGCAACGTTGTTACCGGCAGTGGAGAACTTCACTTTGCCGTAAAACGTCTCCATGTCGGTCGCAGCGAGCGCGTCGCGCAATTTTTCCGTATCGAAGTCGTTGGCACGCTCGAAGGCGTCTTTCCAGACCAGGACCGCTGCCGTGGCCTGCGCCATCTGATACGGGACAACCTTGTATTGCGGATACGCCGCCTTGGCGGCTTTGTCATAATCCGCGGCCGTGCCAAAGTACTGACCCTTGTAGGTCAGGGTCTCGTCCCACTGGGTCGGGCAGAGGAATCCATCGGCTGCACCGCCGAACTGCTCGACCACCTTGCCGGACTCGCAGTGCGTGATGCCGATCATCGGCGCGCTGACCTTCATGTCTTTCATCTGGCGTGTTGCGGTAGTGGCGCCTTTCTCATGCCCCGAAATGAGCAACAGGTCGGGCTTGAGGGCTTTCACCTTCGTCAGCGTCGCGGAAATATCGTTCAGATCGCGCGGCATCTTGTCGTCAACGACGATCTTCATGCCGTGGCGCTTGATGTCTTCGACGCAACCGGCACGCACGTCGAGCGAGAACGGGTCGTTCTCGAACACCATGGCGACCTTCACGTCCGAGGGCTTCTTGCCCATCTTCTCGAACATTTCCGCCTTCAGATCGATCGCGCTTCCCAAATACTGCTCTGAGGTCGAAAGCACTGCAAACATGTAACGATAGCCCTGGGTGAAGAGCGACCGCGAAGCGCCTTCCGCCTCGACCATCGGGATCTTGTACTTCTCCGTCACCGGCGCAATCGCCTTTGTCAGACCCGAGCTGTAGGGTCCGAGCATGAACTTGACGCCATCCTGCTGAATGAGGCGCTCGGCGAGTTGCGCGCCACGCGCCGGGGTCGACTCGTCGTCGTAGTAAACGACGCTGAGCTTGTAGCTCTTGCCGCCGACCTTAACGCCGCCCATTTCGTTGATTCGCTTGACCGCCAGGTCATAGCCATTCTTGGCGTTCACGCCGTTCGAGGAATACTTCCCTGTCAGCGAAATCGCGGCGCCAAGGATGATGGTGTCGCCGTCGACCTTCGCGTGACTCGTCGCGGCAAAGGCAAGCGCCACGGCCGATGCTGCAATGCAACCAACGCGCTTGAAAGTGAATGTCTGCTTCATGGTGTGTCCTCCTCCTATTGGGTGTCGCGGATGCGGCCTCGCGAGACCGAAACCTTAGCACAGGGCCGGGACATGGCAAACCTGCGCGCGCCCCTGGAATGTCCCAACGCCTGCGCAGCCATGGGCGTTACGCCGTCCGCCAGCGAAAGACGCGCGCAGCCAGAATGGCGATCATGGGAAGAATAAAGCCAATTACGGTTGCAGCCATCAGCAACCAGCCCAACTCGCTGTAGTCGGCGGGAACGCTAATTGCGTGCGTGGCGGGATCGCGCACTTCGCGCGTCACGGTGAAGGCGCGGTTGAGGTATTTGGTGCCCAGCTGCGACGCCGACAGCGCCAGGTTGGTGAACGAAGCCATCACCGCGAAGAACGTTGCCTTCAAATGGGGCGGCGCGGAATTCGCGATCCAGGCAAGCATCGGAATCATGGCGATCTGCCCCAGGGGGGATTCGAGCGCGGTATCGATGAGCGCGATGGTTCGCGCATCGACCAGGCCGGCCGTGAGCTGCGCGGTCCATTCGTGCAGCCCGTAGTACATGCCGATGATCGGCAAGGCGAGCAGCGTGCCGGCGACGGTCAGGAAGCCGACGACGTAGGCAATCGAACGCTCCGCCATGAAACGCCGGAAGATGAACATGCCGGCGAGGGTCAAGACGCTGGCGATCAGGGACAGCTTGGCGAGAAAGGACTGATCGAAGCCAAGCGAATCGATCATCCACCAGGTCGAGCCGGCACCAGGCCCCGGCATGGCGCGAAACACGAAAATCACCACCGCGGTGCCGAGCAGCGTCCGCCGTGCCTCGGGCCCCAGCGTCCGTAGCAGGCGCCACATCAGGAACAGCACGACGCTCATCGACCCCGCAAACACCAGCTCCTGTCCGTAGCGCAGGTCCGCCAGCCCGACCGAGAGGGTAATCAGGACGAAGAGCAGGCTGCCGCCGAGAATCCACCCGTTCGCGTGCGTCTCGCCGACCCTGACAGCGAGCATCTGCTCGATCTGGTCCGGCGTGAAGCCGGCGGCGGCAAGTCCGCGCCGGCGGCGCCGATGCAGAACCGCGGCGAGCGCCGTTCCCATCACCGAGCAGAGCGGGATGCCGAGCGCGAGCAGGTAAATCAGTGCGTAGGTATCGGCCTTGTCCTGCGTCGACATGGCCTGCACGTCGCGGAACAGCCAGACGTTCGCCAGCGCGACCAGCACCGAGCCACCGATGATCGCCACGCGACCGAGTGTCTGCATGGTCGTATGCATGAGCTTGCGGGTTCCAGGATCGAATTCCCGCCCGGCTGCATCGACCCGCGGCACGGCTTCCACCGTCATCGCATCGGCGACGACGTCCTGCACGACATAGCCGACCGGTGCGAGCAGAGCCGAAATGACGAACCAGTGGCCGGCGGGCAGCAGACTGCGCATCTGCGCGGTATGCGCGATGAGGGCGTACATGATCAGCAGGCTGAGCGCGATCAGCCCGGCGCCCAGATAGACGAGGAGATTCTTCCAGCGCCAGATCAGGTCGACCAGGTGTCCGACCGGCATCTTCAGCGCCCAGGGGATGCCGGCCCAGAAACCCAGCGCGGCAAGAAACTCCGCGGAAAGACCGAGATACTCCTTGATGAAGAACGTGCCGACGATCCCGGTCAGACCGGAGATTCCGGCCGCCACGTACACCATGAGCGGCGGCAGGTAATCGAGACGCAGCTCGCGGCCGAGCTCGAGCACGTTGCGGTCGATCCAACGCAGCACCGCGTGCGCCATGGGGAGGCCCTGTGAGTCCTAGCCCAGCAACGCGGCGATGCGGACCGGGTCCGGGTGCTCGATCACGCCGAGCTCACAGACAATGGCGCTCACCAGCTGCGCTGGCGTCACGTCGAATGCAGGATTGCGCACCGCGATTCCCTGCGGTGCCCAGCGCAGATCCCTGAATCCGGTGATTTCCTCTGCTGCGCGCTCCTCGATCGGGATCGAGGCGCCGTCGGCGAGCGCCAGATCGAAAGTCGAGCGCGGCGCGGCCACGTAGAAGGGCAGCCCGTGCCGCTGCGCGAGCACCGCCAACGTGTAGGTCCCGACCTTATTGGCGACGTCGCCGTTCGCCGCAATGCGATCGGCGCCGACCAGCACCAGGTCGACCTCGCCACGACTCATCAGATGTCCCGCGGCAACGTCCGCAATCAAGGTGACGGGAATGCCTTCCTCGAGCAGCTCCCAGGCCGTCAGGCGCGCACCCTGCAGGTAGGGGCGCGTCTCGTTGGCGATCACCGAAATGCGCTTGCCTGCTGCGTGCGCCGAGCGCACCACGCCGAGCGCCGTGCCGTGACCCGCGGTCGCCAGGGCGCCGGCATTGCAGTGCGTCATGATGCGTGCCCCCGCCGGAATGAGTCCCGCGCCGTGAGCGCCGATGGCCTGGTTGGCCGCCACGTCCTCTGCTTCGATCG
>LJTQ01000062.1 GCA_001303445.1 Betaproteobacteria bacterium SG8_39 | reverse complement strand
CTGCGCGCCGCCGCGGCGCGCCGGGGTCTCGACTTCGTACACCTGGCGACGGAGCGATACTTCTTCGCCATCTCCCGCCGCGCGCTGCGCGGCCCAGGGATGCAGGCGCTCGAGCGCGCACTGCGCAGCCCGCAGTTCGCGCGGCGCGTGCGGCGGCTGCCGGGGTACGATGCCACGCATGCCGGAGAACGCGAATCGATTCCCGCCGCCCTGTCGTGGATCCGGCGTGGCGACTCGCGCCGGGCCGCGCGCGTACAGGCATGACGGCGCGGCGCGTTAGCTACCTCGCCGCGAGCGTCACGCTGCTCGCGCTGGTCGCGCTGGCCTTCGCCGTCGGCCGCTACCCGATCTCGCTCGGCGAGCTTGCCACGCTCCTCCGAGCGCTGCTCACCAACACGCCGCACGATCTCGGGTCGAACGTCGACAGCGTCGTGCTGCAGGTGCGCGGACCGCGCGTGCTTGCCGCACTGCTGGTCGGTGCCGCGCTCGCCGCCGCCGGCACCGCCTATCAGGGCATGTTCCGCAATCCGCTCGTCTCGCCCGACATTCTCGGCGTGTCGAGCGGCGCGGCGCTCGGCGCGGTGCTGGCCATCTTCCTCTCGCTCGGTGCGCTCGGCATCCAGCTGTTGGCGTTCGCCGGCGGGCTCGCCGCGGTGGCGCTGGTCTACGGCGTCGGCGCGCGCCTGCGCGGCCACGATCCACTGCTCGCACTGGTACTTACCGGCGTCGTGATCGGCACGCTGCTCGGCTCGGCGATCGCGCTGCTCAAGTATCTCGCCGACCCGACCAACCAGCTGCCGGCGATCACCTTCTGGCTGCTCGGCAGCCTCGCCGCGGTCGCGCCGGGCGATCTCGCCATCGCCGCGCCCTTCGCGCTCGCCGGGCTGCTGCCGCTGCTGCTGCTGCGCTGGCGCATGAACCTGCTCGCCCTGCCCGATGACGAGGCGCGCGCGCTCGGCGTGAACACGCGGCGGCTGCGCGCCATCGTGGTTGCTGCGGCGACCCTGATGACTGCCGCCGCCGTCGCGCTGAGCGGCATCATCGGCTGGATCGGGCTGCTCGTGCCGCACGCCGCGCGGCTTCTGGTCGGACCCGACTTCGGCCGGCTGCTGCCGCTCGCGATGCTGATTGGCGCGGCCTTCCTGCTCGCCGTCGACACGCTGTGCCGCACGCTCGCCACCATCGAAGTACCGCCCGGCGTGCTCACCGCGCTGGTCGGCACACCCGTGTTTCTCTGGCTGTTCGCCGTCTCGCGCAGGACCTGGTGATGCTCGCCGTCGACAACCTGGCCTTCGGCTTCCCGGGCCACACCGTCGGGCGCGAGCTGAGCTTCGCGCTCGCGGACGGCGAGATCCTCTGCGTGCTCGGCCCGAACGGCAGCGGCAAGACGACCCTGTTCCGCACCCTGCTCGGGCTGCTTGCGCCGCAACACGGCTCGATCGCACTCGACGGCGCGGCGCTGGAGGGCCTGCCGCGCGCCGCCATCGCGCGGCGCATCGGCTACGTGCCGCAGGCGCACGCCGGCTACTTTGCCTACTCGGTGCGCGAGATGGTGCTGATGGGCCGCACCGCGCACCTGGGCGCCTTCGGCACGCCGGGCCTGCGCGACCGCGCGCTGGCCGACACCGCCCTCGAGACGCTCGGCATCGCGGCGCTCGCCGATCGCCCGTTCACCGAGATCTCCGGCGGCGAGCGCCAGCTGACGCTGATCGCCCGCGCGCTCGCCCAGGAGGCCGGCCTGCTGGTGATGGACGAGCCGACCGCGAGCCTCGACTTCGGCAACCAGGTACGGGTGCTCGAGCGCCTCGCGCAGCTCGCCGCGCGCGGCATCGCGGTACTGTTCTCGACGCACGACCCCGACCACGCCTTCCTCTGCGCGCAGCGCGCGTTGCTCATCGCAGAGGGTCGCGCACTCGCGCTCGGCGCACCGCGCGACGTGATCCGCAGCGATACGCTCGAGCGGCTCTACGGCGTATCGGTGCGCATCGTCGAGACCGCGGGCGGCGCGCATACCTGCGTGCCAAGTCTCGGCCGGCAGACGTGAATCCGGACCCGCAGGGCGGCGTCCGCTTCGCCGACGCGCTGCGCTTCTGGCTAAAACTCGGCTTCGTCAGCTTCGGCGGGCCGACCGGGCAGATCGCGATCATGCATCAGGAGCTGGTCGAGCGCCGGCGCTGGATTTCGGAAAACCGCTTTCTGCACGCGCTCAACTACTGCATGGTGCTGCCCGGCCCGGAAGCGCAGCAGCTCGCGACCTACATCGGCTGGCTGATGCACCGTACCCGGGGCGGTCTCGTTGCCGGCGGCCTGTTCGTGCTGCCCTCGGTGTTCATCCTCGTGCTGCTGTCGTGGATCTATCTCGCCTTTGGCGAGGTGCCGCTGGTCGCAGGGCTGTTCTACGGCATCAAGCCGGCGGTGACGGCCGTCGTCGTCGCCGCCGCAGTGCGCATCGGTTCGCGCGCGCTGAAAAACGCCTGGCTCTGGTCGATCGCGGCGGCCGCCTTCGTCGCCATCTTCGCACTCAAGCTGCCGTTTCCCGCCATCGTCATCGGCGCAGGCATCGTCGGCTACGTCGGCGGGCGCGTCGCACCCGCCCGCTTCAGGGCGCTGGCCGGCCACGCGGGCGCGCAGCAGGGCTTCGGACCCGCGCTGATCGACGACGATACGCCGACCCCGGCACACGCACGCTTCAGCTGGGGCCGGCTGTGGGCCATCGTCGGCGTCGGGCTCGCGCTCTGGGCGCTTGCGCTCGGACTGCTCGTTTCCCTCGTCGGCTGGAGCGGCACGCTCGCCCAGATGGGCTGGTTTTTCACCAAGGCGGCGCTGCTCACCTTCGGCGGCGCCTACGCGGTGCTGCCCTACGTCTACCAGGGGGCGGTCGAGCACTATGGCTGGCTCAGCGCGACGCAGATGATCGACGGCCTCGCACTCGGCGAGACGACGCCGGGACCGCTGATCATGGTCGTCGCCTTCGTCGGCTTCGTCGGGGGTTGGGGCGGCGCGCTGTTCGGGTCCGATGCGCTGTTCGCGGCGGGGCTTGTCGCAGCGCTGGTGGTCAGCTTTTTCACCTTCCTGCCCTCGTTCGTCTTCATCTTCGCGGGTGCGCCGTTCGTCGAGACCACGCACGGCAATCTGAAGTTCACCGCGCCGCTCAGTGCGATCACCGCTGCGGTGGTCGGCGTCATCCTCAACCTCGCCCTGTTCTTCGCCTACCACGTGCTCTGGCCACGCGGCTTGGACAGCGCATTCGAATGGGTCGCCGCGCTCATCGGGGCGCTCGCCTCCGCCGCGCTTTTGCGCTACAAGGCCGGGGTCATCCCCGTGGTCGGCGTCTGCGCGCTTGCCGGACTGTGCCTGCGCGTCGCGGGGCTGGCCTGACCAAACCGACAGCGAGGAGGATGCAGATGGCTGCCTACGTGATTGCCGAAGTCGAAGTCACCGACCCCGCCGCCTACGAGGAGTACCGCAAGCGCGTCCCGGCGACGATCGAACAGTACGGCGGGCGATACCTGGTACGCGGCGGCGCGACCGAAAGCAAGGAAGGCGGCTGGGCGCCCGGCCGGCTGGTGATCCTGGAATTTCCATCCATGGAGCAGGCGCGGCGCTGGTATGACTCGCCCGAGTACACGCCGGCGCGCGCAATCCGCCAACGCGCGTCGAAATCGAAGCTGATCTTCGCCGAGGGCCTAGGATGAGAAGGGCGTAAAGCCGGGCAGCTGCTGCCAGTCGCGACTCGGCTCGTCCCGCGGCTCCCGGCCCTGGTAGCTGTCATCGCTCGCACAGCCGCCCGCCGACAGCACGGCAAGCGCGAACCCCGCCAGCATCAGACCACGCGCCAGTCTTCGCAGAACGTTATGCATCGCGGCCTGCCCTAAGCGGAGAACGGGACGTAACCGGGTCGCCGATCCCATTCCTTGTCCTGCCGGTCGGACCCTGCGCCGTTCGCAGCGCAACCGGTCATCGCCAGCGTCGTCAATGCGAGCGCAACTGCGACCGCGCCGCGCATCACCCACCTCGCAAGTTGCGCCATACACTGCCCCTGTCGGAACGCCGAGTCGCGAATCCTACGCGTCGCGAACGATTGCGGGAATGCAATCCCTTGCGGTAGACGCGGGGCGCCCGGCGAAGTTCCCGATGCGAAACGGCCGGCGCCGGGCAAGAGCCTCCGCGGGGCGCGTACGACGCCCCGCGCGGTCCCTCCTTCCACCTCCGCCTTATTCGTCGCGCCGGGCCTGCGCTGCGCCGGCCGGGACCGCACCGCCGCCCGCCGCTGGCCGGTTGGCGCCCTGCTTCTTGGCGTCTTCGTACCAGAGCTCGTGGTGCTCCTTGGCCCAGGATTCGTCGACGTAGCCGGTGCGCATCGCCTGGTACGAGCCCTCGATGCCGATCGTGCCGACGTAGATGTGGCCGAGCGACAGCGTCATGAACAGGATGCCGGACACCGAGTGCACCACATGCGCCTGCTGCATGGTCAGACGCAGCTGCTCGAAGTTCGGGAACAGCAGCACCAGCCCCGACACGCTCGAAACGATGCCGAGGAAGACCACGCCCATCCAGAACCAGGACTTCTCGCCCGCGTTGAAGCGACCCGACGGCACATGCTTGCCCGTGAACAGGCCACCGGCCGAGGCGATCCAGGTCAGGTCGCCCTTCGACGGCCAGTTGTCCTTCACGAAGATCAGGAAGAACACCACGATGCTCGCCATGAAGATCGGCCCGACGAAGTTATGCACGTTCTTGCCGAGCAACGTGAGCCAGGCGAACAGCGTGTAGCCGATCACCGGCAGCAGGACATGCTTGCCAAACAGTATGGTGAGGCCGGTGACCGCCAGCAGGCAGAAGCTGATCGCCAGGGTCCAGTGCGCCCAGCGCTCGACCACGCTGAAGCGGTAGATCAGGTTGCCGGTCGGCCTGTCGTGCGTCTTGATCGGGCCCCGCACCAGGTAGAACGCCGCAATCGCGAGCGCGACGAGCACCACCAGCCAGCCACCGTAGACCGTGATCGGACCGTTACGGATCTGCCGCCAGGTGTCGCCCGAGGACTGCACCAGCACGCCGGCTTCCCGGCCCTGCGCAGTGGTGTAGTTCGCCTGCCCGGAACGCACTTCGCGCCACACCGGCGCATTGTTGCCCGGCTGCGTCGCGGCGCGCTCGGCCTGCTGCTGTGCGGAGCCGGGCGCGGCCTGTGCGAACCCAGCGCTCGGCGCAACGAGCGCCATGAGGGCGAAACACCAGCCCGCGAGATGTGTACGCGTCAACATAGAACGGCCTCCTCGCCTGCGACCGGCGCGCTGCACGCGCCGCGCCGCAGTCCTCCGTTATTGGTTGTAAATGCGCCGGTACTCGTTCTGTCCGAGGTTGCGAGTGTTGATCTGCTTTTCCCAGCTCGCCTTGTCGCCCTTGGTCCAGTCGTTTCCGCCATAGGCCAGCGGGGCGTTGTCCCAGGGCTTGGTGTCGGGCTTGCCCTGGTACTTGCCCTGCGTGTACACGACGACCTGCTCGGACTCGCCGCAGGCGGCAAGGCCGAACACCGCGGCGGCGGCGGCGAGCAGCGCGACGACCATGCGCCGCGGCCTCATGACTTGCCTCCGGCTGCCGGCGGCTGCGCGCCCGGCTTGCCCGGACCGTAGGCCGTGCCCCAGCCCCAGACTTCGGCGCCCTTGCCACGCCGCGTCACGCGCTCGCGGTAGATGTCCGCAATCACGTCGCCGTCGCCGCCGAGCAGCGCCTTGGTCGAGCACATTTCGGCGCAGGCCGGCAGCTTGCCCTCGGCCAGCCGGTTGCGGCCGTACTTCTTGAATTCCGACTCGCTGCGATCGGCCTCGGGTCCGCCGGCGCAGAACGTGCACTTGTCCATCTTGCCGCGCATGCCGAAGGCGCCGGCCTGCGGGAACTGCGGCGCGCCGAACGGGCAGGCATAGAAGCAGTAGCCGCAGCCGATGCACAGGTCCTTGTCGTGCAGCACCACGCCGTCCTCGGTGCGGTAGAAGCAGTCGACCGGGCAGACCGCCATGCAGGGCGCGTCCGAGCAATGCATGCAGGCGACCGACATCGACTTCTCGGCGCCGATCACGCCGTCATTGATCGTGACCACACGCCGCCGGTTCACGCCCCAGGGCACCTCGTTCTCGTTCTTGCAGGCGGTGACGCAGCCGTTGCACTCGATGCAGCGCTCGGCATCACACAGGAATTTCATTCTCGCCATGGCTGGTTCTCCTCCTCGTTATGCCCGCGCAACCTGGCAGAGGGTTGTTTTGGTTTCCTGCATGTTCGTCACGATGTCGTAGCCGTAGGTCGTCGCGGTGTTCACCGCCTCGCCCCGCACGATCGGCGCCGAACCCTCCGGGTAGTGCTTCAGCATGTCCTCGCCCTGCCACCAGCCGGAGAAATGGAAGGGTATGAACACGGTGTCGTTGCCGACGCGTTCCGTGACCATCGCCTTGACCTTGATCTTCGCGCCGCTCGGCGTGGACACCCAGACGTACTCGCCGTTACGGATGCCGCGATCGGCCGCCGCCTTCGGGCTGAGCTCGACGAAGTTGTCCTGCTGCAGCTCGGCAAGCCAGGGGTTCGAGCGCGTTTCCTCGCCGCCGCCCTCGTACTCCACCAGGCGGCCGCTGGTGAGGATGAGCGGGAACTTCTCGCTGTCCTTGTCGGCCACCGACTTGTCCTGCACGGTCTTGAACAGCGTCGGCACGCGGTAGACATGCTTCTTGTCCTCGTGCGTCGGCCACTTCGCCACCAGGTCCGGCCGCGGCGAATACAGCGGCTCGCGGTGCAGCGGCACGGCATCCGGGAAGTTCCAGACCAGCGCCCGCGCCTTGGCATTGCCGAAGGGCACGCAGGCATGCTTCAGCGCGACGCGCTGGATGCCGCCCGAAAGGTCCGTCTTCCAGTTCTTGCCCTCGGCCTCGGCTTTCTCCTCCGGCGTGAGGTCATCCCACCAGCCCAGCTTCTTCAGCAGCTTGTGGTCGAACTCCGGGTAGCCGGTCTTGATCTCGCTGCCGACCGAGTGCGCATCCTCGGCGAGCAGGTTGACGCCGTCCTTCTCCACGCCGTAGCGGGCGCGGAAGGTGCCGCCGCCGTCCATCACGCTCTTCGAGGTGTCGTACAGGTTCGGCGTGCCCGGGTGCTTGACCTTGTCGTTGCCCCAGCAGGGCCAGGGCAGGCCGAAGTAGTCGCCGGTCAGGTCGTAGCCGGTCTTGGCGTCCTTGCCGCCGCGCGCGCGCAGCGTCTTGACGTCGAACACGTGCAGGTTGCGCATGTGGGCCTGGATGCGCTCGGGCGACTGGCCCGTATAGCCGATGGTCCAGGTGCCGGCGTTGATCTCGCGCAGCACGTCCTCGACGTCGGGCTCCATCAGGCCGTCTCGCCCCTTCACCAGCTTGATGTTCTGCTTGCCGTTGCGCTTGCCGATCAGTTGGTCGCCGAAGCCGAGCTTCTCGGCGAGCTGGTACATGATCATGTGGTCGTTGCGCGACTCGAACAACGGCTCGATCACCTGCTCGCGCCACTGGATCGAGCGGTTCGACGCGGTGATCGATCCGGCGCACTCGAACTGGGTCGCCGCCGGCAGCAGGTAGGCGCCGTCCTTCCGCACCTTGGCGAACATCGCCGCCGAGGCCGACGGATAGGGATCGATCACCACCATCAGATCGAGCTTCTCCATCGCCTTGAGCTGGTCAGGCCCGCGGCTCTGCGAGTTGGGCGCATGGCCCCAGAAGATCACCGCGCGCAGGTTCGTGTCCTGATCGAGCGCTTCCTTGTTCTCGAGCACCGCATCGTGCCAGCGCGAGACGGTAAAGCCGTTCTTGCCCATCATCTTCTCGTTGGCGTACTGCTTCTTCAGCCAGTCGAGATCGACGTTCCACACCCGCGCCCAGTGCTTGAAGGCGCCGCCCGACAGGCCGTAGTAGCCCGGCAGCGACTGCGCGTTCGGGCCGACGTCGGTCGCGCCCTGCACGTTGTCGTGACCGCGGTAGATATTGGCGCCGCCGCCGGTGCGTCCCGCGTTGCCCAGCGCCAGCATCAGCACTGCGCTGGCGCGCGTCACGGCGTTGCCGTTGGTGTGCTGCGTCTGGCCCATCGCCCAGATGATGAAGCCCGGCCGGTTGTCGGCGAGCATCTTGGCGGTGTCGTACATGTCCTTCTCCGACACCCCGGTGACGTCGGCGACGGCATCCGGCGTGTACTTCGCCAGGACCTCGTCCTTGACCTTGTCCATGCCGTAGACCCGCTGGCGGATGTACTCCTTGTCCTCCCAGCCGTTCTTGAAGATGTGATAGACGAGACCGAAGAGGAAGGCGACGTCGGTACCGGAACGGAAGCGCACATACTTGTCGGCCTTGGCCGCAGTGCGCGTGTAGCGCGGATCGGCGACGATCACCTTGGCGCCGTTCTCCTTGGCGTGCAGCGTGTGCAGCATCGAAACCGGGTGCGCCTCGGCAGCGTTCGAGCCGAGGAAGAACAGGCACTTCGAATTCTGCTCGTCGTTGTACGAGTTGGTCATCGCCCCGTAGCCCCAGGTGTTGGCGATGCCGGCCACGGTCGTCGAGTGGCAGATGCGCGCCTGGTGATCGACGTTGTTCGAGCCCCAGAGCGAGATCCACTTGCGCAGCAGGTAGGACTGCTCGTTGTTGTGCTTGGAGGAACCGAGGATGAACAGCGCGTCCGGTCCGCTGTCCTTCTTGATCGCGAGCAGCTTGTCGCCGATTTCCTTGTAGGCCTGGTCCCAGGAGACGCGCTTCCACTTGCCGCCCTCCAGCTTCATCGGCGTCTTCAGGCGGTGCGAGTCGTGCACCATGCCGTGCTCGCGCACCGCCGCGCCCTTGGCGCAGTGCGCTCCGAGGTTGAGCGGCGAATCGAACACCGGCTCCTGCCGGATCCAGACGCCGTTCTGCACCACGGCGTCGATCGCGCAGCCGACCGAGCAGTGCGAGCAAATCGTGCGCTTCACCTGGACGGCGCCGCCCGAAGCCTCGCTCGCGGCCTGCGCATCGCCGATCACGTTGAACGGCAGCTGCGCTGCCGCGGCACCGACGCCGAGCGTTACCCCCGAGCGCTTGAGGAACGCGCGCCGGTCCATGGTCTTCGCCAGAACGCCGTTCAGACCGCGCGCGAGGCGCGCCTGCGGCGCAGCGCTCGCTTGTGCTTTTCTCGTCAGCAACATGGCCGCCTCCTCCTCAAACCTGTGTCGTGCGGTAGTAGTTCTGCACGTGCGCGGTTTCCTGATAGCCGCGGCTGTCGCGCTTTTCCTGCGACGCGGCCTGCGTCGTCCCAGGCGCTTGGGTCTTGGCCACCAGCACCGCGGCGCCCGCCGCACCGCCAGCGCCAACGCTCAGGAGAAATGCTCTGCGGGAGAGTTTGGAACTCTTCTCATTCATTTGGACCTCCTCCAGGATCGGGCCGCACCACATCGCGGACACCGTTTCACGAATGTGAAATTACCCGCGTCTATATGCGGATTCAAGCACAGAATTCTGTAACAACGAGAATCGTTCTCATCAATTCAATTGAATATGAGAGCCGATCTCATTTGTGCACTCAAAGCATTGAGAAGGCGTTTTTCTCGATGTCCAGGAAAATCCGCGTCAGCCGCGCAACCCGTTTGTAGAAAGACGCCTGTTCAGAACCGCTTAGCGCGACGCAGAACGACACCGCGCCGTCGTACACAAAACGCTCGAAGAAATCCTTCTGCACTTCGAGGCTTCTGTGCTGCACCGCAATAAGGTAGCGCATCGTTTCCATCAAGCCGGCGACGTGATCCTCGTACTCGCCGATGCCTTCGCGCCGTGCGATCCCCAGCCCGCGCAGGGTCTCGCGCAGCGCCGCCAGCGGCGTGTCGCTTTGGTGGCGCAGCACGTAGTTCGACAGATAGGGCGTCACCGCCGCCTTGCCGGTGCCGACGAACAGCGCGGTGTGCTCGTTTTCGAGCATCACCGGAAACGCGCCGCGACAGGCTTCGACAAGCGCGCGCCAGGCCTCGCCGAGCGGACTGTCCCCCATCACCGCGTCGTCCAGCGCGCTGGTCAGCGCAGCGAGCAGCTGCGCGTCGGGCGGCGCGAAATACAGGCGCGCGAGAATGCCGTACAGATTCGCCCGCGCCTGATCCTCGGCCGACGGCGTCGAGGTGAACTTGAGCGGCGCCTCGGTCACGCTGCGTCCCTCGCCTGCGATTGCCCGCTCAGGGCTTGCGCCCCGGGACGTCGTGGATCGTCGACTCGCTGCGGTTTTCCATCATGTCGACGACGCGGCAATCGGCGCACATCTGCAGGCGGCGCAGGCCGATTCCCGCGAACATGCCGTGCGCCCCGAGCTTGCCGGTCATGTTCTCGATCATCTGCCGCGTCGCGAACGGCTTGCCGCAGCGCAGGCAGTGAAACGGCTCGGCCTCGTTCAGCATCACCGGCTGCTTGGCCTCGGCGGTAAGCAGCAGGCGCGGCTCGAGGGCGATCGAATCCTCGGGGCAGGTGTTCACGCACAGCCCGCACTGCACGCAATTGCGCTCGATGAATCGCAGGCTCGGCGTGTCCGGCGCGTCCTGCAGCGCCGCCTCGGGACAGGCGGCGACACAGGCCTTGCACAGCGTGCAGGTCTGTTTGTCGACCACCAGCCGCCCGTACGGCGCGCCCGCCGGCAGCGCGACCTGGTCCCGCGGCTCGGGCGCGTGCTTTGCCAGGTGGTCGAAGGCGAAATCGAGCGTGGTGCGCTTCTCGCCCGAGAGGTGAAACGTCGCCGCGGCGGCAACGCCGCGCGCCGGCGCCAGTGCCCAGAGCGCGTCTTCGAGCGCCTCGGGCGTCTCGGCGCGCAGCAGCGCGAAATGTCCGCCGCCGTAGCCGAGCCCTTCGAGAATCGCCTGCGCGATGCCGATCTGCGCCTCCAGCGCCGCCCGGTAGCTTTCGTGCATCCCGGCCGGCGCGACGATCACGGCCTGGCTCGCGCCGTAGCAGATCGCGCCGAGCAGCAGGTCGATGCCGACCGACGCCGCATGAAAGGCTTCGAGCGGGATGGCGCGCGCGGGCAGGCCCCGGCCGCCGCGGATCGCGTGCCGGCCGACGCCGTGCACCCGTGCGCGGCCTGTCTCGACGTCGTGAAACACGACGCAGGCCTGCTTGCCCCCTGCCGCGCGGTAGCCGTCGAGCAGCGTCTTCACGCGCAGGCCCTGGTGCGCGACGCCCGGGTAGACATGACGCATCGCGCCCGAGGGGCAGACCGTCGCGCAGCCACCGCAACCCGCGCAGAGGTGCGACTCCACCTTGACGTGGTCGCCGTCGGGCGCGATCGCCTCGGTGGAACACACGTCCAGGCAGCGGTTGCATCCGGTCTGGCTCGAGCGGCTGTGCGCGCAGATGCGCGCCTTGTACTCGAAGAAGCGCGGCTTCTCGAACTCGCCCACCAGCTGCGCGAGCTTCGCCGCGGCGAGCGCCTGCTCGAGCGGGTCTGCGCCCGGCGCCGCGTAGCCCTGCGGAGGGTCGGGCCTGCGCAGCAGCGGCGCGGGCGACAGATCGAGCACCAGATCGAAGCTTTCGCGACGCGCGCGCTCGAGGCGCGAAAAGTCGATCGCGCCCACCGGGCCGCAGGCCGTCACGCATTTTCGATGTGCCTTGCAGCGCGCCGCATCGATCTGATAGGTGAAGTCGATCGCGCCCTCCGGGCAGGCGTCCAGGCAGGCGTTGCAGCGCGTGCACAGATCGAGGTCGATCGCGTTTTCCTGCGTCCAGCTCACCTCGAACGCGCCGAGGTAGCCCTGCACGCGCACGTCGCCCCCCGACCAGACCGGGTAGCGGCGCTCGCTCGGCAACTCGCCGCCCTCGTCGCGCGTGATCAGCACGCTGGGCTCGAGCTGCCCGCCGAGCCGCTCGGCCCAGTCGAGCGCAGCCGCCGAAGGGCCGATGACCAGCAGCTGCCCGCCCGAGCGGTACTCGACGTTCGGCACCGGCTCCGGCTCGGGCAGCGCCGCCGCCGCAATCAGCGCCGCGATCTTCGGCGTCGCCGCGCGCCCCTCGGCCGACCAGCCCGCGGTTTCGCGGATATTGACGAAACGCAGCGCGCTGTCCGTTCCCGCGGCATCGCGCAACTCGGAGAACAACGGCGCCTCCTGCGTGCAGGCAACGAGCAGCTCGGGCGCGTCGAGCGCGTCGCGAAACTTTCCCGCTTCCGCGCGACACAGCTCGCGGTGGATCGTCAGCGGCTCGCCGCGCGTGAGCGCCGCCGCGAGCGCCTTGGCATCGAGCGCCATCGTCGCGTTGCAGCTGCACAGCTTGAGCGTCTTGCCATCGGGCGACATCGTTCAGGCCTTCTTCGGCACGGCGACATCGGCCGGCGGCGTCGCCTCGCGCGGCGCGGCATCCTTCGCCGCCGTCGCGTCGTCTTCGCCGGCGCGCGGCGCAGGCGCCTCGTCCGCCGAGCCCGCGTCTGCCGTCGTGCCCTCGCCGTCCTCGGCCGGCGCCGGGGCATCCGGATCGCGACCGAGCAGCGTGCGCTTGGCGTGCTCGAGCGTCGCAGCCGCGCCCTCGGCAAGCGCCTCGAGCTGGGTGAAGTCCTCGGCGTAGTCGTCGAGACCGTCGACCACGTTGAACGCCGGATCCGAAAACAGCTTCCGCAGCGCCGCGCGGCGCAGCCGTTCGTCGACCTGCTTGTGCATGAACGCGCTGAAGTCCGACTCGGGCGTCAGGCTGTCAATCGGCGGCAGCTCGGGCGGCGGCGCCTCGGCCGGCGCCGGCGACCCGGGCTCGGCCGCCGCGTGCTCCGCCGTGCGCTTGCGGCGCGACCAGCGCGTCAGGAAGGGTTCGCGATTCTGCGCCATCGTCTCGCTCAGGACTGGACGCGGTCCTTGGGATGCTTGAAGGACTGCGGACGAATGCGCCGTTTCGGTTCCGGGCGGAAGTTCGCCTTCAGGTAATCGCCGACCCAGGGCACCAGCGTCTCGGGCATCGCTACGCCCTCGACCGATTCGCTCGCATCCATCCACGCGCTCGCCTCGTCGTAGCTCG
>LJTQ01000061.1 GCA_001303445.1 Betaproteobacteria bacterium SG8_39 | reverse complement strand
CGAACACGGCACGGCTCACGATGGCGTGCCCGATGTGCAATTCGCGCAGGCCCTCGAGAGCAGCCACGGGCTGCACATTGAAGTAGTTCAACGCGTGTCCCGCATTGAAGCGCATGCCGTGGGCACGGATCGCCAGTCCGGCCTGACGCACGCGCTCGAGTGCCTCGCGTACCGGCCCACTTTCTGCGTCACGCCCCTTCGAATGAAACGCCTGCGCGTAGGGCCCCGTGTGCACCTCGCACACCGCCGCACCGATTCGCGCGGCCGCCTCGACCTGGGCGAGTTCGGCATCGATGAAGACGGAGACCCGGATACCGGCCGCGCCAAGCCGGGCGACCACTTCGCGCAAAGCAGATTCCTGCGTCAAGACGTCGAGACCGCCTTCGGTGGTGATCTCGTGCCGCCCCTCGGGGACCAGCATCGCCATTTCCGGCTTGAGGCTTTCGGCGATCGTGACCATCTCGTCCGTCGCCGCCATCTCCAAATTGAGCTTGATGTGCGTCAACTCCCGCAGCCGTCGCACGTCCTCGTCCTGTATGTGCCGGCGGTCTTCGCGCAGGTGCACCGTGATGCCGTCGGCGCCGCCGAGATGTGCCTCGATCGCAGCCCACACGGGATCCGGTTCATAGGTGCGCCGCGCCTGGCGGATTGTCGCGACGTGATCGACGTTGACCCCGAGTTCGATCATAGGTCCTGCAATTCTCTCAGCACGTTGCGCGTGTGCAGCATCTGCCCGGGAAGTCGCTCCGCGATCAGCGCGCGCATCAGCGCGCGCGCCTCCTCCCGCGTCTGGGGCCGCCCGTAATCGTCGCGCGCGACGTCGAGCAGCGTCTGGCCGCTGACCACGCAGACGCCGCCCCGATGCGGCACGGCCGCTTCCCCGTTGAGCGGGACGGGGCCGAGTTCCGGCTCGTAGCGATAGCTGCGCTGCGGGTCGACCGGAAGACCGCTCGCAGCCTCCTGTTCCAGCAGGGGCGCGTACCCGAGCTCGGCGAGCAGCCGGCGTTCGAAGCTGCGCAGCACGCCCGCGGGGGCATGCCCTTCGCTCAGCCGCGCAAGCCCGGCTTCGTACGCATCGAACAACCGCTCGTGCGGATCCTCGCGTGGCAGCAGGCGCAGCAGCAGCTCATTCAGATAGAACCCGCACATGAGCGCGATTCCGGCCAGCGCCGGCCGTCCGCTGGCCCATTCGACCGCGGTCAGCGTACCGAGTTCTGCAGAAGCGCTCCAGCTCAGACGCAACGGATGGAAACCGAGCAGCAGGCCGCGCATCGCCGAGCGCGGACGGCGCGCGCCCCGCGCCAGCAGGCCTAGCCGTCCCCAGCGACGCGAAAACACCTCGACGATCAGGCTCGTCTCCTTATACGCGTAACTGTGCAGAACGTAGCCGAGCTCCTGCTCGATGCGCCGCCGGCCCATCAGGCGTACCCGAGCTGATGCAGCACACGCAGGTCATCGGTCCACTTGTCACGCACCTTGACCCACACATTGAGAAACACCTTGCCGCCAAACAGCCGCTCCATGTCTCGCCGCGCATCCCCTGCCACCCGTTTCAGAGTCGCGCCGCCGCGCCCGACGACGATACCCTTCTGGCTCTCGCGCTCGACCAGGATCGTCGCATCCACACGGCGCAGCGCACCGTCCAAGCGAAAACTGTCGATGGTCACCTCACAACGATACGGCAACTCTTCGCCCAGGGCGTAGAAAAGCTTTTCGCGCAGCAGCTCGGCGGCAAAGAAGCGCTCGTCCCGGTCGGTCAGCTGGTCGGCCGGATACAGGGCGGGACCCTCGGGGACGGCATCCTTCAGCACGCGCAGCAGCGCCGGCAGATTCTTGCCCGTGCGCGCACTGACGGGAACAATCGCCTCGAAGGCACGCAGCTTTGACAGGCGGTCGACGAACGGCAGCAAGCGCTCGACACCCCGCGCGCGGTCGATCTTGTTAACCGCGACCACGGTCTTCTGGCGCGCAGGGATCGCGTTGAGAGCCGCATGATCCCCTGCCTCGAAACGCAGGGCTTCGACAACGAGCAGCGCCACGTCGCAGTCGCGTGCCGCCTCGGCCGCGCGGCGGCCGAGCGTCCGTTGCAACGCGCTGCGCGCCCGCGGCGGCTTGCCCGGCGCGTCAACGAACACCAGCTGGGCGTCCTCGGTGGTGAGAATCGCAGTGATCAGGTGCCGCGTGGTCTGCGCCTTGGGCGACACGATAGACAGCTTTTGCCCCACCAGCCGGTTGATCAGGCTCGACTTTCCGACATTGGGACGACCGGTGATGCCCACCGTTCCGCAGCGAAACGCGCTCACTGACCGATCCTCTCGAGCAATGCCGCGGCTGCCTCCTGCTCGGCGCGCTGCCGCGAGGTGCCCTCCCCCGTCGTCCGCGCACCGAGCTCGGCGACGACGCACTCGACCTCGAACGTCTGCCGATGGGCTTCGCCGCTGACCCGCACCACACGATACTCGGGACGCGCTTTGCGCTGCGCCTGCAGATATTCCTGCAATCGCGTCTTGGGATCCTTTTGGGGGCCCTGCGGATCGATGCTGGCAAGCCGCTCTTCGTAAATCGCAAGCACCACGCTGCGGGCTGCCTCGTAGCCGCCGTCGACGAACACGGCCCCGAACAGCGCCTCGACCGCATCCGCCAGGATTGATACGTGTATGCCCGCGCCATGCATGCGCTCGCCTTCGCCCAAGCGAATGCTGGAACCGATCTCCAGGACGTGCGCCGTCTCGGACAGCGCCTGCTCGCAGACCAGCGCGGCCCGCATGCGGGTCAGCGGACCCTCGGTTAACCCCGGGAAGCGCGCGTAGAGCGCCTCTGCCATGATGCAGCCAAGGACGCTGTCACCGAGGAATTCGAGCCGTTCATTATGGGTTGACGAATAACTGCGATGCGTGAGCGCCTGCTGCAGCAGTGCGCCGATGCGGAATCGGTAGCCGATGCGTGCTTCGAGATCCGACGGCCGATCCAAAGGCGCCTACTGCCCCGATGTGCTCGCCGCAAAATCGATGCAAAGTGCCACGTTGCTGAAGAGTCGGATTTCCCTGCGATAGGCAAACGACAGAACGACCAGTCCGCCTTCTTTGCTCACCTCGATGTCGGCACCGCGGATGCTGGTAATGTCGTCGATCGTCGCCCGCGCGTCGAAGGACTTCCTCAAGTCCGCCACGGATGCCTCCCGGCCCTCGTTGACGATGCCGTGTATCGCCTTCTTTGCGTTGAAGTACTCGATGTATGACGGCGTAACCTTCATTCCCAGCAGTGCCGCAAAAATCAGCACGACGCCACCGAAAATGAGCCCCAAGAGGCTGATACCGGATTGTCTGTTTCGCATGAAGCCTCCCTCTACCGTCGTTAACGGAACGACCCAAAGCGGCCGAGTTCGTTCAGGTTCAGCCAGATGAAGAACGCTTTGCCTACGATGTTCTTGTCTGGCACGAACCCCCACACACGGCTGTCGCTCGAATTGTCGCGGTTGTCGCCCATCATGAAGTAGTGTCCGGGCGGTACGACGCACGCCATGACGCCACTATTGTAGTTGCAATTCGCGGCGTGCGGGAATGCCCGTGCGTAGGGGGGCGCACTCGGCGCCTCGCCATCGATCAGGATCTCGTGTTCGACGCCGTCTAGATGCTCGACGAAGCGTTGCGAATACTGCATCCGTTCTCTGGAAAGGTAGTCGTCCATCTGCCGTACCGGCACCTCGCGGCCGTTGATGTAAAGCCGCTTCTCGCGGTACTCGATGCGGTCGCCCGGCAGACCGATGACGCGTTTGATGTAGTCGAGTGACGGGTCGGGCGGGTAGCGGAACACCATCACGTCACCGCGCTGGGGTGCGTTGATCTCGATCACCTTGCGATTGATCACCGGCAGGCGGATCCCGTAGGTGAACTTGTTCACCAGGATGAAATCGCCGATCAGCAGGGTCGGCATCATCGAGCCCGACGGAATCTTGAACGGCTCGACAACGAACGAGCGCAGCACGAATACCGCGAGAATGACCGGGAAAAAACTGACCGAGTACTCGACCCACCAGGGCTGGCGGGCCTGCGCGGCGCGACGACGACGCAGGACCGCGGCGTCCAGGGCCCAGACCGCGCCGGTGAGCACCAGCAGCGAAAACAGAAAAAGCGCGAAGTTCAAGTGGACGGCCCTATTTCTCGCCCATCTGCAGCACGGCCAGAAACGCCTCCTGCGGGATTTCGACCGCGCCGACCTGCTTCATGCGTCGCTTGCCCTCTTTCTGCTTTTCGAGGAGCTTGCGCTTGCGCGTGATGTCGCCGCCATAGCATTTCGCTAGAACGTTCTTGCGCAGCGCCTTTACGTTCTCGCGCGCGAGAATCGAGCTGCCGATCGCCGCCTGAATCGCTACGTCGAACATCTGTCGTGGAATCAGTCCGCGCAGCCGGGAAACAAGTTCCCGGCCGCGCAGCTGCGCGCTCGCACGATGCACCATGGAAGAGAGCGCGTCGACGTGCTCGCCGTTAATCAGGATTTCGAGTTTCACGACGTCGGCCGGCTGGTACGCCTTGAAGTCGTAGTCAAGGGAGCCAAAACCTCGAGTCATGGATTTAAGGCGATCGAAGAAATCGAGGACCACCTCGCTCAACGGCAGGTCGTAGGACAGCACGACGTGCCGGCTCGAGTAGTGCAGGTTGGTCTGTACGCCACGACGCTGCGTGCAAAGCGTCATGATCGCGCCAACGTATTCCTGCGGAACGAAAATCGTCGTCGCGATGATGGGTTCACGAATCTCCGCGATCTTGCCGGGATCCGGCATGCGCGCAGGGTTCGAGACCCGCTCGATCGACCCATCACGCAGCTCGACTTCGTAGACGACGGAGGGCGCGGTCGTAACCAGCGACATGCCATATTCGCGCTCGAGGCGCTCCTGGACGATGTCCATGTGCAGCAGTCCTAGAAAGCCGCAGCGGAAGCCGAAACCCAGCGCCTGCGAGACCTCCGGCTCGTAATGGAACGATGCGTCGTTCAGATGCAGCTTTTCCAGCGCGTCGCGCAATGCCTCGTACTGATTGGCTTCCACCGGATACAGCCCGGCGAACACCTGCGGCTTGATTTCCTTGAACCCGGGTAGCGGCGCCTCTGCTCGCCGCTCGGCGTGCGAGATCGTGTCGCCAACCTTGGCCGCCCTGAGTTCTTTGATTCCCGCAACCACGAAACCCACCTCGCCCGCAACCAACACATCGCGCGGTTCCGACTTCGGCGTAAAGACGCCGATCTGCTCACAAACATAATTGTCCTGGGTACTCATCAGCACGACGCGATCTTTGGGGCGCAAGCTGCCCTCAAAAATCCGGACCAGCATGACGACGCCGATGTAGTTGTCGAACCAGGAGTCGATGATCAGCGCTCGCAAGCGCGCCTCAGGATCGCCCACCGGCGGCGGCACGCGCGCAATGACGCATTCGAGGATGTCCCCCATTCCCTCGCCGGTTTTTGCGCTCGCACGAATCGCGTCCTTCGCGTCAATCCCGATGATGTCCTCGATCTCCTGAATGGCTTTATCCGGATCCGCCGAAGGCAAGTCGATCTTGTTGAGAACCGGGATGACCTCGACGTTCTGCTCGATCGCGGTATAGCAGTTCGCGACAGTCTGGGCTTCGACACCCTGTGACGCGTCGACCACGAGCAGCGCGCCTTCGCAGGCGGCCAGCGATCGGCTGACCTCGTAGGAAAAATCGACGTGACCCGGCGTGTCGATGAGATTCAGCAGATAGCGCTCGCCGTCCCGTGCCACGTAGCGCAGCGCGACGGTCTGCGCCTTGATCGTGATCCCGCGTTCGCGCTCCAGATCCATCGAATCCAGAACTTGCGCATCCATTTCGCGGTCCGACAAACCACCACACAGCTGGATGAAGCGATCGGCGAGCGTCGACTTGCCGTGGTCGATGTGCGCGATGATGGAAAAGTTTCGGATGCGGCTCTGCGACATCACAAAAAAGGGTGCCGGCGGCACCCTTTCGTCTGGACGGAGCCCTATTTTAGCGCAAGGTGCCTGCGCAAGGCGTCCTCGTCGAGCCAGTAGTGGCAGATTTCCTCGCCCTGCGCATCGACCAGGACCGGCACTCGCGCACCGAAACGTGCCTTGAGCACCGGATCCGCATCGACGTCGAGTTCCTCGAACTGAAATCCGAGCGGCCCCTGCAGGGCCTGCAGCGCAGCGACCATGTCATCACAGAGATGACAGTCGCTGCGCCCGTACACGCGCAGCCGCATCCCGCTCTAGCCCTGATCCTCGAGGCCGGTGATCGTGACGAACGCCATGTTGTCGCCACGCCGGACCTGCAGCGTGAACACGGCGTCCTTGTCGAGGTTGCCGAGCAGGCGATTGAGCTGTCCGACCGATTTCAGCTCGGTTTGCTTGCCCCGGTGTATGAACCGAAGCAGAACGTCGCCTCGCCGCACGTCTGCGCGCGCCTCCGCGCGCACCTGCGTCACCACCAGACCGTTCGGCAGCTTCATTTCGCGCTTTTGTTCCTCGGAAAGCTCCGCGACGACGATGCCCAGCCGGTTCGCCGCACCCGAGGCACCGGAACGCCCTTCCCGCGATGTGTCACGCGCGGCAACCCGATCCTCCTTGAGCTCGCCCACGGTGATGTCCAGGACCCGCGCTTCGCCCTTGCGCCAGACCTCGACGTCGACGCGCGAGCCGGGTGCCGTTCCGCCGACGATGCGTGGCAGGTCGCTCGAGGACTCCACGGTCTTGCTGCCGAACCGTGTGATGATGTCCGTGGCCTGAATGCCGGCCCTGTCCGCCGGGCTGCCATTTTCGACCGAATTGACGAGCGCACCGCGCGGACGATCCAGACCGAATGACGTGGCCAGATCGCGCGTCACTTCCTGGATCAGCACGCCAATGCGGCCTCGAGAAACGTGTCCTTTGTCCCGCAGCTGGCGCTGCACATCCAGCGCCACGTCGATCGGGATCGCGAACGACAGACCCATGAAGCCGCCCGTCCGACTGTAAATCTGCGAATTGATGCCGACCACTTCGCCTTGCAGATTGAAAAGCGGCCCTCCCGAGTTGCCCGGATTGATCGCCACATCCGTTTGAATGAAAGGCACGAAATTTTCCTGCGGCAACGACCGTCCCTTGGCCGAAACGATGCCTGCGGTCACTGTGTTGTCAAAGCCGAAAGGCGACCCGATCGCGACGACCCATTCACCGACCCTGAGATCGCCGGGCTTGCCGAAGCGTACGGTCCGCAGATCCCTTGCCTCGATTTTGATGAGCGCGATGTCCGTGCGCTTGTCCGCGCCGATGATCTTCGCCTTGTATTCGCGCTTGTCGGTCAGGCGCACGTTGATTTCGTCCGCGCCCTCGATGACGTGCGCGTTCGTCAGGATGTAGCCATTGTCACTGATGACGAAGCCTGACCCCAGCGAGTGACTTTCACGCGGCACGCCGGGCGAACGGGGAATGAAACGCCGGAAGAATTCCAGCATTTCCTCGTCCTCGATTCCCGGAAACTGCGGCAGGCTGCTCCGACGTATGGTCTGCGTGGTGCTGATGTTGACGACCGCGGGTCCCTGCTGCTCCACCAGGCGCGTGAAATCCGGCAACTCGCGCGCCTGCGCAACCGCCGCGGCGCTCAGCGCGAACAAGCCGAGGAACAGAAACTTTCTCAACGACTGCATGCACGTTCCTTTCGCAAGTTTCCTGCGGACTTCGAGTTGTACACCGCGCAAGGGTTCACTGCGGGCGTTCGTAACGCACGCGATCCGCAATGCGGCGTACGCTCGCCGCGGGCGCCTCGCCGACGACCGTGACGATGTGGTCGTCGACCTCGCGCACAAAAATATTGATGCCGCCGACGGTGGCTGCGCCGCGCCGCGCGGAGTCCTGCCGGCCCGCGGCCCGTTCGATGAATACCGACACGGCCGCGAGACCGTCCGAGTAGACCAGCTGACCGACCGGTTCCCGCTCGCCCAGGACGCGTACGACTTCGACAATTTTATGGAACCCAGGCAGATCGGTGTCGACCCGCCAGCCTTGCGCACCGAGATCCGCGGGTCGCACCGAGGCTTCTTCGATACGCCAGGAGCGCGTGGCGTGCTGCGGCTCGACCGCCTCCGGACGCACCTGACCGACCTCGAGCTGGGTGAAGGTGAACTGCTCGACCGGCGTATCGGATTCATTCAAGGTAATGGAACGCAGCAGCATGCCGGTTGCCTCGTCGGCACACAGCTCATAGCCGTAGCGGTAGTGGTCTTTCGGTTGCAGCGCAATGCTCTGGCAGGGCCGCCCCGCAACGCGGTCCGGCCCGCCGACGCGCACGGTGTAGTGCTTGAGCAGCTCGGTGAGCTGCTCGGGCAGCATGGCGGGAAAGCGCCTCGCAACCCCGTGCCGATCCACCTTCAACGTTCGCGCCCGCGGCAGGTAGCAGCGTACGCCATCCTTGGAGCGCACGATGTCGCGAGGCTCCCCCTCGAGCGCTTCGAGGCGCTCGACGTCGCCCTGGGCGCTCGCCATACGCGTGACGCGAGACGCCTCGCTGCGCCGGTCGTGCTGGTAGACGAAGGTACCCGTATAGGACAGCGACTGCGTCGCTTGGTAAATCCGCTGCAGCCAGGCACGTCCATCGCCTGGCGAGGTCTGTGCGGCCGAACTCCCGGCTGCGCAGCAGGCGAGCGAAAACGCAAGCGCCCGACTGCCAAGCGCAGCAGCTCTCATCGACGCACGCCCGCGTTGACCGGTCCCGACACCGTCCGGATAAAGGGCGCCATGCCCTGCAGCGACATGCCCGGCGAGAACTCCTGATGTGCGAACAGGTAGTCGTTCGCCACGTCCGCCGGGATGGCCATCACCCCTGGCGCGCCGCCGGTTGCAGCGACTGTGTCGAGGCAGGCTGGACGGCCACGCCCGAAGGCGGCGCGCTCGCGAGCGGCACACCGGGCAGCGCCTCCGGCCGCTGTCCCGGCGCCGGCGCCAAGGCGAGCCAGCCGACCAGCGCGATCGCGGCCATGCTCGCCGCGGCCGAGAGTGCCACCCAACGCTTGCGCTCGGTGGGAAGCCGCCCCGGCGCGAGCACGGTCGGTTCCGCAGCCAGCCGATCGGCAAATCGCGCCGAGAACCCCTCAGCTCGCAACGCCGTGTCGTGCAGCGCGTCCGATATCAGATGATAGATCCGCCAGGTTTCGCGCGATTCAATCTCGCGCTCAAGGGCGTCGATGACTTCGCTCGACGCCTGCGACTCGAGCTCGCCGTCAACGAATGCCGATATTTTCGTTTTCATTCGCGCTACCACCTCTTGTCTTTGCCGGTCCCGATCAGGGGGCGCAAACGCTCGGCGACCGCTTCGCGGGCTCGGAATATCCGCGACCGGACGGTCCCGATCGGGCACCCCATGATGTCGGCGATCTCTTCATAGCTCATGCCTTCGATCTCGCGCAGCTGAATCGCCGTACGTAGTTCCTGGGGCAGCGATTCGATGGTCGAGTTCACGGTATCCGCGATTTCCCGGGACAGCAGCAAATTCTCGGGAGTGTTGAGATCTCGCAGGCGCTCGCCATCCTCGTGGCCTTCCGCCTCCTCGGCCTCGACCTCGGTCGAGGTCGGCGCCCGCCGGCCCATCGCAGCAAGGTAGTTCTTCGCGGTGTTGATCCCGATGCGGTAAAGCCAGGTATAGAACGCGCTGTCACCGCGAAACGCGGGCAATGCACGATAGGCCTTGATGAATGCTTCCTGCATCACGTCCTCGACCTCCGAGGGGTCTCGAATGAATCGCGACAGCAGCCGTCCCAGCCTGCGCTGATACTTCTCGACGAGCAGCTCGAATGCCCGCTTGTCGCCACGCTGCGCGCGCTCGACCAGCTGACGGTCGATATCGCGCTCAGACACGGCCCCCCGCTTCGGTCCGTGGGCCGGCGCCGTCTCCGCCCGGCCTCGGCCGAATCCGGCAGAGCCGTCTATCTGGCACAGACAGGGATTGCGGAAAATAGTTCACGCGGAAGACAGGTCTGGTCATTTTGCCCCCCGTGGTCGCAACGCGACGCCGGGAAGCTGCCGCCAGAGCGCCCACAGGCGCAGACGCCGGAAGGCCTCGGGCTCGAGCATGTCGCCCGCGACGACGAGCGACCGCCTGCGCGGCAGGGCGACCGGCAGCACGACGAGCCGCGCGCTGACCCAGCGGCGCGCGCCGACGCGCGACGCAACATGCCGGTGCTGCCCGAGCTCGAGAACGATGTCATCCGGGCCCTGCAGCAACACGCCGCGCACCGATTCGCGCGCACGCAGCAGCGCCCGGTCCCAGGCGGTCGCAAGCCCCAGCGCGACGAGCAGCGTCGCGAGGATCCAGCCGCTGATGGTGGCGTGCGCAACCGTCAGCAACGCGGCCGCCGCGCCGAGGTGCGCAGAAACGATCAGCAGCGCGATCCGGCCTGAAGGGAGCAGCCGGAGATGCGTTGCGGTCGTGGTATTCACACTTTCGTGAAGACGAGGGTGCCGTTCGTCCCACCGAAGCCGAAGTTGTTCTTGACGGCCACCTCCACCTTGAGCTCGCGCGCGCCGTTCGCGCAGAAATCAAGGTCGCAGTCCGGATCGGGGTCAGTAAGGTTGATCGTCGGCGGACAAACACCGCGATCAATGGACAGCACCGTGAACACCGATTCGATGCCGCCCGCGCCGCCAAGCAGATGGCCGGTCATCGACTTGGTTGAGCTCACCACGAGCGACCGGGCATGCTCGCCGAAGGCCGCCTTGATCGCGTCGGTCTCGTTCTTGTCGCCCAGAGGCGTAGAGGTGCCGTGGGCGTTGACGTACTGCACCTTCTCCGGCGCGATGCCGGCATCTCTTAGCGCCTCCCGCATGCAGCGGCGCGGCCCGTCGACGTTTGGCGCGGTCATGTGGTAGGCGTCCGCACTCATGCCAAAGCCCGCGAGTTCGCAGTAGATCCGCGCACCCCGGGCCCGCGCATGCTCGTAGGCTTCAAGCACCATCGCCCCCGCCCCCTCGCCCAGAACGAACCCGTCGCGCCCGCGGTCCCATGGCCGGCTCGCGCCCTGCGGGTCGTCGTTGCGCGTCGACAGCGCGCGCGCCGCAGCGAACCCGCCGACCCCGAGCGGCGAGATCGCCGCTTCGGCACCGCCTGCAAGCATGACGTCGGCGTCGCCACGCTCGATGAGGCGCGCCGCAAGCCCGATCGAGTGCAGGCCTGTCGTGCAGGCCGTCACGATGCCCAGGTTCGGGCCCTTCACGCCAAGAATGATCGACAGATGGCCCGAGATCAGATTGATGATCGACGCCGGCACGAAGAACGGCGAAATCCGTCTCGGGCCCTTGTTGACGTAATCGCTATGCGTCTGCTCGATCATCGGCAGACCCCCGATGCCCGACCCGACATTGACGCCGATGCGCTCCGCGTTCGCGTCGCTGACCTCGAGACCGCAATCGCGCCAGGCCTGTATCCCGGCCGCCACCCCGTAATGAATGAACAGATCCATGTGGCGCGCTTCCTTGGCTGGAAGGTACGCCGCCACATCGAATCCCTTCACCTCTCCGGCGAAGCGACAGGAAAAAGCAGACGCGTCGAAGCGCTCAATCGGGGCAATCCCCGAGCGCCCCGCAACGATGCTCTGCCAGGCCTCGTCTACCGTGTTCCCCACGGGACAGACGACGCCGAGCCCGGTAACGACAACTCTTCGGCGAGACAAGGTTCTTCCGGCAATCGACACGGGGCCTCGGCGCGGCCCCGTGTGTCAGGTTAGGACTTCTGGTGCGCCTTGATGAAATCGATGGCCTGCTGGACCGTGGTGATCTTCTCGGCTTCTTCGTCCGGGATCTCGGTTTCGAATTCCTCTTCCAGCGCCATCACCAGCTCGACCGTGTCGAGCGAATCCGCGCCAAGATCGTCGACGAAAGACGACTCGATCTTGATCTCCGCCTCGTTGACGCCAAGCTGTTCGGCGATGATCTTCTTGACGCGTTGCTCAATGTTCTCCATCTTCTGCTCCTTCCCTTTGGGCCCGCTGGGTGCAACGCGGGCTTCGGATTTTACCAAACGATTGGCCGGGACCGGTCTACCCGGAGGCCCTTATCAGACCATGTACATGCCCCCGTTGACGTGCATGACGCTGCCCGTCACGTAGCCCGCCTGTGGCGAGGCCAGATAGGCCACGGCCGAGGCGATATCCTCGGCGGCGCCCAGCCGGCCCAGCGGGATCTGCGCGAGCAGGGCCGCGCGCTGTGCATCCGAAAGCGCCCGTGTCATGTCCGTGTCGATGAAGCCGGGCGCGACGCAGTTGACCGTGATGTTGCGGCTGCCGACCTCGCGCGCCAGCGCCCGGGTCAGGCCCGCCACGCCCGCCTTGGCCGCCGCGTAGTTCGCCTGTCCGGCATTGCCCGACGCGCCGACCACCGACGTTATGTTGATGATTCGCCCCCAGCGCGCCTTCATCATGCCGCGCAGCACCGCACGCGAAAGGCGGAACACGGCGCGCAGGTTGGTTTCCATGACCTCGTCCCACTCGCTGTCCTTCATGCGCAGCGCCAGGTTATCGCGTACCACAGCGGCGTTGTTCACCAGCACGAGGATGTCACCGAAGTCCTTCGTCACCGATGCCACCAGCGCGTCGCACTGCGCAGGGTCGCGCACGTCCAGGACGCGGCCCGCGCCCTGCCCACCGAGCGTCTGGGACAGGCGCTGCGCGCCGGGTTCGCTGGTCGAGGTCCCGATGACGCGCGCGCCTTGGGCGGCGAGCGCCTGCGCGATCGCCTGACCGATGCCGCGCGAGGCCCCGGTCACCAGTGCGACTTTGCCATCCAGCATGCTCATGCCTCCCGAATCGACGCCAGCGCCTGCTCGAGCGCGGCGCGATCCCCCAGCGACAGGCCCTGTGCGCCCGGCGCGATGCGCTTGACGAGTCCGGCAAGCACCTTGCCCGGCCCGCACTCGACGATATGCGTCACGCCGCGCTCCGCCATCGCCTGGATCGTTTCCACCCAGCGCACCGGCGAGGCCGCCTGACGCACCAACGCATCCTTGACTCGATCGGGCGCGCGCTCGATCGCGACGTCCACGTTGTTGATCAGTTCGATCTTCGGTTCCGCCAGTGGCACGCGCCCCAGGTACTCGCGCAGGCGTTCGGCGGCCGGCTGCATCAGGCTGGAATGGAACGGCGCGCTGACCGGCAGGGTCATGGCGCGCTTTGCCCCGCGCGCCTTGCAGCCCTCGATGGCGCGGGCGACCGCCGCCTTGTGGCCCGCGATGACGACCTGTCCTGGGGCGTTGAAATTCACCGCCTGCACGACCTCGCCCTGGGCGGCGTCGGCGCAGGCCGCCCGTACCCCATCGTCATCGAGGCTCATGATGGCGGCCATGGCGCCCACCCCCTCCGGCACGGCCTGCTGCATCGCTTCAGCGCGAAAGCGCACGAGCGGCAGGCAATCCTGTAGGCTCAGCGCATCGGCGGCCACCAGGGCAGCGTACTCCCCGAGGCTGTGTCCGGCGACGACGGGCCCGCCGAGGGCGGTCCAGGCCCGGAACGCAGCGACGCCGGCCGTCACCATCGCCGGTTGCGTGTTCACCGTCTGCGCCAGCGCGTCGGCCGGGCCCTCGTCGAGCACACGCAGGAACTCGGCGCCAAGCGCAGCCTGCGCCGCGGCGCGCACCTCATCCACGCCGGGCAGGCCGGCATACGCCTCCAGCATGCCGACGGATTGCGAGCCCTGCCCAGGAAAAACAAACGCCAGTTTCATCCCTTGCTTCCTTTGCTAAATGGTCGCCAGCACGGCACCCCAGGTGAAGCCGCCACCGACCCCCTGCAGCATCACCCGATCGCCCGCGCGAATCTTTCCTGCGCGCACCCACTCGTCGAGTGCGAGGGGCACGGATGCCGCCGAGGTGTTGCCGTGATGATCCACCGTGACCACCAGCCGCTCGAGCGGCAGTCCGAGCTTGCGCGCCGTCGCTTCAAGGATCCGCACATTGGCCTGGTGCGGGATCAGCCAGTCGATATCCGAGAGCTGCATGCCCGCTGCGGCGACCGTCTCGCGAGCGACTTCGTCGAGAACGCGCACCGCGAACTTGAAGACCTGGTTTCCCGCCATCTGCAAAAACGGCGATCCGACGATGCGGCCGCCGGAAACGTTCCCCGGCACGGACAGAATCCCGGAATGACGGCCATCGGCACGCAGCACCGACGCATGAATGCCAGGCGCGTCGGACGCCGCGAGCACCACCGCGCCGGCGCCGTCGCCGAACAATACGCAGGTGCCACGGTCGTTCCAGTCAAGAATGCGCGAAAACACTTCCGCGCCGACCACCAGGGCCCGTTTCACCGATCCGCCGCGAATGAAGTTGTCCGCCGTCGCCAGCGCATAGACGAAGCCACTGCACACGGCCTGCACGTCGAACGCGGGACACTGCGCGGCGCCGAGCTTTGCCTGCAGCAGGCAGGCCGTGCTCGGAAAGATATAGTCCGGCGTCGAGGTCGCGAGGACGATGAGGTCGATCTCCGACGCTGCCACGCCAGCCGCGTCGAGCGCATGCCGGCTCGCCTCCAGCGCGAGGTCGCTCGACGCCTGGGAGGCATCGGCGATGCGTCGCTCCGCGATGCCCGTGCGCTCGCGGATCCAGGCATCGCTGGTATCGAGCCGGGCCGAGAACTCGTCGTTGCGCACCACGCGCGCCGGCAGATAGCTGCCCGTTCCGACGATGCGCGAAAAGGTCATGCGCCCGCGGCTCGCACGGGCGGGATGCGCGCGGCCTCGTCCAGCTCCACCATGCGCTGCATGATGCGCTGCGGAACGTTGTTGCGCACTTCCTCCACGGCACGGGTCAGTGCCTGGCCGAAGGCGTAGGCGTCCGCGGCGCCGTGGCTCTTGATCACGATGCCGCGCAGCCCCAACAGGCTCGCCCCGTTGTAGCGACGGTGATCCATGCGCTGTCGGAACGAGCGCAGCGCCGGCAGCGCAGCCAGCGCAGCAAGCCGCCGCAGCGGGTTGCGCGTGAACTCATGACGCAGCGCGGACGACATCATCTGGGCAACGCCCTCGGACGCTTTCAGCGCCACGTTGCCGACGAAGCCGTCGCAAACGACGACATCGGTCGTCCCCTTGTAGATGTCGTCGCCCTCGACGTTGCCGACGAAATTGAGTCCGCTCACGCGCAGCAGCTCGGAGGCGCGCTTCACCGTCTCGTTGCCCTTGATGTCCTCGACGCCGATGTTGAGCAGGCCGACCGTCGGCCGTGCCTTGTGCTCGACTGCCGCGACGAGCATCGCCCCCATGATGCCAAACTGAAGCAAGTGCTCCGCTGCGCAATCGACGTTCGCGCCGAGATCGAGCACATACGTGTGTCCGGCGCGCATGTTCGGCAGCACCGTGGCAATCGCCGGGCGGTCAATGCCGGTGAGCGTCTTCAGCACGAAACGCGAAATCGCCATCAGCGCGCCGGTGTTGCCGGCGCTCACGCACGCCAGTGCCTGTCCGGTTTTCACCAGATTCACCGCAACGCGCATCGACGAATCTTTCTTGTAGCGCAATGCGGTCGCGGGCGGCTCGTCCATCGCCACCACCTCGCTCGCATGCTGCACGCGCAGGCGGGGTCCGACGCGACCGCCATGCGCCGCAAGCTCAGCCTCGATGGCATCGCGCAGGCCGACGAGCACGATGTCGACCCCCTGGTGCCGATTCTGAAAATCGAGCACGGCCGGGACCGTGACATGAGGGCCGTGATCGCCCCCCATGCAATCGACAGCGACGGTAATGTCCATGCGGCAACCGCCACGCGCCCGCGGCGCGGCCCCCTCTTGACGGCTCCGGTGGCTACTCGTTCTTGCCTTTAGCGACCTTTTTGCCCCGGTAGTAACCGGTCGGGCTGATGTGGTGGCGCAAATGCGTTTCACCGGTGGTCGGCTCCACCGCGAGCGCCGGATTGCCGAGGGCGGCATGCGCACGGTGCATTCCGCGCCGCGAGGCGGTTTTCCTGTTTTGCTGAACGGCCATGATCAAACTCCTTATCGATAGAGAGTGTCGCACGCGCGGCGGCCCGCCGCGTGTGCCAGGGTGTTATCGCCGCCGGTCATGCCCGTCGCCCCGGGGGGCATCCAGCATGGCCGACAACGCAGCGAACGGCGAACGGCGCTGCTCGCCGAGCGAATCGTGGTGCGTGCCACAGCGCTCGTGGCGCGGCGCAAAGGGCAGCGAGAGCAGGACTTCATCCTCGATCAGCTCGCGGATCGGCATTTCCCGGCTCGCCAGCACGCGGTCCGGCGCCGCGGGATCGTCGGCATCCGCGTCGATCTCCGCCTCCGAGGTCGCAAGCACCAGCATCGCGTCGACGTCGAGAGGAAAATCCATGGTCTCGAGGCAGCGCTGGCAGCTGAGCTTGAGCACGCCGCGCAATTTCAGCTGCAGCGCGCGCCGACCCATCGGGTCATGCGTGCCGCGCAAGGCGTACTCCAGCTCGCCGTCGAGCGCCGCAAGGCTCGAGCGCAGCCGCGGCAGATCGCGCAGCGGCCAGCGGCCCGCGCGGGCACCGCCCGATGCGGCAAACTCGAAACCGTCGATGTAGGGCTGCTGCGACATAAACCGGCAATGGTATCATTTGAAAAATTTCCAGTCAAAACAATGTCATGGATGAACGTCGTCGACTCGTGCTGGCCTCGACCTCGGCCTACCGCCGCACCCTGCTCGAGCGGCTTGGCCTGGCCTTCGAATGCGCTGCGCCCGGCGTCGACGAAGCCGCCGACGCCGGCGAGGCGCCCGCGGACACGGCACGCCGGCTGGCGCGCGCGAAGGCCGCGGCTGTGGCGCCGCGCTTCCCGGAGGCGCTGGTCATCGGCTCGGACCAGGTCGCGAGCCTCGGCGCCCTGCGCCTCGACAAGCCGGGCAATCACGCGAATGCCGTTCGCCAGCTGCAGGCCTTGAGCGGGCAAACCGCGCAGTTCGACACTGCGGTCTGTGTGCTCGACGCATCGCGCGACGCAGCCTGGATCCGCCTCGTGCCCTGCCGTGTGACGTTCCGGCCCCTCACGCCACGCATGATCGAGGCCTACCTGCGGCGCGAGCAGCCCTATGACTGTGCAGGCAGCGCGAAATCCGAGGGCTTGGGCATCGCGCTCATCGAACGCCTGCAGACCGACGACCCGACCGCACTGATCGGACTGCCGCTGATCGCGCTCACCGAACTGCTCGCCGCCGCCGGGCTGCCGGTGATCGCCTGAGCCGCGCGCCGCTTCAGCGCAGCAGCGGCGCCTCACGCAGCGCGAGGTCCGCGAGCGTGCGCGTCACGCTTGCGCCGAAACGTTTGGCGAGCCGCTCGGCAATGTTCTCCTTCTGCGTGTAGTCGACGATCTCCTCGGCCTTTACCACTTCGCGCGCGACGTAGTCGAGCGAGCCGATGGCATCCACCAACCCCAGCTCGATGCCCTTTTTCCCGGTCCAGATCAGTCCGGAAAACATGTCGGGCGTCTCCTTCAGTCGATCGCCACGGCCTTCACGCACCACCGCGATGAACTGCGCATGGATCTCGCCCATCAATGCCAGCGCGTGTCGCTTGTGGGTTTCATCAAGCGGCAGAAACGGATCCAGCATCCCCTTGTTTTCCCCCGCGGTGAGCAGGCGCCGCTCGACGCCGAGCTTTTCCATCAGTCCAGTCACGCCGAAGCCGTCCATACGCACGCCGATCGATCCGACGATGCTCGACTGGCTGACGAAGATCCGATCGGCGCCGACCGCCACGTAATAGCCGCCGGACGCGCAAAGATCCTCGACCACGGCATACAACGGGATGCTCGGATGTTTCTTGCGCAGACGCCGCATCTCGTCATAGATCGTCTGCGCCTGCACCGGGCTACCGCCCGGGCTGTTGATGCGCAGCACGACGGCCTGAGTACGGCTGTCCTCAAACGCCGCCTGCAGCGCGTTGGTCACCCGATCGGCGCTCGCGTCCGTGCCCGGTGCGATCAGGCCGTCGATCTCCACCAGCGCGGTATGCTTTTCCGCCGTCGGCGTCTCGGTCGCCTGCCATCCCGAGACCAGCAGGACGATCCAGGTGATATAGGCGAAGGTCAGCAGCTTGAAGAAAATGCCCCAGCGGCGGCCGCGCCGCTGCTCCGCCACACCGGCCATAGCGATCTTTTCGACCAGCTTGCGTTCCCACTGATCCGCGTTATCCGTCATCTTCGATTCCTAGAAAGTAGATGGCGCCGTCGCGCTCCGCCACGGCCAGCCGCACGAGCGGCGTGCTGCCGCAGGGTCCGCCGAGACATTGACCGTCGGTAACGGCGTAAACGGCGCCGTGCGTCGAGCATACCAAATCACGTCCCTCCACCCCGAAGAACACGCCCGGCTGCCAATCAAGCTCCATTGGCATGTGGCCGCAGCGATTCAGGTAGCCGTACACGCGACCTTCCCAGCGCACGACGAACGCCGCGGTCGGTTCGCCGAAATAGCACACCTCGAACCGCACGCCCGGTCCCGCGTCGCGCAGCGCGTCGGAGGCGCAGATCAAGCGTTCTGTGTCAGCCATCCATGCAGGGCATCGACGCTGTCGACGCAGGCCAGCGGCTCGAGCGCGCGCAGCGCGGCTTCCGGGTGCGCGCCATAGGTCACGGCCACGGCGTCCACCGCCGCATCGCGCGCCATCTCCAGGTCATGCGAGGTATCGCCCACCATCAGCGCGCTGCGCGCGGCCACGCCGAGCTCGGCCATGAGCTCGTTCAGCATCGCCGGGTGGGGCTTCGGTCGGGTTTCGTCGGCGCAGCGCGAAGCGACGAAGTGCGCCCGCAGGCCGCTCGTCTCGAGCGCCCGCTCGAGCCCACGCCGGCTCTTTCCGGTGGCGATTGCCAGCTGGTGTCCACGGGACAGCAGCGCCTCAAGCACCGTGCCGACGCCCTGGAACAGTTGCATCTCGTCTTCGCGCGCCAGGAAATGCTCTCGATAGCGTGCAACAAAGGCCATCGTCTGCTCCACGGGCAGTTCGGGCACCGCAAAGCGCAGCGCATCCTGCAGCCCAAGGCCGATGACATGGCTGGCGCGCTGCCGCGTCGGCACCGGCAGCCCCAGATCGCGGCTCGCCGCCTGGATGCAGTCCACGATGGTCGAGGCCGAGTCGATCAGCGTACCGTCCCAATCGAACACGATCAGCCGGTAACGGCGCTCAGCCATGGGATCCACCGTCGAATTCTGTATCGATGACCGCCTGCAGCTCGGGCGGCAGCGGACTTGACAGACGCAACGGTGCCCCGCTGACCGGGTGCAGGAGCTCGAGCCGGCGCGCATGCAGGCAGAGCCGTTTCACGCCACGCCGCGCCATCTCCCGGTTGAACGCGAAATCGCCGTACTTGTCGTCGCCGACCACCGGGTGGCCGACATGCGCGAGATGCACGCGGATCTGGTGCGTGCGCCCGGTGAGCAGCTCCAGCTCGAGCACGCTGAGGTCGGCGGCAACCGCCAGCGGACGCACCCGGGTCAGGGCCGCCACGCCGTGCGCGCGCACCGCGACGCGCCGTTCGCCGCCGGCCTGGACGAACTTGTGCAGCGGTTCACGGATCTCGCGCGCGCCGCCCCGCCAGCGCCCCTTGACGAGCGCAACGTAGACCTTGCGCACCTCGCCGTCGCGCAGCATGCGGTGCAGTTCGACCAGCGCGCCCCGCTTTTTGGCGACGATCAACAACCCGGAGGTGTCGCGGTCGAGCCGGTGCGCAAGTTCCAGAACTTTCGCTTCGGGCCGCGCCGCGCGCAGTGTCTCGATCGCGCCGAAGCTCACCCCGCTGCCCCCGTGCACCGCGACGCCCGAGGGCTTGTCGATCACCACCAGCGCGTCATCCTCGTATGCGATGGGCAGTGCGCGCGCGGCGGCGGCCGCCGCCGCGCCCCCTGCCCGCCCGCGCGGCGGTGGCGTGGCCGTACGCACCGGCGGCACCCGTACCCGGTCGCCGGCCTGCAGCCGATAGTCGGGTCGCACGCGGGCGCTGTTGACGCGCACCTGGCCGCTCCGCAGCACGCGGTAGACGTGGCTTTTCGGCACCCCCTTCAGCCGGCGCAGCAGGTAATTGTCGATTCGCTGCGCGACGGCGTCTTCGTCGACTTCAAGCACTGTCGCCCGCGCCTTGCTTAACCCATTCATTTTTCGTATGATCCGCGAGCTTGCTTCGAGTTTCGGGGCGGTGGGGAGCCAACAAGGCCGTCAGATCGTGATGCGCCGCGTCCCCTGGATCAAGCCCCCTGCTGCGCCAAGAAGGCGCGGCCTGAAGCAGCGGTTAATCTCGCTCACCGGAAGTAGCGATAGTACTAAAAGCGCGCGCAGAGGAATTCCTCATCGGAATCTCGCCCGCACCCGAACCATCGGGTGCCTGAAATGCGGCCACCGCCGGCCATTTCTGGTCTACCGACACGAGGTGTCGCAACGGAAAGCAAGGTCATCACAGGGTTGAACCTAGGAGAATCCTGACCGACGGAACGCCGTTCTCCTGCGCGCAGGAGAACACGCAGTGAAACGCATGCTATTTAACGCGACGCAGCAAGAAGAGCTGCGCGTCGCGATCGTCGACGGCCAGAAGCTTGTCGACCTCGATATCGAATCCGCCTCGCGGGAGCAGCGCAAGAGCAACATCTACAAGGGCATCATCACCCGCATCGAGCCCAGTCTCGAAGCCGCCTTCGTCGACTACGGCGAGGAGCGTCACGGGTTCCTGCCCTTCAAAGAGGTCGCGCGCAGCTATTTCAAATCCGACGTTGATGTCGGGCGCGCGCGCATCCAGGATGCGCTGCGCGAAGGCCAAGAGGTCATCGTCCAGGTCGAAAAAGACGAGCGCGGCACCAAAGGCGCCGCGCTGACGACGTTCATCAGCCTGGCCGGGCGCTATCTCGTCCTCATGCCGAACAATCCGCGTGGCGGCGGCGTGTCGCGGCGCATCGAGGGCGAGGACCGCAACGAGCTGCGCGATGCACTCGATCAGCTCGAGGTGCCCGAGGGCATGAGCGTGATCGCGCGCACGGCGGCCATCGGACGATCGGTCGAGGAGCTGAAGTGGGACCAGAACTACCTGCTGCAGCTGTGGACCGCGATCGAGTCTGCCGCCGGCCTGGGTACGCGAGGCGAGGCCGCGCGGCCTACTGAATCCGCCAAGCCCTTCCTCATCTACCTCGAATCGAGCCTGGTGATCCGCGCGATCCGGGACTACTACCAGCCCGAGATCGGTGAGCTACTGATCGACACCGAGGAAATTTACGAGCAGGCGCGCGCCTTCATGCAGACCGTGATGCCGGGCAACGTCGGCAAGGTCAAGCTGTATCGCGACGACGTGCCGCTGTTCTCCCGCTTCCAGATCGAGCACCAGATCGAAAGCGCCTACGCGCGCCACGTGAATCTGCCTGCCGGCGGCGCGGTGGTGATCGACCATACCGAAGCGCTGGTCGCGATCGACGTCAATTCGGCCCGTGCAACGCGCGGCGGCGACATCGAGGAGACGGCGTTCAAGACCAATCTGGAAGCGGCGGAAGAAGTCGCCCGCCAGATGCGGCTGCGGGATCTCGGCGGCCTGATCATCGTCGATTTCATCGACATGGAATCGCAGCGCAACCAGCGCGAAGTCGAGAACCGGTTCCGCGAAGCGCTGCGTTTCGACCGCGCCCGCGTCCAGGTCGGAAAGATTTCCCGCTTCGGCCTGCTCGAACTGTCGCGCCAGCGGCTGCGCCCGTCCCTCGAGGAAACCGCGCATATCAACTGCCCGCGGTGCAGCGGCACGGGCTTCATTCGCGGCACCGAGTCGACCGCGCTGCACGTGCTGCGGATCCTGCAAGAAGAAGCCATGAAGGACAACACCGGCGCGGTGCACGCGCAGGTGCCGGTGGACGTTGCCAGCTTCCTGCTGAACGAGAAGCGCGGCGAGATCCAGAAGCTGGAAGCGCGCCTCAAGGTCAACATCATCCTAGTGCCGAATGCGCACCTCGACACGCCGCACTACCGGGTGCAGCGGCTGCGCCACGACGAGCTCAACCAGATGGAGCACGTTCCCGCGAGCTACGAGCTGGTCGAGACGCCCGAGGAACCCGCGGCCGCCCTCGGGCAGGCTGAGGCCAAGCGAGACCGGCCGCAGGCCGCCGTCCAGGGCGTGACGCCAGACCAGCCGGCGCCGACGGTGGTCGAGACGGCGGCGATGCAACCGGCGCAACGCATGCGCGCCCCTGCCCGACCGCAGCCAGCGGCCGAAGCGGCGCGCCCGGGCATCATCCGGCGAATTCTGGGCTGGTTCAGCCAAGAGCGCGCCGAGCCGGCCGCGGCCGGCGCCGAGACACGCCCGGAGCGCGATGCGACGCGGCGTGGTGAGTCACCGCGTCGGCGCGGCGAGGGTGAACGACGCGAGCGGCGTCCCGAGCAGCGCGGCGCGCTGGAGCGCGGCGAGCGCGGCGAACGTGGTGAACGTGGCGAGGGTCGCCGCGGACGCGGTGGACGTGGCGGACGTGGCGAACGTGGGGAGCGTGGCGAACGTGGCGAGCGTGGCGAGGGCCGCCGCCCGAGAGGCGAAGAACGGTCCGAGGCACGTGGTGCCGAGGCGCGCGGCAATGGGCAGCCTCGCCGCGAGCGTGGCGAACGCGGTGAGCGCGGGGACCGTGGCGAACGCGCCGAACGGGGCGTTCGCGGCGGCGAGCGCCGGCCGGAACAACAGCCTGCGGCGCAGGCCGCCGAGGCAGCCACCGATCTCCAAACTCCGGGCGCAGCGACCCCGGCGCCGGCGATCGAGGGCGAGGAACGACGCCGCAGCCGACGCGGTCGGCGCGATCGACAGCGTGAACGTCGACGCACGCAGGAACCGCTCGCGACGGGTGCGGGTGGCGAACACGAACAGGCGGACGCGAGCGCCGCGCCGGCGGCCGAGACGGCTGCCGAACCGCGTGCGCCGGTGCCGGTTGAGCCCATGCCGGCGCCTGCCTGGGCGGCGCCAACCCCAAGCGCACCCGTCGAGACGCCGACCGAGGCTGCGATGCCGGCAGCCGAGCCGGTCGCATCGGTCGAGAGTCCGCAGACGATCGCAGCCGCCGAGCCGGTGGCGGCACCACGGCGCAGTGTGGAGGAACCGGTCGCGCCGCAGCGTGTCGAGGCAACGACCCGTCCTGTCGCGGCGCCGGCCTTGACGCCTGAGCCGGCGGCACGCGCCGAAGCGGCGGTCCGACCGCAGGCGCACGCGCCCAGGCCGCAGGCCGAAGCGCAGACGCAGGCCGTCGATGCGAAAGCCTATCTGGGCGAGGCGGGATTGCAGCTCGTCGAAACCAATCCGTCCAAGGCTGCGGAAGCGCAGCCCGAACCCGAGCCGGTGAAGCTCGGGCGCACGCGGCCCGAGCGTCCGCGTCAGGTCGAAGAAGCGCTGGTCCAGGTCGAAACGCAGAAGTAGCCGACCCCGCAGCGCGGCCGCGAGGGCTTCAGTTCCGGCCCTCGCGCTCCAAGCTGCGCAGCAATCCCGCTGCCGCGTGCTCGATCATGTCGAGCACGCGCTCGAAGCCGTCCGCGCCGCCGTAATACGGGTCGGGTACGTCCGGCCCCGGCGTGCGTTGCGCGTAATCCATGAGCAGACCCAGACCCGCGTAACCCGGCGGCGCGTGCTGGCGCAGGATCTTCAGATGTCCACGATCCATTGCCAGGATGCGATCGAACGCGTCGAAATCGGCGCGCGAGACCTGGCGTGCGCGCAGCGCGCTCAAATCGTAGCCCCGGCGTCGGGCATGCGCCTGTGCGCGCGCGTCCGGCGGCTCACCCACGTGGTAATCATGCGTGCCTGCGGAATCGACACGCAGCTGCTGCGCGAGGCCCGCCGTGCGCACCATCTGCAGAAACACGCCGTGCGCAGTGGGCGATCGGCAGATGTTGCCGGTGCAGACGAACAGTACGCCGCTGGTCTTCATGCCGCCCCCGTCCGCAGCGCTATTCGGAGGCGAGCGATACGCCGAAAGCGCGTTTTTTCAGCTCCGCCAGCTTGTCACGCAGCGCCGCCGCCTGCTCGAACTCGAGGTTCCTGGCATGTTCGAGCATGCGCTTCTCGAGTGTACGGATCTCGCGCGCGAGCTGCTTCTCGCCCATGGCCGCATAGCGCGCGCCCTCCTCGGCCGCGCGCAGCTCGGCACTCAGCTGCTCGCTGTCGTAGACCCCGTCGATCAGGTCCTTGATGCGCTTCGACACGCCGGTCGGCGTAATGCCATGCGTCGCGTTGAACGCCAGCTGCTTGCTGCGGCGGCGCTCGGTCTCCCCGATCGCCCGCCGCATCGAGTCGGTCATGACGTCGGCATACAGGATAGCGCCGCCGTTGAGGTGACGCGCCGCCCGGCCGATGGTCTGGATCAACGATCGCTCGGAGCGCAGAAAGCCTTCCTTGTCGGCGTCGAGTATCGCGACCAGCGACACCTCGGGCAGATCGAGCCCTTCGCGCAACAGGTTGATCCCCACCAGCACGTCGAACTCGCCCAGGCGCAAGTCGCGGATGATCTCGACACGCTCGACCGTATCGACCTCGGAATGCAAGTAGCGCACCTTGATGCCGTGCTCGGCGAGGTACTCGGTCAGCTCCTCGGCCATGCGCTTGGTGAGCGTCGTCACCAGGACGCGCTCATTCTTCCCGACGCGCAGCGAAATCTCCGACATCAGGTCATCGACCTGGTTCACCGCGGGCCGCACTTCGACCTGCGGGTCGATCAGCCCCGTCGGCCGCACGACCTGCTCGACCACCTGCGCCGAGCGCTCGGCCTCGTAGGCCGCGGGCGTGGCCGAGACGAAGACGGTCTGGCGCACCACGCGCTCGAACTCGTCGAAGCGCAGCGGCCGGTTATCGAGCGCCGAGGGCAGGCGGAATCCGTACTCGACCAGGTTTTCCTTGCGCGCGCGGTCGCCGCGATACATGCCGCCGAGCTGGCCGATCGTGACATGGCTCTCGTCGATGAACATCAGCGCATCGTGCGGCAGGTAGTCGATCAGCGTCGGCGGCGGCTCGCCGGGCCGGCGCCCCGACAGGTGGCGCGAGTAGTTTTCGATCCCTTTGCAGAAACCGAGCTCGGCGAGCATCTCGAGATCGAAGCGCGTACGCTGCTCGATGCGCTGCGTCTCGACCAGGCGCCCCGCGCGCTGAAAGAACTCGATGCGCTCGGCCAGCTCCAGCTTGATCGCCTCGATCGCGCGCAGGGTCGTTTCGCGCGGCGTGACGTAATGGCTCGACGGATAAACCGTGAAACGTGCCAGCCGGTGCAGCACCCGCCCGGTGAGTGGATCGAAAATCTGCAGCTGCTCGATCTCGTCGTCGAACAACGAAATTCGTACCGCATGCTCCGCATGTTCGGCCGGGAACACGTCGATGACGTCCCCGCGCACGCGGAACGTACCGCGCCGGAAATCGAGATCGTTACGCTCGTACTGCATTCCCACGAGGCGTGCCAGCACGTCGCGCTGCGACAGCTTCTCGCCTTCGCGCAGATGCAGGATCATGCCGTGGTACTCGGAGGGATCGCCGATGCCGTAGATCGCCGAGACGGTCGCCACGATCACCACGTCGCGCCGTTCCATCAGCGACTTGGTCGCTGACAAGCGCATCTGCTCGATGTGCTCGTTGATCGACGAGTCTTTTTCGATGTACAGATCACGCGCCGGGACATAGGCTTCCGGCTGGTAGTAGTCGTAGTACGAGACGAAGTACTCGACGGCGTTTTCCGGGAAGAACTCACGGAACTCGGAATACAGCTGCGCCGCCAGCGTCTTGTTCGGCGCCAGCACCATGGCCGGGCGGCCGAGCCGGGCGATGACGTTGGCCATGGTGTAGGTCTTGCCCGAGCCAGTGACGCCGAGCAGGGTCTGGAACGCCAGACCATCGTTCACGCCCTCGATCAGCTTCTCGATCGCCTCGGGCTGGTCGCCTGCCGGCGCGTAGGGCTCATGCAGACGGAACGGACTGCCGGCAAAGGCGAGCGTCACCGGCGCCGGCGCTGCGGCGCCTGCGTCGGCCCGGGTCTTCGAAGTCGCGTCGCTCGACATGGCAAAGCCTGGGATTTTCCCATAGCGCGGCACGCCGGCGCCACGCCCGGCAGGCCCCGAATCGCGCTCAGCTGCGCCAGCGCAGCAGGAAGCGCTCGGCGCGACCGATCAGCCAGCCGACCGTGAGACCGAGCACCGAGAGGATCGCGACGCCGGCGATCAGCTGGTCGGTCGCCATCAGGTTGCCGGCCATCAGGATGTAGGCCCCCACGCCGAACTCGGCGGCGATCATCTCCGCCGCGACGAGCAGAATGATCGAAATCGACGCGGTGATCCGGAATCCCGACAGCATCGCCGGCAGCGCGCCCGGCAGGATGATCTTGCGCACGATCGAGGTCCAGTGCAGACCGAAGGACTGCCCCATGCGGATCAGGCTGCGGTCGACATTGTCGATGCCACCGTAGACCGCGATCACGGTGGGGAAAAACACGCCGAAGAAAATCGTCGCCACCTTCGACTCTTCGCCGATGCCGAACCAGATGATGAACAGCGGCAGCAATGCGATCTTCGGAATCGGGAAGATCG
>LJTQ01000060.1 GCA_001303445.1 Betaproteobacteria bacterium SG8_39 | reverse complement strand
GGCGGCCGACAGCGCGCGCACGTTGCCGGCGTCGTCGACGCAGACGCCGAGGCGCGCGCGGCGCGCCAGCCCGGCAAGCCGCGCGAGCTTGCGCTCGCCGACGACTTCGTTCGAGACCAGGACGTCCTCGATGCCGCCGGCGACCATGGCTTCGGCCTCCGAAACCTTCTGGCAGCACACGCCGATCGCGCCGGCGGCGACCTGGCGCCGCGCGATCTCTGCGCACTTGTGCGTCTTGGCGTGCGCGCGCAGGCGTACGCCGCGCCCGGCGATCGAATCGCCGAGCCGCGCCAGGTTGCGCTCGAACGCGTCCAGGTCGATGACCAGCGCGGGCGTGTCGACCGCGTCGAGTGCGATGCCAGGCGTCGCCGGGGCGCTCATGCAGCCCCCCGCGCCGCGCGCTGGCGCAGCGCCAGCCAGGCGATCAGGATCGCGACCACGGCGATCATCGGCGCCGCCGCATAGTTCACCCGCTCCCAGCCGGCACTCGTCACGATCATGCCGGAGGTAAGCGAGGAAATCGTCATCATGAGGAAGATCGCGAAGTCGTTGGCGCCCTGCGCCTTGGCGCGCTCTTCCGGACGGTAGGTTTCGGTCAGCATCGCCGTCGCGCCGATGAACAGGAAGTTCCATCCCACGCCGAGCATCACCAGGGAGCCCCAGAACTGCGGCACGCTCACCCCGGAGAGCGCGATCGAGATGGATGCGACGTTCAGCAGCGCGCCGACGAACATCACCGGCAGCACGCCGAAGCGGCGGATCAGCGCACCCGTCACGAACGAGGGGGCAAACATCGCGACCACGTGCGACGAGATGACGAATGCGGCGTCGCCGTAGGGGTGTCCGCACACGCCCATCGCAATCGGCGTGGAGGTCATGAGGAAATTCATCACCCCGTAGCCGATCGCCCCGGCGAGCACTGCAACGAAGAACTTCGGCTGTGCCGCGATCTCGATCAGAGAGCGGCCGCTCGCCTGCTGCTCGGCCGCCGATGGCGTCGGGATGCGGATGAAGCGCAGCAGCAGCATGGTCAGCAGCGCGAAACCGATGAGCGCGAGATAGGCGCCGACGAACTTGGTTGCGAACAGATCGATGGTCAGCCGGCTGGTCGTCGGCCCGAGTACGCCGCCAACCAGACCGCCGGCCAGAACCAGCGAAATTGCGGTCGCCCGGAAGTCCGCGCTCGCCACATCGGCCGCGGCGAAGCGGTAGTACTGGCCGTAGGCGTTGTACACGCCGAAGACCAGCGTGCCGAAACACAGCAGCCAGAAGCTCTGCAGTGCGATCGCAGCCGCGCAGATCAGCGCACCGACGATGCCCCAGAGCGTGCCGATCGTCATGCCGCGCTGGCGACCCACGCGCTTCATGTGCAGCGAGGCGCGCATCGTGGCGATCGCCCCGCCCAGCACCCAGCAGGTCACCGGCAGCGTGGCCAGCCAGGCGATCGGCGCCAGTGCGAGCCCGGCCAGGCCGTTGATCGCGATGAGCGTCGAATTATTGGTCATCAGCAGCGCCTGGCACACGGCGAGCAGGCCGACGTTTCGGCGTATACTACTGTGCATTTATACAGTTCCCGAGCAGGCGCTGCGCGTAAGGTGCGGCGCATTCTAACGGGCGGCGAGATGGCGAAGGACGCATTTAACGAAACCAAGGAAACGCGCAGCATCGCGGCGGTTCCAATCCGGTTTCAGACAGGGCAGCCTGGCTACAAGGCACGCGGCGCGCTGTCGCGCGTCGCCGGGCGTTTCGAATCGGTCGAGCGCGAGGCCTACGACGACGGCTGGACCGCAGACGACGAGCCCGCAGCGCCGCTCGACACCCGGATCACCGAAGAGCGCGTGCGCTCGCTCATCCAGCGCAACGCGTCGCCCGACCTGCCCTTCGAGCTGTCGGTCAATCCGTACCGCGGCTGCGAGCACGGCTGCATCTACTGCTACGCCCGGCCGGCGCATGCCTACCTGGAGCTCTCCCCCGGACTCGATTTCGAGTCGCGCCTGTTCGCCAAGCTGAACGCCGCCGAGGTCCTGCGCGCCGAGATCGGCCGGCGCGGCTACGTTTGCTCGCCGATCGCGATCGGCGCCAACACCGACTGCTACCAGCCGGCGGAACGGCGCTACCGCATTACGCGCGAGCTGATCGAGGTGCTCGCCGAGTGCCAGCATCCGCTGACCTTGGTCACCAAGTCTGCGCTCGTCGAGCGCGACCTCGACCTGCTCGGCCCGATGGGACGCGCGAACCTCGCCAAGGTGTTCGTCACCGTGACCACGCTCGATCGCGTGCTCGCGCGCCGGCTCGAGCCGCGCGCGCCCGCGCCGCAGCGGCGGCTCGACACGATTCGCGCGCTCGCCGAAGCCGGCGTACCGGTGGGCGTGATGATGGCACCGGTGATCCCGGCGCTGAACGAGAAGTCGATCGAGGAAGCGCTCGAGGCCGCGGCGCAGGCCGGCGCGACGATGGCCGGCTACCAGATGCTGCGCCTGCCGAACGAGCTGAAGGCCCTGTTCCGCGAATGGCTCGCGACGCAGCTGCCGCAGCGAGCGGCGCACGTCATGAGCCTGGTGCAGCAGCTGCGCGACGGACGCGACAACGACCCGCGTTTCGGCACGCGCATGACGGGAACCGGCACCTACGCCGAGCTGATCGGCCGGCGCTTCGAGCTGGCCTGCCGCAAGTACGGGCTGAACGGCGACGAGCGCGGGCAGGCGCCGCGGCGCGCGCTCGATTGCGGCCGCTTTCGCCGTCCGGACCCCGCCGGGCAGATGGCGCTGTTCTGATGGCGCAGCGGCTGCGTCCGCTCTGGCTCGCGCTCGGCTGGGGCTGGGTGGCGACGATCGTCTGGTTGTCGCTCACGCCCAACCCGCCGACGATCGACATCGAACAAGGCGACAAACTCGGCCATTTGCTCGGCTACGGCGTCCTCATGTTCTGGTTCGGTCAGCTGTATCCGACGACAGGACCGCGACTCGCCTATGCGATCGGCTTCGCCCTGCTTGGCGTCGCCCTCGAGTTCGTGCAGGGCGCGCTCGGCTACCGGAGCTACGAGCCCTTAGACATGGTTGCCAACGCGCTGGGCGTCACGCTCGGCTGGGGCGCGGCGCTGGCGAGCGGCGGACGGCTGCTGGCTCGGCTCGAGGCTGCGGTCAGCCGCCCCAGAGCGTGACCAGCACGGGGAACAGGAACGCGGTCGCCATGCCGTTCAGCCCCATGCCGAGGCCAGCGAAAGCGCCCATGGTCTCGGACACCTGAAACGCGCGCGCGGTGCCGATGCCGTGCGCGGCGATCCCCACCGCGAAGCCGCGCACCGCATGATCCTTCACCCGCAGCAGATTCAGCGTGCCGCGCGCCAGCACGGCGCCGAGGATGCCGGTCGTCACCACCAGCACCGCGGTCAGCGAAGGCAGGCCGCCGAGCTTTTCAGCGATGCCCATGGCGATCGGCGTGGTGACCGATTTCGGCGCCAGCGAGAGCAGCGTCTCGCGACTTGCGCCGAGCGCCCAGCCTATGCCGACTGCGGAGAGCGCGGCGGTGACCGAACCGGCGACCAGCGCGCCGGCAAGCGGCAGCAGGTTGCGCTTCAGCGTCTCGAGGTTGGCATACAGCGGTACGGCGAGCGCAACGGTCGCCGGGCCGAGCAGGAAATGGACGAACTGCGCACCCTCGAAGTAGGTCGGATACGGCGTGTCGGTGAACCACAGCAGCGCGACGAGCATGGCCACCGAAATCGCCACCGGGTTCGCCAGCGGGTTCATCTTCGCCTTTTCGTAGATCCAGTACGCCGCCTGGTAGGCAAGCAGCGTGACCGTCAGCCCGAGCAGCGGCGAAGCCGACAGGTAGACCCAGATTTCGGCAAACGTACTCGCGGTGCCGCTCATCGCTGCAGGGCCCGCATGACCAGCGCGGCGACGCCGATGGTGACCACCGTGCTCGCCACCAGCGCCACCGTGATCGGCAGCCACTCCGCGCCGAGACGCTCGAAATGCAGCATCACGCCGACACCGGCCGGCACGAAGAGCAGCGAGAGGTGGGCGAGCAGGCCGTTGGCGGTCGTGCGCAGCGATTCCGGCGCACTGCCGCGCGCGAGCAGCGTGACGAACAGCAGCAGCATACCGACCACCGGCCCCGGCACCGGCAGGGCCAGGAGCTGGACCAGCACTTCGCCGATCAACTGGTAGACCAGCAGTACGGTGAGCGCGGCAAGCATGCGCGCATCTTAGCAACCCGCGAAACACGCGACCGCGGGGATGGCGGCGCTGCTAGGCTGCGCGCATGGATCAGCCGCCGGTCGAGGCCAGGCCCGCAGCGCGCCCGCACATCAAGCGTCTGGCGACGCAGCGCCTGCTCGATGCGCCGATCCTGCCCACGCTCGGGCGGCTCGCGGGGCCGCCCGCCCTGCTGGCGCTATTCCAGACCGCGATCTCGATCGGCGACACCTACTTCGTCGGACGGCTCGGCACCGAACCCCTGGCGGGCCTCGCACTGGTCTTTCCGCTCATCATGCTGCTGCAGATGACCTCGGCCGGCGCGATGGGCGGCGGCGTGTCCTCGGCGATCGCGCGCGCACTCGGCGCCGGCGAAGAGGAGGCGGCGCGCGCGCTCGTCGCGCATGGCCTGGTCATCGCGCTCATCCTCGGCCTGACATTCACCGTGCTGCTGCTCGGCACGGGCGCCGGCCTGTATCGCCTGCTCGGCGGCAAGGATGACGCGCTGGCGCAGGCGCTGATTTATTCGAACGTCGTGTTCTCCGGCGCGATCGCGGTGTGGATCTCGAACACCTTCGCCAGCGTGCTGCGCGGCAGCGGCAACACGCTGGTGCCTTCGCTGGTGCTGATTCTCGCGGCGATGATCCACGTACCGCTTTCGGGCACGCTGACGCTCGGCGCATTCGGCCTGCCCTCGCTCGGCATCGCCGGCGCCGGGGTCGCCTATGTCACGACCTTCAGCCTGGCGAGCGTGGGGATGGCCCTGTATGTCTGGAACACGCCGCTGCGCCCGAGCCGTGCGCACTGGCGGCTCGAATGGCGGCGCTTCCGGGATATCCTGCGCGTCGGCGCGGTGTCATCAGTCTCCGCGCTGCAGACGGTGCTCACCGCGGTCATCGTCACCGGCTTCGTCGGACGCTACGGCACCGCGGCGCTCGCCGGCTACGGCGTCGGCGTGCGCCTCGAGCTGCTGCAGGTGCCGCTGGTATTCTCGATCGGCCAGGCGATGCTGCCGATGGTCGGCACCCATGTCGGCGCCGGGCATCTGGCGCGCGCAAAGGACATCGCCTGGACCGGTGCCGCGATCGCCGGCGCGGTCAGCCTGGCGATCGGGATCACGGTGGCCATCGCGCCGCAGGTCTGGGTCGGCATCTTCTCCGACGACCCGCAGGTTCTGGAGGCGGGTCAGCTCTACCTGCGCATCGTCGGGCCGAGCTACACCTTCCTCGGCATTGCCATCGTGCTGTACTTCGCCTCGCAGGGCTCGGGGCACGTCGTCTGGCCGGTACTCGCCGGCACCGTGCGGCTGCTGCTCGTCGTCGTCGGCGCCGCGCTGGTGCTCGCCCTGAGCGGTCCGCTGTGGGCGGTGTTCGCGCTGGTCGCCGTCGGCCTGGTGGTCTTCGGCAGCCTCACTGCACTCGCCGTGAAGCGCACCGACTGGGCGCGCCGCTGACGTAGCGCCCGGTGTCCGAAAGCGATTCCAGGAAGGCGACGAGATCCGCCGAGGCCTGTGGCGAGAGGCGCAACGGGCGCAGGATCCTCTCGCCCTCGGTGTGCAGCCGGTTCTCGTCCAGCTCCGAGTAATGCTTGACGACGTCGCTCAGCGTCGCGAGCGAGCCGTCGTGCATGTAGGGCGCCGTCTTCGCCACGTTGCGCAGGCCCGGCACCTTGAACTCGCCGAAGTTTCTCGGTTGCAGCTGCACGTGGCGCGTGCGCGCCGCGCCCGCGTCGCCCGGGCGGTCGTTGAAGCGCCCGAGCAGGTTGTGGGGATCGGCGCGCAGGCGCTGGATGCCGGCATAGCGCCCGCTGTCGACGCCGCTCGGCACGAAAAAGGGCACGCCGATGTCGCCGAACTCGCCGTTACTGAACGCCGGCCCGAAATGGCAGACGCTGCAGTTGCCTTCGCCGACGAACCGCCGCAGCCCGCGCTGCGCGGCGAGCGGGTAGCGGGCGGCAGCATCGCGGTCGCCGCGGGCGAGCGCGTCGCGGAATTCGTCGAACGGGCTGCGCGCCGAAACCAGCGTCTCGACAAAGGCCGCGATCGCCTTGACGACATCGACCAGCAGCGCCTCGTCCGGCTTGCCGGCTTCGCCGAACACGCGCCGGTAACGGCAGGCGAGTTCGGGGTCGGCGCGCAGGGTACGCGCCATGTGCGCGGCGCTCGAGCCCATCTCGAGCGGGTGGCGGATCGGGCGCAGGCTGAACGACCAGATCGTGTCCGAGCCGCCGCCCCAGCCGAACCAGCGCCCGAAGCCCGCGTTCCACAGCGTCGGCGTATTGCGGGTGAGCGCGTCACGCCCGGTCGCACCGATCACGCCGCCCGGCGTGCGGCGTCCGTCGGTCCACGCCCGGCCCGGCTGGTGGCAGCGGCCGCAGGACATGGCGCCGTTCGGCGAGAGCCGGGTATCGAAGAACAGCAACTCGCCGAACGCGATGGCCTCCGCGTTGCCCGAGACGCGGTTCGACGGATCGCGCGGCGCCGGCGGCGGCCACGGCCCGTGGCGCTCGATCGCGCGCAGTTCGGCAGCGGTGAAGTCAAGCAGCCCGCCCGCCGCGTCGTGGGCCAGCAGCGCCGCTGCGAGTAGCGCGATCAGCCGCATGGTCAGTCGAGCTCCACGTCGTGTGTGAGTCGCTCTCGCCCGGACGCCGTATCGATCTCGAAGGTGAACTGCCAGCGCCCTGGCATGTGGAAGAGGTAGCCCTCCGCGCGCCAGCGCCCGCCGTCCAGCGCCCGTACGCTCGGGCGCGAGTTCATGCCGTGTCGGTGTGCCGGCATCCACGCATCGAAGCCGACCGCATCGGCGGACGTCGCACCCTTTGCGCAAAGCACTGCGTCGATCGCGAACTCGCTGCCGATCGGCACCGGCGCAGGCCGGGTCGCCATCCACAGCACGAAGCGCGGCGATTCGAGCCGCGCATAGTCCGCCCCGGGTGAGTCGCAGGCCAGCACGGGCGCACCGGCCGCAAGCAGCACCGCAGCCAGGATGCGCCGCATCATCACCGCATGGAGACTCCGATCAACTCAACGACTTGATCGGAGTTCCGACTGAAGTCGAGGGTACTCAAGGGGCGGAGCCCACTTGATCAATCCCGCGCTAGCGCCTGCGCGCGAATGCCGCCCGGATGACGTCCTCGCCGTTCTTCCAGGCGATACGCTCGGCGAGCGCGGGCGGCAGATCCTTGAGCCACTCGCGCGACCAGTCAGCGTGCTCGCCGATGAAGTACCAGCGCTCCGGGGTGAAGGTGTCGGTGCCGACCATGAAGCGGTCTGGAAATTCCTCGAACGCCTTGCGCCACTCGGCGTCGACCTTGCCGCCGCTGGCCTGGTCGGTGCGGAAGGCGAGGTCGGCCCAGAGGTTCGTGTGCTTGCGCAGCATCGCGCGCACCTTCTGAGGCTGATCGAACCCCGAATGCGCCCAGAGAATGCGCGCCTGCGGCCACTGCGCGAACAGCCGCTCGACCGCGTCGGCGTCCGAATGCGCATGCAGCATGAGGTCGTGCTGCTTCGCCAACTCGACCATGCGCCGCGGCACCGGCAGGTCGGCATCGGCACCGTAGAGATGGAACTCGCCGATGGCGGCGTACTGGTAGCGCTTGAGGCGCGCTTCCAGATAGTCGATCACCGTCGCGTCGCGCACCCAGCTGCCGATCTCGCCGCGCCTGCGGTAGGGCCGCAGCTCCGGCACGACGATGTCCGGCGCGGCTTCGTAGAGCTTCTGCGTGCCCGCGTCGTCTGAGCTCGAGACGAGCGCGCCTTTCAGCCCCGCCTTGCGCAGGATCGCGACCGCGTCGCTCAGCGCGATCTGGTCGGCGGCGTCGTGGCTGAAGTGGACGTGCGCGTCGAAGATCGGCAGTTCCGCCGCCGCGGGCGCGGCCGCCGGCGCGAGCGCCAACCCCATCGTGAGCAGCACCGTGAGAAGTCGCATTACGTCCTCCTGTTCCTACGCACAGAACACGCCGCGCAGCGATTTCATCCCTCAGCCGCCGAAGCCGTCGGCGACCATCACCTCGATGAGCTGCGGCGCGCCGCTCTTCACCGCCTCGCGCAGCGCAGGCGCGATGTCGGCCGGGTCTGTCACACGCCGGGCCGCAAGCCCCATCGAGCGCGCGAGCCCGGTGTAGTCGATCTCGGGATCGCGCAGATCCATGCCGACGAACCTGTCCGAGCCGCGGAACGACACCAGCCGTTCCTTGAGGATGCGGTAGCTGCGGTTGTTGGCAATGACGTAGGTCACCGGCAGCTTGTGGTGCGCCACCGTCCACAGCGCCTGGATGCCGTAGAGCGCGCTGCCGTCGCCGATCACCGCGACCACCGGCCGTCCGGGCAGTGCGAGGCTCACGCCCGCGGCGCCCGGTACGCCGAAGCCCAGGCCGCCGCTCGCCAGGCCGTAGAAGCGCTGACGCTCGCGCACCGCCAGCACCCCGGGCAGCGTGTTGGCCGAGGTCAGCGCCTCCTCCACCACCACCGCGTCGGGCGGGATCGATTCTGCGAGGCGCAGCATCAGGAAGCGGGGGTCGATCGGCGTGGTCTCGGCCGCCAGCAGCGCATCAACGCGCAGCTTGTCGCGCTGCGCGCTCCAGTTCTTCGGCGCGAGTGCAGCGCCGCGCCCCGACGCCGCCTGCGCCAGCTGCGGCGTGCGCGCCGCGGCGAGGCGCGGCAGCAGCGCGGCGAGCGTCTGTTTGACGTCGGCGCGGATCGCAAGATCGGTGGGATAGTTCTTCCCCAGCTCCCAGTCGCGCTCGCTGATGTGAACGACAGCTTCCCCAGCTCCCAGTCGCGCTCGCTGATGTGAACGACAGGCAGCGTTTCAGGCAGCGGCGAGACGGGGCTCATCACCGACATGCGCAGCAGGTCGGCGCCGAGGCAGACCAGCAGGTCGTAGTCCTCGAGGGCAGCGCGCACCAGCTTCTGGCTGCGCGTGAACGCGCCCAGATAGAGCGGATGCTCGCTCGGAAACGACGCCGCGTACGGCACCGACTGCTGGTACACGGCGGCGCCCAGCAGCTCCGCGAGCGCGGTCGCTTCGGCGAAGGCGTCGCGCGTCGCGAGCTCATGGCCGGCGATGATCGCCGGGCGCTTGGCGGCGAGCAGCCGCGCGGCCAGCCGATCGAGCGCGTCATCCGAGGGCCGCGTCGCCGCTTCGATGCGCGTCGCATGGCCCAGGTCGAGCTCTGCCTCGGCGTCGAGCACGTCGCCCGGCAGGCTGACGAACACCGGCCCGGTGGGCGGCGTGAGCGCCACTTTCGCCGCGCGGCGCAGGATGCGCGGCAGGTCCTCGACGCGCGTCGCTTCGATCGCCCACTTCACCATCGGCGCAGCGATCGGCACCAGCGGGTCATAGAGCAGCGGCTCGAGCAGGCCGTGGCCCTGCTCCTGCTGACCGCAGGTGACGATCAGCGGCGAGCCGGAAAATTTCGCGTTGTAGAGCGCGCCCATCGCGTTGCCGAGGCCGGGCGCAACGTGCAGGCTGACCGCGGCGAGCCGACCCGAGGCACGTGCAAAGCCGTCGGCCATGCCGACCACCACCGCTTCCTGCGTGCCGAGCACGTAGTTCAGCTCCGGCGTGCCGGGCACCGCCTCCATGATGGCGAGCTCGGTGGTGCCCGGGTTGCCGAACAGATGTGTCACGCCCTCGTCGACGAGCAGCTTGAGAAAGGCGTCGCGCCCGGTGAGGCGGGCAATGCGCTGTGCGGGCGTCACGACGTCGTCTCGGTGGAAAAAAATGCGATCAGCGCGTCGAGCGTCGCATCCGGCGCTTCGGCCATCAGCGAGTGGCCCGCAGGCGGCAGCAGCACGGTCTGCGCCGACTTGAACGCCTTGACCAAGCCTGCGGCATTGCGCGGCGGGGCCATGAGGTCGCGGTGGCCGAGGATGAACAGCACCGGACAGGCGACCTTCGCCGCACTCTCCAGCCCCGCGGCGTAATCGTTGCAGGCCTTGAGGCCGGCGTGAAGGACCCCGGGGCGCAGGCGACCGAGCCGCGCGAGCGTGTCGCCGTACATCCACATCCCGGGGTTCGGGTTGCCGCCGAGCGGCACGCGCGGCGCATGCCCCCAGATCGTGTCCATATCGAATGCGGCCGGGTCGTTACGGCCTGCGGCATCGAGGAATGCCGCCGACACCTTCATCGGGTAGGCAACGCCGAGCAGCGCGATGCGCGCCACGCGCGCCGGATGGCGTGCCGCGCACTCGATGGCGGTCAGCGCGCCCATCGAATGGCCGACGAGCGCCGCGCGCTCGATGCCTGCCGCGTCGAGCAGCCGCGCGACCCAGTCGGCCATCGCCTCGACGCTTGCGAGCGGCGCTCCGTCGGAGCGACCGTGGCCCGGCAGGTCGACCGCCAGCACGTTGTAGCCGTGATAGCCGAAATAGCGGCTCTGCAGGCCCCACCAGGAATGATCCAGCCCCGCGCCATGCACGAACACGATCGTCGGCTTCGCAGGATCGAGCTCGTGCGCCGCCGTGTAGGCGAACGCGCGCTGGCCGTCGACGCTGAAGTCCATCAGCCCGCCTGCAGGCCGCGCTTCGCCGCCCCCAGCGCGCGGCCGAGGTCCGCGATCAGGTCTTCCGCATCCTCCAGACCGATCGACAGGCGCACCGTGCCCGGGCCGATGCCGGCCTTCTTCAGGTCTGCGTCCGACATGCGGTAGTGCGTTGTCGTCGCCGGGTGGATGACGAGCGATTTCGCGTCGCCGACGTTCGCCAGGTGCGAGAACAGCTGCAGGCTCTCGATGAAACGCCGCCCCGCCTCGCGCCCGCCCCGCATGTCGAAGGAAAACACCGCGCCCGCGCCCCGCGGCAGCAGCCGCTGGGCGAGCGCGTGGTCCGGGTGCTGCGGCAGCTCCGGATAGCCGACCGACTCGACCATCTCGTGCGCGGCGAGAAACGCCACCACCTTGCGGGTGTTCTCGATGTGGCGCGGCATGCGCAAATGCAGCGTCTCGATGCCCTGCAGGATCTGGAACGCCGTCATCGGCGCCATGCAGGCGCCGAAGTCCCTCAGACCCTCCCTGCGCGCGCGCAGCAGGAAGGCGCGCGTGCCGGATTCCTCCTCGAAGTCCATGCCGTGAAAGCCCGCGTAGGGCTGCGTGAGCTGCGGATACCTGCCGCTCTTTTCCCAGTCGAAGCGCCCCGAGTCGACCAGCACGCCGCCGATCGCCACACCGTGCCCGCCTAAAAACTTGGTGGCCGAGTGGTACAGCAGGTCGGCGCCGTGCTCGAAGGGCTTCATCAGCCAGGGCGTGGTGAAGGTCGCGTCGACCAGCAGCGGCACGCCCGCGGCGTGCGCGATCGCCGCCACCGCCGGGATGTCGAGCACGTCGAGCCCGGGGTTGCCGAGCGTCTCGCCGAACACCAGCCGCGTGTTGTCCTTCAGCGCACGGCGGAAATTCTCCGGCTCGCGCGGATTGACGAACGTCGTCTCGATGCCGAAGCGCGACAGCGTGTAACCGAGCAGATTGTGCGAGCCGCCGTAAAGCGAATTCGAGGCGACGATGTGGCTGCCCGCATCCATCAGCGTCGCCACCGCGAGGTGCAGTGCCGCCTGCCCGGAGGCCGTCGCGATCGCGCCGACGCCGCCCTCGAGCGCCGCGACCCGCTCTTCGAGCACTGCCACCGTCGGATTCGAGATGCGCGAGTAGACGTGCCCGGCGCGCTCCATGTTGAACAGCGACGCCGCGTGCTCGCTGTCGCGGAACACGTACGAGGTGGTGGCGTAGATCGGCACCGCGCGCGCACCGAAGGTCGCGTCCGGCGTGTGCCCGGCGTGCAGTGCGAGCGTGTCGAAACCGGGGTATTTGGGGCCTGGCATGGTGACTCTTCGGCGGGTTTGCTGTGGTGTGCGCCTGCGCGGACTGCCGACCCTAACCCAGACGTCGGGCGGCCAATGGGCAATTCAATCTCGTGCCTTCGCGACGCTGCACAACTTTACCGTGCAGCGTCGCGAAGGCACGAGACCCCTGAGAACCCAAACCGGCGACGCGGCTCGGACCCGTCACCACCGTCCCGCCCTCAGTGCAAATTCTTCCGCGACGGCCGCGTATAGGCCTCGAACGCCCGGTCCGAGCGCTTGCCTTCGGCGCTGCGCTCCTTCCACTGGCGATCGAACAGCTCGTTCACCAGAGTCAGCACCTCGGCGGTGGATTCCTTTTCGAACTGGCGCTCGAGCAGTGCGGTGACATCCTCGATCATGCAGCGCCGCTGCGCCTCGTGGATCGCCTGCGCCGTCGGGCCGACGAACATCAGGCGCGACTCCTGCTCGCCGTTGTCGTGGTACAGGGTGAGGTCGACCTCGACGGCCTCGTAGCAGTAGTGCCCGAGGTTGTCGAGCGCCTCCTCGAAGACGCGATGGAAGCTGCGCCCGATCTCGCCGGTCCAGCACAGGTGCAGCAGCAGCTCCTTGTCGTCGTACTGGACCCCCGGCTCGTTGGGCTCGAGGCTCTTCACATCGCCCATGTTCTCGGCGTCGAGGTACTCGAGCCAGGGCATCAGCGCCTGCTCGAGCTGCTTGCGCGAAACGCCTTCGAGGATGGGAATGTCTGCGTGGACGTGCACTTCGTGCCGCATGGCGCGAACCTCGGGGGAATGGTCGACCGCATTTTATCGGAAAATGGTGTGCCCACCCGGTTTCCCCGGTTCCACTCGACACGATTGCAGGCATGCTGCCCGACTACGGCGGAGGAAGTCTCCTCAACCTGATGGCCTCGCTCGCCGGGGCCTGCGGCGCGACGCCGCGCCACCCGCCGCTGGCGGCGTTGCCGGCGGCGCAACTGGCCGCCGCGCGCAACGTCGTGCTGGTGATCGTCGACGGCCTCGGCGACGGCCTGCTGGCGCGGTACGCCGCAGGCGGCGAGATCCACCGCCGGCGCCTCGCCGCGATCACCTCGGTGTTTCCCTCGACCACGGCAAGCGCCATCACCACCAGCTACACCGGCTGCGCGCCGGCCGAGCACGGTCTCACCGGCTGGTTCCCCTATTTCGGCGCCGCGGGCTGCGTCGGCGCGCCGCTGCCCTTCGTTTCGCGCGGCGACAAGCGCTCGCTGCGGGCGCGCGGCCTGGCGCCCGAGCGCGCCTTCGAGGCGACGTCGCTGTTCGACGCGCTCGCGTCGCGGGCGATCGTGGTCACGCCGCAGAGCATCGTCGATTCGGACTACAACCGGTTTCATTGCGGCCGCGCCGAGCGCCGGCCGTATACGACGCTCGACGGTCTCGTCGCCGAGACCGAGGCCGCGGTGAAATCGGGGGACGAGCGCAAGCTCATCTATGCCTACTGGCCCGATTACGACACCAGCTCGCACCAGCACGGCCACCAAAGCCCCGCCGCGCTCGCGCAGCTCGCGGCGGTCGACGCCGCCTTCGGCGCCCTGCTCGCGCGGCTCGCCGGCACCGACAGCATCGTCGTGCTGAGCGCCGATCACGGCTTCGTCGACGTTGCGGACGAGGAGGCGCTCGACCTCGCCGACGCGCCGGGGCTTTCCGCGCTGCTGCGCTATCCGCTGTGCGGCGAGCCGCGCGTGGCCTACTGCTATGTGCAGGCAGGCCACATCGAGTCGTTCATGCAGCGCGCGGCGGACTGGCTCGGCGCGCGCGCCGACGTGCGGCCGAGCGGCCAGCTCGTCGCGCAAGGCTGGTTCGGTCCCGGCGCGCCGCACCCGCGGCTCGCAGAGCGGATCGGCGACGTCGCCCTGGTGATGAACGGCCGGTATACGATCCGGGATCGGACGCCGGGCGAGGCCCGGCATCGGCATATCGGCAACCACGGTGGCACGAGCGAGGACGAAATGCGCGTGCCGCTGGTGGTTGCAGCGGTCTGATCAAATTGACGGGAGGAGAACGGTCATGAAGGCCAAGGCAAACGGCATCGACGTCTATTACGAGATCCACGGCAAGGAGGGCGCGCCCTGGCTCACGCTCAGCCATTCGCTGGCCTGCAGCGTGCGCATGTGGGACGAGCAGATCGCGAGCTTCAAGGACCGCTACCGCATCCTGGCCTACGACACGCGCGGCCACGGCCAGAGCAGCGCGCCGGTGGGCGACTACACGCTCGAGCAGCTCGCCGACGATCTCAAGGGGCTGCTCGAGCACCTGAAGATCTCGCAGACGCACTACTGCGGCCTGTCGATGGGCGGCATGATCGGGCAGACCTTCGCGCTCAAGTACCCCGGCATCCTGCAGACCCTGGTGCTGGCCGACACCTCGAGCCGCATCCCGCCCGAGGTCGGTCCGGTGTGGGAAGAGCGCATCAAGGTCGCGCAGACGCAGGGCATGCAGGCGCTGGTGCAGCCGACGCTCGAGCGCTGGTTCACCGCACCGTACCGCAGCGCGCATCCCGAGACGATGCAGCGCGTCGGCGCGCTGATCGCCAACACGCCGGTGCCCGGCTACGTCGGCTGCTGCCGTGCGATCCCCAAGCTCAACCTCACCGCGCGGCTGAAGGAAATCAAGGTGCCGATCCAGATCATCGTCGGGGCCGATGACCAGGGCACGCCGGTGGCGATGTCGCAGGCGATCCACGACAACGCGCCGGGCTCGCGGCTCGACATCCTGCCTCAAGCCGCGCACCTGTCGAACATCGAGCAGCCACAGGCCTTCGACCGGGCGCTGGCCGAGTTTCTGCCGACCTGAGGCGAAGCGAGGCACGCCGCTACCGGGGACCGTTCCCGGAGATCAGCGCGAAGACCTGGAGCGGATTGTTTAGCGGCTAATTGCCCGGCGTGCCGCCCATCTCGCGCACCAGAACCTGGTAGTCGGGCGAGGCGCGCAGCAGCCGGCCCGCGATCTCGCGCAGGCGGTCGACCTGCTCCGGCGCGAGCACGAAGCTGGTCGGCAGGTTCATGAAGTACTCACGTTCTTTCGCATCGCGGATCGCGTCGAAGGCGATGTCGACGACCTGGATGTCGACCTTCGGCACGCTCGCATCGGCCTCGGCTTCGCTCTTGCCGGCGAGCCGCGCCCGCGCGACCAGCAGCTCGCGCCGCCACTTGTGGATCTCGGCGCGGTCCTTCAACGATTCGACGGTCTCGAACGAGTAGCGATCGATCGGCACGCCCGAGGCCTGCAGCAGCTGGCCGATCATCCCGGGCGGATCCTCCTCGCGGTCCCAGTCGGTGCTCGGCGAGGCGTGCGAATTGACGACCAGCAACACGATGCGCTTGACGACGCCGAAGCCGACCTCGCCGCGGAACCTCGCGCTCGCGCCGAGCTCCTCGAGCGTCTCGATCACGCCGCGCACCCCGATGTTGTCCGCCACGCCGCCGTCGACCAGGTGGATGTAGGGACGGTCCTTGCTGTTCTGGAACGACTCCATCGCGAGGTAGCGCTGGAACGCGCGCGCCGTCGGCCGGGCGCGGCCTTCGGCCCTCGTAACCGCCTCGAACCAGGCCGGGTACCGGTAGCCACAGCTGCCGCCGTAGTTGTCGAACGTGAGCGCCGACAGCACCACCGGTACCGCGGACGAGGTCGCCGCCGCGCGCGACAGGCGCACGCTGTTCAGGTCCGAGCACAGCAGGTCGAAGTCGTTCTGGAAAAATGCAACGCGGTATCCGGTCGAGATATCGGTGCCGGTGGCAATCGCGACCGGGCCGTCCTTTTTCAGCAGGTCGCCGAAGGTCGCGTTCTCGAACAGGATCTCGTCATACAGCTCGGCGGCAAGCTCGGAGCGCCCGGCCGTGCCGCCGACGAACTTCCACCAGTTGAAGGGATTGAGCGCGCGCGAGAGCAGCTCGCCCTGCACGTCGCGCTTCAAAAAGCGCTGCTCGTACTCGTCGAACAGCCGCTCGCCGTAGAGCGCGTAGGAGAGTGCGGTGAAGCTGCCGCCCGAGACGCCGATCATCAGATCGACTTCGTCGAGCAGCCGGCGGCGCTCGCCGCCGACATGGATCGCGGTACGCCGCAGTTCCTCGAGCACGCCGTAGGAAAGCGCCGCCGCGCGCGTGCCGCCGCCCGAGAACGATGTCACGAACAGCGTGCTCTGGTCGTTGTTCTTGCGCTTCGGGATCAGCAGATAGGGTCGGTAGCCCGACTGCGGATCGACCTGCGTGATCCGCTCGTTGACCGGCCGGCCGGCGCAGCCGCCGATCACCGCCGCAGCCAGGATCCCGATGATGACGCGCACAACGTGCATGGCTTGTCTCCTCCTGCGTTCGATCAACGGCCGCAGTCGCGCCTCAACTGCACTCGCCGCCAAGCAGCCCCGACTTCAGATCGTCGTTCGGCGGCCTGGCGCCGAGCCAGATGGCGAACAGCACGCGCGCGAAGTCGTCGCCCTCGATCGATCCCTTGGCCGCCCCCTTGACCGCCACCTCCACGCCCGCGCCCGGCTTGTGCTGCAGGCTCAGCGTATCGCCCTTTTTCACGTCGGTCATCATCGCCTTGAACGCCGCGATGCGCGGCTTGAGCGCGTCGAGCGCGCTTCCAGCGTTATTCTCGAAGCCCTCGTCCCAGCCCTTGCTCAGGTCGTCGCCGCCCACGTCGCGCACGAAGTGCAGCACCAGCCGCTTGGACGCATTCGCCTTCAGGATCGCGTCCGCGTCCTTCGAGGCCCGCGGCAGGTAGAGCGCACCGACGTAGACCTTGACCTTGAGAAAAGTCGCTTTGCGCAGGCCGAGGCCGTTGAGTTTCAGCGTCGCGCTGGCGGCCTGCACCGAGTCCGGAAACGTCACACCCTCGCAGGTCTTTGCCTGCGCCGCAGCAGCGCCGAGCATCGCCGCCGAGACCACCAGCAAACCAAGAATGAACCGGTTCATGATTTCCCCCTTATTGTCCTAGCTACGGTGTCGCGGCCGTGAGGCCCCTGTCACAGGCCGGCGCCCCAGCGCCGCTGCCAGGCGATGCCGAGCAGGTCGAAGTTGTTGCCGGTGCGCGCGGCAACGCCGCTGCTGGCGTAAAGCTTGATGGAATCGTAGACGTTCAGCGGAAACGCCAGGGTGCCGCCGATGCGCCAGTTCTGCTGCAGATCGTTGCTCTGCGTGCCGTTCAACGTCGTACGCCCGCCGTTGAAGTGGGTGGCGTCAAACGAACCCCAGATGCCGCGCGCGAAGCTGTAGATGACATGCCCTTCGACGGAGTACAGCGGGTCCTGCGCTCGCGTGCTGCCGCCGAAGAAATCCTTGTTGTCGGTGTAGAAGGTGGCCGCGGCGGTCGCCCCAAGCGTCCAGGGCCCGAGCGCTTTCGACACGCCCACCTCGGGCTTGAACGACCAGCGGTTCGAGCCCAGGTTCACGACTTTCGTATCATCGTACTGCCCGACGGGCACCGTCACCCGCAGGCTGGCCCCCACGATCAGGTCCTGCCGATAGCGCGCGAAGTCCTGCAGCGAAAGCGCCGGCGCGCCGTACAGGTTGACCGACAGCTTGATGCTGGGATCGGCAAAACCGGAGACGTCGCGCGACCGCGCTTGACCCGCGAAGCGCGCGGTTCCGCTCAGCTCCGTGTACGGCACAATGACATTGAGCTTGGCCGACATGCCCGCGATGTCGAGCACCCGGCCATAGGCAAGGACGACACTCGACGTCTCGAGCTGCGTATCCGTGATCGGCAGCGAGGTGTCGAACGCCACGCCGTCGCGCGAATACGCGTAGCCGGCGACAAGGAAGTTCAAGCCGACCGGGGCGTTCGAGTATGCGCGCGGCTCCATGTCCTGCGCATGTGCGACCCGCGCCGCGGCAATGCACAGTACCGCGGCCATGACGAGGATCGGAATCGCGAACGCACGCCATCGATCTGTCACTACGTTTACGATCCCCCCGCCGCGCCATCGCACCATCGCGCCATCGCACGGTTCCATCCCCAATCATTGCACCGGCGCACGCCCGGCAGCACCGGGTCGAGGCGCCCTTGTCAGCGTCGGTGAATCGTTGCGCGTGCCGCTCAGAACCGGAAGCTCGCGCCGAGCGCGACGCCGCCGAGGCTCAAGTCGTCAAACAACTTGTCGCCGCTCTGGCTGTAACTCAGATAGCGGTAGTCGAGGACGAGCTCGCCCCATTTGAAGGCATAGCCGACGCCCGCGACGCCCTGCCAGGTGAACGTCGACGACCCGCCACCGAGGTCGACGTAGTAGTTCAGGAACCAGTCGCCCTCGCCCAGCTTCGCGCGTCCTTTTGCCCCGACGATGGCCGTCCAGACGTCCTTCGACTTCTCCACGCTGCCCGTTCGCGCGAACGGCGTCGTGCCCGCCGGGCCGGTGACCGTCGTCGTCAGCTGCCAGTCGGTCTTGGCCGTCAGGCCCAGGTAGCGCAACCCGCCGATGACGTCGAGGCTCGCACGCGGCGCCTGGACGGCCGCATATCCGCCAACCGCCGTCCAGAGCCAGCCCGTGAGTTTCACGTTGGTGCCCGCGTCGAGCGCAGCGGTCGATATGTTGACGCGCCCCGGGCCCGGGTTGAAGTCGACGCTTTTCACCTTGCTGTCGGAGCTACTCAAATCGAGATAGATGACATCGGTCGCGAGCAGCCAGCGACCCTTGCGCGCCTCGCCGTTGATCATGAAGGCGAAGTCGAGATTCTCGAGCAGCGTGCTGGCATTGACATCGACGTTGGCGCTCGCGCCGCTCGCGGGCGGCGGGCCGTAATTCAGCTTGGCGTCGAGGCTCGGCAACCACAGGTAGGGCATGACGGAAAAGGTCCAGCGATCGGCCGCGGCCTGCGCCGAGGCCTGCAACGGCGCAAGCAGCGCGAGGCCGGCGAGCGCGGCAGTCAGCAATGCGTGCTTCATTCATGCTCCCCGATATCTGGAAGGCCGGATCCCGTCATGCGTCAATCCGTTCCGCGAACCTACGCCAGCGGCGCTTGAACCGCAACCGATGTCTTCGTCGTGCATCAGCGTTTCGTGACGTCGACGGCGATCGCCTCGGTGGCCTGGAAGACGACCTTCTCGCCGACCTGATGCGCCCTCATGTTCACGTCGGGCCGCACCGGGAAGGTCTCGGTCGAACCGTCCTCGAAGCGGAGCGTCACGCGACGCTTCCAGTGGTCTATCTCCACCACCGTGCCGACCCGCTGCACCGTGCCGGCCAGCATGCCGCCCGGCTGCTCGCCCTTCTTGGCGCGCGCCATCGCGGCGGCCGCATCGTCGCGCACGGTCGCGTCCTTGCCGACGACGAATGCCACCAGCTCACGCGTGAGCGTCGCATTGACGGTGTCACCGACTTCCACCTGGTCAAAGTTGACCGCCTCCGGCCCGACCTTGACGGTGACGGTGCCCCCGTCGGGCCCCTTCAGCGTTGCCTCGCGCTTCACCTTGTCGATGGCGGTCACCGTAGCGCTGACCTCGACAGTGCGGGAGACAACGCCACCGGCGACCCCGGGTTGATACACGGCGAAGCTCGCGGCCTCGACCGAAGGCGGCAGGCCATGCGCGGCCGGAACTTCCTCGATCTTGCGTTTCGCTTCCTTCGCCGCCGCGTCACCCGCAGCCTTGTCGGCGGGGGCCGCGGCATGCACTTCCACCGTCAGCTTCGGAATGCGCCCCGTAAAGCGCGACTTCGCCTCCGACCCGATCGCCTCGACCACCGGCGTGCCGAGGTCGATGCCGACGTCGGCGGTCTCGTCGGCCGAGAAGATGCCGGCCTGGGTGTGGGGGATTCTCCCTTCCGCAGCCTTCTCCCCGTTGACGGACAGGGTGCCCATGCCGCCCTTGCCCGGCCCGCCGCCGTCATAGGCGAACTCGAAACGCAGCGTGTGCCTGCCCGACGCGAGTGGCTTCGCGGCGGCGATCGTGGTGCGCTGCAGGCCGAGGAAGTTGTAGGCGTAGGCCGGCACGCCGTCCTTGACGTACAGCGACCAGCCGCCGAAACGCCCGCCCTGCGCGATGATCGTGCCGTTCGCACCACTCGCCGGAACCTCGATGTCGGCGGTGATCGTCTTGGAGCGATTCTTCACGTTGATGAAGACGGCTTCCAGCATGCCGGTCATGCCTTCTGCCAGGGTCAGCGAGCTGCGCCCGCCCATGAGATCCGGACGGCCGACGGCTTTGGCGTCCAGGCGCTCGAATACCCGGTCGTCGATCGGCAGGACGTGATACTTCTCGGCCTCCTGCATGAAGAGCGCCTGCAGCTCGGCGAGCTTCTTCGGGTGCTTCGCCGCAAGGTCGTTCGCCAGGCTGAAGTCGGCGCGCACGTCGTACAGTTCCCACACGTCCTTGTCGAGCGGGTGCCGCCCCTTCGGCTCCCAGGGCGCGCGATGGATGGTGCGCGCGTACCAGCCGTCGTGGTAGATCGCGCGGTTGCCGGCGATCTCGAAGTACTGCGTCGTGCGGCCCTTCGCCTTGGGATTGTCGAACGAAGCCAGCAGGCTCTTGCCTTCCATCGGGATCTGCTTCACGCCGTTGACGAGCTTGGGTTCGGGCAGCCCGATCGCCTGCAGGATCGTCGGCGCGATGTCGATCACGTGGCCGAACTGGGTGCGAACCTCGTTCTTTGCCTTGATGCCCTTGGGCCAGCGCACCACCATGCCGTTGCGCGTGCCGCCGAAGTCCGACGGCACCTGCTTCATCCAGCCGAACGGCGCGTCCAGCGCAACCGACCAGCCCGCGGCCATGTGCGGGTAGGTTTCGGGGCCGCCCCACTGCTCGAGGCGCTTGAGCATGTCCCCGACCTTCTCGTGCACACCGTTGAAGTAGGTGTACTCGTTGAACATGCCGTTCTGGCCGCCCTCGCCGCTGGTGCCGTTGTCGCCGGCAATGTAGAAAACGAGCGTGTTGTCGGCCTGGCCGACCGCTTCGAAAGCCTTGAGCAAACGGCCCACTTCGTGGTCGGTGAACTCCGCATAGGCGGCAAACACCTCGACCTGCTTCGTAAACAGCTGCTTCTCGTCCGCCGACAGCTTGTCCCAGTCCTTGATCGCCGCCGGCTTCGGCGCAAGCTGGGTGCCCGGCGGCACGAGGCCCATCTGGATCTGGCGGGCGAGCGTCTCCTCGCGCAGTGCGTCCCAGCCCTGCTCGAACTTGCCCTGCCAGCGTGCGATCCACTCCTTCGGCACGTGGTGCGGCGCGTGCGTCGCCCCCGGTGCGAAGTAGATGAACGCCGGCTTGTCCGGCGTCAGCGCTTTCTGGTACTTGAGCCACGCCACCGCCTTGTCGGTCATGTCGGTGAGGAAGTGGTAGTTCGGATCGTCGGGCAGCCCGACCTGGGCATCGCCGTCGTACAGGTACGGCGCCCACTGGTTCGTTTCGCCCCCAAGGAAGCCGTAGAACTTGTCGAAGCCCTGCCGCGTCGGCCAGCGGTCGAACGGCCCGGCGACGCTCGCTTCCCAGCTTGCCGTCTCGTGCCATTTGCCGAACGCCGCGGTGCTGTAGCCATTGAGGCGCAGCGTCTCGGCGAGCGGCGCCGTGCTGTTCGGGATCTGCCCCGTCGCGCCCGGAAACGACGTCGCCATCTCGGTGATGAAGCCCATGTTCACCGTGTGATGGTTGCGCCCCGCCTTCAGCGCGGCGCGCGTCGGCGAGCACAGCGCCGTGGTGTGGAAATTGTTGTAGCGCAGGCCCTGCTTTGCGAGTGCGTCCATCGTCGGCATCGGCACCGGACCGCCGAAGGACGAGGGCATCGGCGCGCCGGCAGGCGCCTTGACCTGGAAGCGGGGCGGCGCCTTCACGGTGCGCGCGTCGAGCTGCTTATAAAGCGGGCGCTTCGGATCCGGGATCGGCAGCACGGTGCGATCGAGCGCGCCGGTGCTTTGGGAAATCGCCGCAAATGGTGACGCGAGTGCCGCGGCCACGAGCAGAAGAGTAATTCGTGATTTCATGGCAGTGTCCTTTAAGACGGGTCGGTCCCGCGAATCAGCAATGCATTCGAGCAAGCGCCGCATCAGGGCTTTTGCACCACGTAGATCAGGTTGTTGCCCTGGAACGCCGGGCGGTAATACACCCCACCACAGAGGTAATACTCGACGCCGCTGATCGGCGCCGAGACGCAGCCCGAAGGAAGGGCCGAGACGACGGTGCCGACCGGCAAAGAACCCGCCGGCGGCGACGGGGGCGGTGCGGCCGGCTGCTGTTGTTGCTGTTGTTGCGATGCGCTGGCCGATGCCGCAGAGCTCGCCGTAACGCTCGTTGCGTACACCGCGCGACGCGTCGTGCGACGCGCGACCCCGGCGTAGGAAACGGGCGTCAAGGGCCGACCGATGATTGCGGCCGCCTCGCGCACAAAGCTCAGGCCGAGCAGGGCGTGCGGTGCGATATCGGCGAGAAGCAGCAGCGGCAGTGCAGCGGCGAGCAGCAACCGGTTGAGTGTCATTTTCATCCCAGTGTCCTCCGCATTTAGCGCGATTGCGTTTCTCCGACGAGCGGCAGGAACTCGACCTTCTTGGCGCCCTTCGGCGGCCTGAATTCGAACAGGCGCTGCGAGACCTTCGGCGCGAGCTTCCACTTCGTCATCACGGTCGTGAACTGCGGTGCGTTGACGACGTCGCGCGAGGTGATGACCAGCTTGCGCGGCAGCGGCCGCTTGCCGTCCTCGATCCAGATCTGCCAGTCGACGTGCGGCGCGCGGAAGGCGAGGTGGACGCAGCGCGCGCCCTCGATCGCCGCCTTGCCGACGATGAAGCCGTCGGTGACGTCGGTCATCAGGATCTCGAACGCGTTGCGGTACAGCAGGTCGCCCGCCGGGGCGACGATGTCGAGCTTCTCGCGCGCGTAATCGAGCATTTCCTCGAGCGTCCCGGGCGCCGCGACCGTGGCGTAGAATTTCGCGCCCGGGTTGTAGAGGGTGAGCGATTTGCCGTCGTAATAAAAGACCTGGTCGATCAGGTCGCCGACGCGCTCGGCGCGCAGCTTGTTGGGGCGCCGCATGGTGGCGCGCACGGCATGATCGAACTGCAGCTTCTGGCCCGACTCGAGCACGACCTCGAGCGTGCTGCGCGTGTCGACGCTGAAGCGCTTTTGCGCCGCGAGGAAGTCGGTCGAAGCCTTGAGCAGCTTTTCGGCCTGAGGATCGACGCCCGCAGCCTGCGCCGTACCGGCGTGCAGCACGACCGGGAAAAGCGTAAGGGCCGCAATCAGACCTGCGGCGTGCCGCCTAGCTGTGCGAATCATTCTGCGCCTCCGTACCTTGCCTGCAGAGGAATGGAATTGCGGTGTGCCCGCCTCGGCGAAGGTTGCCCTCGCCTCTCGCAACCGTCTTGATCCAACACAAAGGCGCGCGCCAGATCACGGGCCGCCGAAAAGGGCATTTGCGATTGTCACCACGTTTTGGCGGCCCCGCATTGTCGAAACCGGACAATTAATCGACAATTCGCGACATCGGGAAACCGGGGTTCGGTTCGAGATGAACGCACCGAGGAGGTCGCCTCGAGCACCGCCGCGCAAGGGCCACGTCGCGGTCGGCGGCCTGGTGCGCATTGGCCCGCTGATGGCCATCCCGGAGGTCATGCGCGAGCTGGGCTGCGATCCCGAGGCGCTCTTGCGGGATACCGGGTTCGAGCCTGCGCTGTTCGACGATCCCGACGCACGGGTACCGTACGCCTCCGCGGATCGACTGATCGCGCGCTGCGCCGAGGCGACAGGCTGCGAGTACTTCGGCCTGCTCGTTGGCCAGCGTGCCAGCCCCTCGTCCCTCGGCGTCGCAGGATTCATGCTGAGTGCGGCGCCCGACGTACGGACGGCGCTGCACGATCTGGTCGCCCACCTCGACCTGCACGACGACGGCGGCGTGCCGTTCGTGAGGGCAAGCGGCGGCGTCAGCCTGCTCGGCTACGCAATCCACGAGCCGGACGTGACTGCGGCAGGACAGATTTATGACCTGTCGATTGCCGTCGCCTGCAACATCTTGCGCAGCCTGTGCGGCGGGGACTGGCGTCCGAGCGAAGTTCAGCTTTCTCGCCAAGCGCCGCGCGACCCGGCGCCCTGGAAGCGGTTCTTCCAGGCACCCCTGCGCTTCGACGCAGCGCAGAGCGCGGTCGCCTTTCCCGTGCACTGGCTCGACCATCGACTGTCGGGCGCCGATTCGCTGCTGCATCGCCACCTCGAGGCCGAAGCCGCGGCATTGCACGCGCAGCGCGAAGTGAATCTGGTCGGTGCGGTGCGCGGGCTGCTGCGCGGCCTGCTGGCCGTGCGCAAGACCACGGCCAGCGATGTCGCCCGCCAGCTCGGCATCCACCCGCGCACGCTCAACCGTCGGCTGCACGACGAGGGCACTACCTTTCACGACGAGCTCGATGGGGTACGCTACGCGGCCGCCCGGCAATACCTCGCCGAGAGCACGATGAGCCTCGCTGCAATCGCGACGGCGCTCGAATACGCCGACGCGAGCGCGTTCAGCCGCGCGTTCAAGCGCTGGTCGGGTCGCACGCCGGCGCAGTGGCGCGCGGCGCATACCGTGCGGCCCGACTAGGCGCCGCGCAAACGTTCGCCGACCGCGCGCTGCCCGGCGTCAGCGTTCGGCTCTCCCGCCACCCCGGCCGAATAGCGCCTGCCGGACGTTTGCGACACCCAGTGCGCGCACCAGTTCGGCGGCGACACAATAGCAAAACAGGCTGAGGAGCATCCACAGGGCGATGACCCAGAACAGAGGCCAGTGCACCTCGTCCAGCAAACGGTCAACGGCCGTCACCACGCTGCCGTATTTTGCGACCAGAGGCAGCAGCTCTTCCAGAAAGCGAAAGGCGAGCGCGACGAGGGCAAAAAGCAGCGTTTTCCACAGCAGCTCGATCAAGCGGCTCGCCGAGCGCAGCCGGAGGATCGGCAGCGCCTCGACCAGCAAAATGGCCTTGGCGACGATGAGCGCACCGACCGTGGCGAACGTTGCGCGCAGCGCGGTGACGCTGTACTCGTCGAGCGCGACCGCCTTGGTGAGCGCGATCAGGTGAAACAGAACGAGAAAGAAGACGAACGGCGGCAATGCCTCGCGAACCTCTCTGACGACGATGGCGCGGACCGTGCTCATCGCGCCTCCGCGTCAAGGCACTCCACGCCCGGCTCTAGCTGCGGCCGCCGAGCCGCGCCTCGAGCGCCTCGACCAGCGAGTCGAGCACCTTCACGCGTGCCCAGTACTTGTCGTTCGACTCGACCATCACCCAGGGCGCCTGCGCCGTGCCGGTGCGCTCGATCATGTCGGCCGCGGCGACCTGGTAGGCGTTCCACTTCTCGCGATTGCGCCAGTCCTCGGGCGTGATCTTGAACTGCTTGTGGCGCGTTTTCTCGCGAAGCTTGAAGCGCTTGTGCTGCTCGGACTTCGAGATCTGCAGCCAGTACTTGATGACCACCGCGCCGTGCCGCGCGAGCTGCTCCTCGAAGTCGTTGATCTCGGCGTAGGCACGCATCCAGTCGGCTTCCTGGGCGAAGCCCTCGACGCGCTCGACCAGCACCCGGCCGTACCAGCTGCGGTCGTACATCGTGAAGCGTCCCGCGCGCGGCACGTGGCGCCAGAAGCGCCACAGGTAGGGCTGCACGCGCTCCTCGTCGCTCGGCGCGGCGATCGGAATGACACGGTACAACCGCGCGTCGAGCGCCGCAGTGATGCGGCGGATCGCGCCGCCCTTGCCTGCCGCGTCCATGCCCTCGAACACCGCCACCACCGTGTGCCGGTTGAATTTCGGATGGCGCGTGAGCAGCGCGAGCTCGCGCTGCCGCTTGCGCAGCGCCGCGCGGTACTTGTCGCGCGCCAGGCTCACCGACAGGTCGAGCGTGTCGATGATCTGCAGGTTGTCGACCGGGCGCACCAGCGGCGCCGCATCGCTTTTCTTCGCCCGCCGCTCGGGCGGCGCCGCGAGGCGCCTGTGCATCGCCTCGAGCAGCGTGCGGCCGACGGTCACCGCACGGTATTCCGGATCCGAGCCTTCGACCACGATCCACGGCGCCCAGGCGGTCGAGGTCTCGCGCAGCGCCTCCTCGCTCACCGCATAAAAGCGGTCATAGAGCTTGAAGAAGTCCCAGTCGCGCTTGGTGATCTTCCAGCTCGTCTCGGGATCGTCCGCCAGCGCCTTGAGGCGCTTTTTCTGGCGCTTCTTCGACAGGTGGAACCAGAACTTCAGGATCAGCGCGCCATCGTCGGCGAGCATCTTCTCGAAGCGGTTGATCTCGTCGATCGAGCGCACGAGATCGGCCGGCCTGGAACGCTTGAACACGCGATCGATGATCGGCCCGGTGTACCAGGAGCCGAACAGCATGCCGATCTTGCCCTTCGGTGGTAGCGCGCGCCAGAAGCGCCACATCGGCGGGCGCTCGCGCTCCTCGTCGGTCGGTTTGTCGAACGCCGAGGTGAAGATGTGGCGCGGATCCATCCACTCGTTGAGCAGATTGACGGTCTCACCCTTGCCCGCGCCGCGCACGCCCGAAATCAGGACGATTACCGGAAAGCGCCCGTCCTGCGACAGCGCGTACTGCGCGTCGAGCAGATCCGCGCGCAGCCGCGGCTCGACTTTCCTGAACTCACCCTTGGAAAGCTCGTGACCCAGTTCCGCCGACTCAAACATGGCTCTCGTCCCCGTCCGCGCGCTGCGCGAAAGGCACACCGGGCACCTGCTCAACGCACCCGATAGATCTCTTCCGCGAAGTCTCCCCGCGATACCATCAGCCAGCAGCGCTTGTGATCGGGCCGCCAGATCAGCGTCGCCCGGTCATCCGCCCTGTTCCATGTGATCTTGTAGACCTCGCGATCGGACTGCCCCTTGCGCTGGATCAAGTCCCGGGTCTCGGCTGCGGGCGCGCCCCAGCGCGACTTGAGCGCAGCCGTCACCCGCGGCTGATCGCTCGTCGCGAATCGCAGGTTGAAGCCCTGCACCACGTCGCCGCGCAGGAAGAACGTGATCCGCGCCTGCACCCCGGCAAAGGAAATCTGCCCGTCGTCGCAGCGCCGCTCGGCCGCCTGGCTTCGCCATTCGAGCGTCTTGCAGTAGGCGCTCGGAAACGCGCCGTGGATGTCGGCTTCGCTCGCCCCCGGGCCGACACCGTCGACGTCGAAGGCGTGCGCGCGCAGCGCAAGCAGCAGCAGCGCCGCGGTGACGACCGCCCTCATCGCCGGTGCAGCGCCCAGTGGCGGAAGCAATCGAGCGTGTGGTCGTTCACCATCCCCACGGCCTGCATGAAGGCGTACATGATGGTCGTGCCGACGAACTTGAAGCCGCGCCGCTTGAGATCCTTCGCCAGCGCATCGGACACGGCGCTGCGTGCAGGCACCTGCCGCATGCGCGGCCAGCGGTTCTGCACCGGCCGCCCTTCGACGAACGCCCAGACGTAGCGCGAGAAGCTGCCGAACTCCTTTTGCACCGCGAGAGCTTGCCGCGCATTCAGCACCGCCGCATCGATTTTCGCGCGGTTGCGGATGATCCCCGGATCGGCCAGCAGCTGCGCCTTCTTGCGCACACCGTAGCGCGCGACCTTCTTCGGATCGAAGCCGTCGAACACCGCGCGGTAACGCGCGCGCTTGGCGAGCACGGTGTCCCAGGCGAGGCCGGCCTGCGCGCCCTCGAGAATCAACATTTCGAACAGGCGCCGGTCCGAGCGCACCGGCACTCCCCACTCGCGATCGTGATAAGCCACCGCGCGCGGATTTTTCGCCCACGCGCAACGCCTGCGATTCGACATGCGCCCATGATACCGGCCCGGCGCGGCACCACGTGCAGCGGCGCTCAGCTCCAGCGCGGCGTGTAGGGCAGACTCACCGACTGGTACGGGTTCGGCCAGGGCAGCGGCCAGCCGTACTCGTAGGCGGCGTGCCGCGTCCAGTAGGGATCGGCGAGGTGCATGCGCGCCAGCACGCACAGGTCGGCACGCCCGCCCGCGATGATCGCGTTGGCATCGCCGAAGGACTGGATGTTGCCGATCGCCATGGTCGGCATGCCGCCTTCGAGGCGCAGCCGCGTCGAGAACGGCAGCTGCCAGAGCCGGCCGTACTGCGGTTCCTGGTCGCCGACCACCTGTCCGGTCGACACGTCGACGATGTCGCAGCCCGCGTCCTTGAGCGCTGCCACCAGCGCGTCGCCGTCGGCATCCGAAAAACCCCCGGCCTTCCAGTCGGTGGCCGAGATGCGCGCCGACATCGGCTTGTCCTGCGGCCAGGCTGCGCGCACCGCAGCGAAGACCTCCAGCGGGAAGCGCAGGCGGTTCTCTATGGCGCCGCCGTAGGCGTCGCCGCGCCGGTTGGTCAGCGGCGAGAGAAAGGTCGACAGCAGGTAGCCATGCGCCATGTGCAGCTCGAGCAGGTCGAAGCCCGCGGCCGCGGCGCGCCGCGCCGCGGCCGCATGGTCGGCGACCACCGCGTCCATGTCGGCGCGCGTCATCTCGCGCGGCCGGTGGCAGAACGCCTGGTAGGGAATCGCGGACGGCGCGATCACCTCCCAGTTGCCTTCGGCCAGGGGCTGGTCGACCCCCTCCCACAGCAGCTTCGTCGAACCCTTGCGCCCGGCATGCCCGATCTGCAGGCCGACCTTGGCCTGCGAGTGGCCATGGATGAAATCGACGATGCGCCGCCAGGCCGCGACCTGCGCATCGTTCCAGATTCCGGCGCAGCCCGGCGTGATGCGCGCCTGCGGGCCGACGCAGGTCATCTCCGTGAGCACCAGCCCCGCGCCGCCGATCGCCCGGCTGCCGAGGTGCACCAGGTGCCAGTCGCCCACCACGCCATCGACTGCCGAGTACTGGCACATCGGCGAGACGACGATGCGGTTCTCGAGCGTCAGTCCGCGCAGCCGGTACGGCGTGAAGATCGGCGGCGGCGCTTTGCCCTCGGGCCGCGGCCGCCCCACCGCGGCAAACGCCTGCTCCGCAACCCAGGTATCGGCCTGCTCGACGAAAACCGGATCGCGCCGTCGCAGGTTGTCGTGGTTGATGCGCAGGCTGCGGGTGAGCAGCGCATAGGCGAACTGCCGCGGCGCCATGCGCTCGGCATAGCGCTCGGTTTCCTCGAACCACTCCATCGACACCTGCGCGGCGCGCTGCAGGCTGTCGACGACCGGCTCGCGCTCGGCCTGGAAGGCGGCGAGCGCCTGCGCAAGCGTCGCGCTGCGCTCGAGCGCGTTGGCGAGTGCGATGCCGTCCTCCATCGCGAGCTTGGTGCCCGAGCCGATCGAGAAATGCGCCGTGTGCAGCGCGTCGCCGAGCAGCACGATATTTTCGTGAAAGTACCGGCGGTTGCGCACCCGCGGAAAGTTGCGCCACAGGGACATGTTGGACACCAGCTTCGCGCCGTCGAGCTCCCCGGCGAACACGTTCTCGCAGTAGGCGATGGTGTCGGCCTCGCTGGCATCGGCGAGCCCCGCACGCTGCCAGGTTGCCTCGGTGCACTCGACGATGAAGGTCGAGGTTCCCGGCATGTACTGGTAGCAGTGGGCGCGCCACAGGCCGTGCGCATTGCGGTTGAAGTAGAAGGTGAACGCGTCGAAGCGCTTGTCCGATCCCAGCCAGACAAACTTGTTCGGCCGCATGACGACGTCGGCACCGAAGGCGTCTGCATGCTGCCGGCGGATGAACGAATTGATGCCGTCGGCGGCGACGATGAGATCGGCGTCCCGGTACGTCTCCAGGCCGGTAACGTCCGCGTCGTGTGTGATCCCGACGCCGAGCTCGCGCGCGCGGGCCTCGATAATCTGCAGCAGCCGCAGGCGCTGCATGCCGGCGAAGCCGTGCCCCGTGGAGACGAATTTCTCGCCCTTGAAGAAGATGTGGATGTCGTCCCAGTGGACGAAGGCGTCGGTGATCGCGCGAAATGAGGGCGCGTCGGCCTCGCGGAAGCTTTCCATCGTCTCGTCGGAAAACACCACCCCGAAGCCCCAGGTCACGTTCGCCGGGTTGCGCTCGAAGATCTGCACATCCCAGTCCGGGTGCGCCTTCTTGACCAGCAGGCTGAAGTACAGCGCGGCGGGTCCTCCGCCGATGCAGCGGATCTTCATGCGAGTGATCGCCCCTTGCGCGCCGCGCCGCCGCCCGGCTTCACGCCGACCTCAGGCGAAAGCGCTGCAACTTGCCGGTCTCGGTGCGCGGCAGCGCGTCGACGAACTCGATGCGGCGCGGGTACTTGTACGGCGCAATCGTGTTCTTCACGTGAGTCTGCAGCGCCTCGATCATTGCCCGATCACCTGCCTGCCCCGGCTTCAGGACCACGAAGGCCTTGACCACGGTGCCGCGCTCGGGGTCGGGGGTGCCAACGACGCCGCATTCGGAGACCGCTGGATGCGTCAGCAGCGCGCCCTCCACCTCCGGCCCGGCGATGTTATAGCCGGCCGAAATGATCATATCGTCGGTGCGCGCCTCGTAAAAAAAGTAGCCGTCCGCATCCATGCGGTAGGCGTCGCCAGTCACGTTCCAGCCGTTCTGCACGTAGTTCGTCTGCCGTTCGTCGGCGAGGTAACGGCAGCCGGTCGGCCCTTTGACCGCGAGCCGCCCGACGACCCCCGGCGCGCAGGGCTGTCCCGCCTCGTCGAGCACCGTCGCCCGGTAGCCGGGAATCGCATAGCCGGTCGCGCCGCGCCGCGCCCGCTCCGCCGTATGCGAGATGAAGATGTGAATCATCTCGGTCGAGCCCAGTCCGTCGAGGATCTCGACGCCGGTCGCCTGAGTGAACAGCTGGCGCGTCGCGTCGGGTAGCGCTTCGCCCGCCGAAACGCAGATCCTGAGGCTCGAAAAATCGTAGTTCGGTGCGAGCGCCGCCATCGCCCGCAGCATGACCGGCGAGGTGAACAACACCGTGGCGCGGAACTGCTCGATCGTCTCGAACAGCGACTCGGGGGTGAGCTTTTCGACCAGCACGGTCGACGCGCCGGCGCGCAGCGGGAAGGCGAGCATCCCGCCCAGGCCGAAGGTGAACGCGATCGGCGGCGTGCCGCAGAATACGTCGTCCGCCCGCACCCTCAGGCAGGAACGCGGGAACAGGTCGCACATGGCGACCACGTCGCGGTGGAAGTGCATCGTGCCTTTCGGCTTGCCGGTCGTGCCCGAGGTGAAGGCGATCAGCGCGACATCGTCGGCCGCGGTATCGACGTTTGCGAAGTGCTCGGGCTGCTGCAGCGCGAGCCGCTCGAGCGCATCGGGCGCGTCGTCGTACCAGCTGCGGATCGCGTCCGCGCGCAGCGTCGGGCAGGCCGGCAGCGCCGCCCTGAGCTCAGCCTCGAGCCGCTTGTCGCACAGCGCATGGGTGACCTGCGCCTTGTTGACGATGTCGGTCAGCTCGCGTGCGCGCAGCAGCGGCATCGTCGCCACGCACACGCCGCCCGCCTTCATCACCGCCAGCCAGCAGGCCGCCATCATCGGGTTGTTCGGCCCGCGCAGCAGCACGCGGTTGCCGGGTACGAGGCCCATCTCCTTCACCAGCACATGCGCGATGCGGTTGGCCTGCGCGGCGAGCTGCAGGTAGCTGCAGGCGCCGTCCGGCGCGCGCAGCGCGATGCCCGCGCCGCGACCGGCGGCGACATGCCGGTCAACGAGCTCGGTCGCGCAATTCATGCGCTCGGGATAGCTCAGCTCGGGCCGCTCGAAGAGCAGCTCGGGCCACTGGGCTTTCGGCGGCAGGTTGTCGCGGGCAAAGGTATCGACATGCGAGCTGGTCGTCATGCGCAAATCCTCACGAAGCCTTGAGCAGCTCGCGCGCGATGATCAGCTTCTGCACCTCGGTGGCGCCCTCATAGATGCGCAGCGCGCGCACCTCGCGGTACAGACGCTCGACCGGATGGCCGCTGGCCACGCCGAGCCCGCCGAAGAGCTGCACCGCCGCGTCGACCACCTGCTGCGCGGTTTCGGTCGCGAACATCTTCGCCATCGCCGCTTCGCGCGTGATGCGCGCGCCCTGCGTATCGCGCAGCCAGGCCGCGCGATAGGTGAGCAGGGCGCCGGCTTCGATCCCGGTCGCCATGTCGGCCAGACGGGCCTGCGAAAGCTGGAAATCGGCCAGCACCTGGCCGAACATGCGGCGCGTCCTGGAGCGCGCGAGCCCCTCGTCGAGCGCGCGGCGTGCAAAGCCGAGCGCCGCCGCGGCAACCGTTGTGCGGAAGACGTCGAGGTTGCGCATCGCGAGCTTGAAGCCCTCGCCGGGTCTGCCGAGCAGGTTTTCGGCCGGGATGCGGCAGTCGGTGAAACGCAGCGTGGCCATGGGATGCGGCGCGATGATCGCGACCCGCTCGCTCGCATCGAGCCCCGGCGTTCCGGCCTCGACGACGAAGGCCGAGATCGCGCGCGTTCCGGACGCGTCTTCGCTTTTCGCGAATACGACGTACAGGTCTGCGATGCCGCCGTTCGAGATCCAGGTCTTGGCACCGTTCAGCACCCAGGCGTCGCCGTCGCGGCGCGCCGTGGTCGACAATGCGGCGACGTCGGAGCCCGCATCGGGCTCGGAGAGCGCGAACGCCGCGATCGCCTCACCCGCAGCGACGCGCGGCAGATGCCGGGCGCGCTGCGCCTCGCTGCCCGCGAGCGCGATCGGCCCGCTGCCCAGGCCCTGCATGACGAAGGCAAAATCGGCGAGGCCGGCGTGGTAGGCGAACACCTCGCGCAGCAGCGCGATCGCTCGCACGTCGAACACGTCGCCGCCGGGAACGCAGTGCCGCAGGTAGCCCGCGGCGCCAAGCTCGCGCACCAGCCGCCGGCAGGTCGTGTCGGCCTCGGCGCCGCGCGGTGCCGAGGCCTCCTCGTCGTGCGCCCAGTCGAGCGTCGTTGCCCAGCGCTCCGCCTCGGCAGCGAGCGCCGCATGTCGCGGCTCGAAGAACGGCCAGCCCAGGTGCGCGAAGCGGTCCATCGGTTCGTCAGTCGCCCTGGAACACGGGCTTCTGCTTGGCGACGAAGGCGTTGTAGGCGCGCTCGTAATCCTTGGTCTGCATGCAGATCGCCTGCGCCTGGGCCTCTGCCTCGATCGACTCGTCGACACCCATGCTCCACTCCTGGTGGATGCATTTCTTGGTCATCGCATGCGCGAAGGTCGGACCGTCGGCGAGCGACTTGGCGAGCGTCTGTGCTTCGGCGAGCAGCTTGTCCGACTCGCACAGGCGATTGTAGAAGCCCCAGCGCTCCGCTTCCGCACCGTCCATCGCGCGCCCGGTGTAGAGCAGCTCCGCCGCGCGGCCGGCACCGATGAGTCGCGGCAGAATGTTGCAGGCGCCCATGTCCGCGCCGGCGAGTCCGACGCGCACGAAAAGGAACGCGACCTTGCTCGCCGCGGTGCCCAGGCGCAGGTCGGAGCCCATGGCGATGATGGCGCCGGCGCCGGCGCAGATGCCGTCGACCGCGGCGACGATCGGCTGCGGGCAGGCCCGCATCGCCTTGACCAGGTCGCCGGTCATGCGCGTGAATTCGAGCAGCCCGCCCATGTCGTCCGCCTTCTGCAGCGCGACCAGCGGGCCGATGATCTCGTGCACGTCGCCGCCCGAGCAGAAGTTGCCGCCCGCGCCGGTGACGACGACCGCCTTGACGTCCTGCGCGTACTGCAGCTGCCGAAACAGATCGCGCAGCTCGGCATACGAATCGAAGGTGAGTGGATTCTTGCGCTCGGGACGATTGAGGGTGATGGTCGCCACCTTGCCGGCCACCTGCCACTGGAAATGCTTCGCCTTGTAGCCGGCGAGATCGATGCGGTATTGCTTCATGTGCTGCCCTTTCTGGGTGGTTTCGATAGCTGCGCGTCCCCGAGCACGCCGGCGATGCGCGCGAGCTCCGCCTGGGGTGATTCGTTCTCCACGAGGGCGCGGCCGCTGCGGCGATACCAGTAACGTGCATTGCCCAGGTCGCCCTCGATGCGATGCAACACCGCATGGATCCAGTCGGCGTACGCATCCCCTTCGTGCTGCTGGACGATCTCGTGCGCACCGTGCCAGTCGCCCTCGCCGGCACGGCGCAGCGCCTGGGTCAGCACAGTGACGGGGATCGCCATCGCATGCTCATTCGCCGTATCCGACGTGCCGCTGCGGCGCGCGATCGGGCCAGCAGGCCACGACCAGCACCGCCGCCACCGCGGCGGCGGCGAGCACGAGCCCCATGACCTGCGGTGACCAGGCGATCCACAGCGCAAGCGGCGTCAGCGCGAGCACGATGCCCGCCAGTGTCGCCAGCACTTCGCGCCCGATGCCGGGTATCGCATGCAACCTTTTGCGCTCGAGCAGGTCCATAGGGGGCAAATGCTAGTCACCCGGCAGCCGACAGGCAATCCACAGCGGGATAGAATTCGAACCTCATCGGAGCGATTCTCATGAACAGAAGTTTCCTGGCAGCCCTGCTCGTCGCTGTTTCCCTGGCGCTGCCCGGCGCGCTGCGCGCGCAGAACAAGGCAGACGCCGACAAACCCGAGCCGCCCGACCCGAAGGTGCTGGAGACGATCTTCGGCGCCTTTGGCGGCGGGCTGCCGGAGAAGTGGGATCGCGCCTGGGTGGTCGTGGGCCAGCTCGCCGAAAAAGGCGGGGCGCGCGACTTCGAGGTGCAATGCCTGTTCGTCGCACCCGGCGACGACCCGGTCGGCAAGCCGATTCCTTCCTGCGACCGCAAGACGGTGTTCGAAAACGTCTGGTCGCTCAACCGCAATATTCCCGCGCGCGAGCAGCGGCGCTGGACCAGCGCGACGCTGATATTCATGCCGGATGGCAAGTTCGAGCTGAAGTACGACTACGGCGAACCGCCGCAGCCGAAAGCCGAGAAGAACAGCAAGAAAACGAACTAGCGCGCAGGCGGCCGGTCGCGCGACGGGATGCGCCACATCCAGATCGCGAGCAGCACGCCCAGCACCGCGAGCCCGGCCTGGACATTGCGGTTCTCGACGAAGAAGGTCGTTGAGATGGCCAGCATCGACGACATCAGCACGATCGCCCAGACCTTGGTGCGGAAACGGATACTGCGGAAGCGCCGCCACTCGCGGATTGTGGGCCCGAAGGTCGGGTTGTTGAGCAGCCTGTTGTAAAAGCGCGCGGAGGCACGCGCGAAGCAGGCGGCCGCGAGCAGGAAGAACGGCGTCGCCGGCAGCACGGGCAGCACCGCGCCCGCGATGCCGATGCCGACGCACAGGAAGCCGAGCACGACATACAGGGCGCGCAGCGCGCGCG
>LJTQ01000059.1 GCA_001303445.1 Betaproteobacteria bacterium SG8_39 | reverse complement strand
GGGCTGTAGCCGGTCCCAAGGGTATGGCTGTTCGCCATTTAAAGTGGTACGTGAGCTGGGTTCAGAACGTCGTGAGACAGTTTGGTCCCTATCTACCGTGGGCGTTGGAAGTTTGAGAGGGGCTGCTCCTAGTACGAGAGGACCGGAGTGGACGCACCCCTGGTGTACCGGTTGTCACGCCAGTGGCATTGCCGGGTAGCTATGTGCGGAAGAGATAACCGCTGAAAGCATCTAAGCGGGAAGCTTGCCTCAAGATTAGACTTCCCGGAGACTTGATCTCCCTGAAGGGTCGTCCTAGACCAGGACGTTGATAGGCGGGATGTGCAAGGGCTGTGAGGCCTTCAGCTAACCCGTACTAATTGCCCGTGTGGCTTGACCCTATAACCGTGAGCAGGCCGGACGCCCGAGTGGCGGTCGGTCGGCGCGGAAGCGCATCTCGAATCCTGTCTTCATCTTTTCCGAATCGCGGCCCGGGGCTGCAGTCTGAGTACTGCGTGCCGGTCGGGCCCAGAGTCAATCTGGCGGCCATAGCAACCTGGAACCACGCCTTCCCATCCCGAACAGGACCGTGAAACGGGTTTGCGCCGATGATAGTGTGCAATTGCGTACGCGAAAGTAGGTTACCGCCAGGCCATCCATGAGAAAGCCCGACCCCGAGAGGGGCCGGGCTTTTCTTTTTCTGCGGTTGAACCCGGTGTGCCGGAAACTCTCGGACGAGGCGTTTTCGCCCCGCGACCGAATCGGCGCAAGGCTTGCCAGGGCCTGGAGTACTGTATATAAATACAGTATTCCAGTCTGCCTTCGGACGCCATGCCTGCGCTGCCAGCGACTCTCGAAGACCTGTTCCGCCGACAGCGCATATGGCGCGGTGGCCGTACGGCACAGCATACGGCGGCGGCACTGCCGACCGGGTTCGCATCGCTCGACCGTCAGCTGCCGGGGGGCGGCTGGCCGGGCGGAGTGTTGACCGAAATCCTGACGGCTGCCGAGGGTGGCGGGGAGCTGCAGCTCGTGCTGCCGGTACTGGCTGCCCTGTCCGCGGCAGGACGGCGCATCGTCTGGCTGGCACCGCCGCATCTGCCGTTTGCCCCTGCGCTGGCGGCTGCCGGCATTGATCTGCGCAACGTCGCGCTGGTGCGCACCGCGCGACGCCGTGAGACGCTGTGGGCGGCGGAGCAGCTGCTGCGCGCGCGCGCCTGCCATGCGCTGCTGTTGTGGTGTCGCGAGGTCCGCTACGCCGAACTGCGCCGGCTTGCGGTCGCGGCCGACGCGAGTCATGCCCTGGCCATGCTGTTTCGTCCGCAACAGGCCGCGCAGACCGCGTCGCCGGCGGCACTGCGCCTTGCGCTTGCGCCAGCAGAGAACGGCCTCGAGGCGCGCATTCTGAAGTGCCGCGGCCCGCGCAGCGAGGCGTCGCTGCGCCTACATATCAATCGCCCTGTTCATGCTCTGGATTGCCCTTCGCCTGCCGCATCTCGCCCTCGAGACGCTGTCGCGTGGCCGTGCCCGGCATGATCCTGGCGGGACACCCTGGGCGATCGTCGAAGATCGCCGGGTGTTCGCCTGCGATATGCAGGCCGAAGCGCGGGGCGTGCGCAGCGGAATGGGCGTGGCGGTCGCATGGGCGCTGGCACCACGTCTGCAGCTGCGCGAGCGAAACCCTGCGGCCGAACACGCCACGCTCGAGGGCATCGCCGCCTGGCTCTGCCGTTTTACGCCTGCCGTTTCTCTCGAGCCGCCGCACGGCGTGCTGGCAGAGGTGCAAGGCAGCCTGCGCCGGTTCGGCGGGCTGCGGGCACTCGCCGTGCAGATCCGCGAAGGCATCGCGGCGCTCGGCTTCAGTGCCCATCTATCGTCTGCACCGAGCGCGCGCGGCGCATGGCTGCTCACGTTCGGTGAGACGGACACGCTGCTCGAGGATTTTTCTGTCCTCAGGCGCGCGCTGGGACGCCTGCCCATCGAGGCCGTCTGCGCGACCGACGAGGCGCGCATGCTGCTGAACCGCATCGGAACAAGAACCCTGGGCGAGCTTCTCGAATTGCCGCGCGCGGGGGTGGCGCGGCGCCTCGGGCCGGAACTGCTCGAGGACCTCGATTGCGCGCTCGGCATCGCGCCCGAAGCGCGGCGCTTTTTCTTGCCGCCCGAGCGTTTCGCGGCCACGCTCGAATTGCCGGCCGAGGTCGAGCATGTCGAGGGGGTGCTGTTCGCTGCGCGCCGACTGCTTTCTCAGCTCGAAGGCCTGCTGAGTGCCCGCCAGTCGGGAATCCGGCAATTTTGCGTCGCGCTCGAACACCGGCACCGGTCGCCGAGCCGCATCGAGGTCGGACTGGCTTCGCCGGGGCGCGAGGCAGAGCGCTTGCTCGAACTGCTGCGCGAGCGGCTGTCAGGCTATGCGCTGGCCGCACCGGTCGAAGCCATTTGCATCGAAGCCGATGGCTTCGTCCCGCTGGCGGGCCTGACGCAGAGCCTGTTCGGGGACGCGCGTACGGATGCGGAAACCTGGCATCGACTCGTCGAGCGCCTGCAGGCCCGTCTCGGCGAGAACGCCGTCAGCGGGCTCGGCCTCAACCCGGACCACCGCCCGGAGCGGGCTTGGCGGCCATGCCCGCCTGATGCGGGAGGACCGGGTGGGGAGAACCTCGCCTTCGGGCCGCGACCGCTCTGGCTCGTCGAGCCGCCGCAGGCGCTCATCGAGCGCAATGGCATTCCCCAGCAGGATGGGCCGCTCGTCATGCTGGCAGGGCCCGAGCGCATCGAATCGGGCTGGTGGGATGGCGCAGAGGTCAAACGCGACTATTTCATCGCCCGCTCGACGGACGCGGCCTTGCTGTGGATTTACCGCACGCCGGGCGGCGGCTGGTACCTGCACGGCCTGTTCGCCTGAGGGCTGCAGCGCGCAGCACAAGCCGAGCCACAGGACGCGCACGCATGTCGTTCGCACTTCCCCGGTACGCGGAGCTGCATTGCCTGTCGAATTTCACCTTCCTGCGTGGCGCTTCGCATCCCGAGGATCTGGTCGAACGGGCTGCCGCGCTTGGTTACGCCGCGCTCGCCCTGACCGACGAATGCTCGTTCGCAGGGGTCGTGCGTGCGCATGTCGCAGCCAAGCGGTGCGGCTTGCCGCTCATTCTCGGCACCGAGCTGCGGCTCGACGATGGCATGAAGCTGGTGCTTCTCGCGCCCGATCGCCGGGCCTACGGCGCCCTTGCGGCGCTGATTACCCTGGGGCGACGGCGGGCGAAGAAGGGTCACTATGTGCTTTCGGCGGGCGATGTCGAGGCGATCGCCGGCAGCCATGCGCTGGCGTTGCTCATTCCCGGAGATAACGCCGATCCGGCGCAGGCGCGCTGGCTGGCCGAGCGGTTTGCCGGACAGGCTTGGATCGCCGTAGGGCTGCACTGCGGCCCCGGGGAGCGAGCCCGGCTCGAGCATCTGCGTGAGGTCGCGCGCGCAGCGAACCTGCCGCTGGTCGCTGCCGGCGATGTGCACATGCACCTGCGGTCGCAGCGGCGGCTGCAGGACACGCTGACCGCAGTTCGGCTGGGCAAGCCGCTTGCGCACTGCGGTCATGCGCTGTACCCGAACGCGGAGCGCCACCTGCGCCAGCGCATGCGTCTGGCACAGCTCTATCCGCCCGAACTGCTCGCCGAGACCTGCGCCATTGCCGAACGCTGCCATTTCTCGCTCGATGCGCTGCGTTACGAGTATCCCGAGGAGCTGGTTCCCAAGGGCGAGACGCCGGCCAGCTGGCTGCGCTGGCTGGCTGCGCAGGGCCTCGCCTGGCGGTTCCCGGGCGGTATCCCCGACAAGGTCGCACAACTTGTCGAGCACGAGCTCAGGCTGATCGCCGAGCTCGGTTACGAACCGTTTTTCCTGACCGTGCACGACATCGTGAGCTTTGCGAAGCGCCGCGGCATCCTCTGCCAGGGGCGTGGCTCGGCGGCGAATTCGGCTGTGTGCTACGCGCTCGGCATCACCGAGGTCGATCCGAAGCGCATGAGCATGCTGTTCGAACGCTTTGTGTCGAAGGAACGCAACGAGCCGCCGGATATCGACGTCGATTTCGAGCATCAGCGGCGCGAGGAGGTGATTCAGTACATCTACCAGAAGTACGGGCGTGCGCGCGCGGCCTTGGCCGCGACGGTGATCTGCTACCGACCGAAGAGTGCCGTGCGCGACGTCGGCAAGGTGCTCGGCCTGTCGCCCGATCAAGTCGGGCAGTTGTCGAAAAGCCTGGCCTGGTGGGACAACCGGGCACAACTGCCCGAGCGCGTGCGGGACGCAGGGCTCGATCCGCAGAGCCCGTTGGTCGAGCGCCTGCTGGAGCTCAGCACTGCGTTGGTCGGGTTTCCACGCCACCTTTCGCAGCATGTCGGCGGATTCGTCATTTCACGCGGTCCGCTCGCGGAGCTTGTGCCGGTGGAAAACGCAGCCATGCCCGAGCGCAGCATTATTCAGTGGGACAAGGATGATCTCGAGGCGCTCGGCCTGCTTAAAGTCGACGTGCTGGCGCTGGGCATGTTGACGGCGATCCAGCGGGCGCTCGAGTTTGTCGCGGCGCGGCGCGGGGTCGCTTTCACGCTGGCCGACGTGCCGCCGGAGGATCCGGCGACCTACGAGATGATCGGCCGCGCCGACACGATGGGGGTTTTTCAGATCGAGTCACGCGCGCAGATGTCGATGCTGCCGCGGCTTCGGCCGGAGAATTTCTACGATCTCGTGATCGAGGTTGCGATCGTGCGTCCGGGCCCAATCCAAGGCGGCATGGTGCATCCCTATCTGCGGCGGCGCCAGGGACTGGAGCCGGTGAGCTACCCGAGCGAGGCGGTACGACAGGTTCTCGAGCGTACGCTCGGCGTGCCGATCTTCCAGGAGCAGGTGATGCAGCTCGCCGTCGTCGCCGCCGGATTCACGCCTGGCGAGGCAGACAATCTGCGCCGCTCGATGGCGGCCTGGCGGCGCAAGGGCGGGCTGGAGCCTTCCGAGTGCCGGCTGATCCGTGGCATGCTGGAGCGCGGCTATTCACGCAGCTTTGCCGAGAGCATCTACCGCCAGATCCTCGGTTTCGGGGAATATGGATTCCCCGAGTCGCACTCGGCAAGCTTTGCGCTGTTGGTTTATGTCTCGGCCTGGTTGAAGCGCCACGAGCCGGCGGCTTTCCTCGCAGCACTGCTCAACAGCCAGCCCATGGGGTTTTATGCGCCTGCGCAGTTGGTGCGCGATGCGCAGCATCACGGCGTGACGGTACGGCCTGCCGAGGTCGGTGCGAGTCACTGGGACTGCACGCTGGAGGCAGGTGCGGTGCGATTGGGCCTGCGCATGGTGAACGGGCTCAGCGAAGCGGCCGCCGGCCGCATTGACACAGCGCGCGCGGCACAGGGATTCACATCGGTCGAGGATCTCGCCCGGCGCGCCGCGCTCAGCCGGCACGAGCTGAAATGCCTGGCGGCGGCAGACGCCCTGCGCCCGCTTGCCGGCCACCGGCGACAGGCGCATTGGCAGGTGGCCGGTGTCGAGACAACGCCGGATCTGCTGGGGCAGATGCCGCAGCGCGATCCCGAGCTTGTGCTCCCCGCGCCGGGCGTGGGCGAACAGATCGTGGCTGATTATGCCAGCTTGGGATTCACGCTCGGGCCGCATCCCCTCGCGCTGCTGCGCCCCCGCTTGTCGCGGCTGCACGTGGTGAACGCCGAACGCTTGCGCAGCTGCGCACACGGTGCGGCGGTGCGCGCGGCAGGGCTGGTGACCTGCCGACAACGCCCGGATACCGCGAGCGGCGTCGTGTTCGTGACTCTCGAGGACGAAACAGGCACTGTCAACGTGGTGGTCTGGCGCCACCTGGTCGAGCGCCAGCGCCGCGCGCTCCTCGGTTCCAGCTTGCTTGCGGTCCGGGGCGTTATCGAGCGCGATGGCGATGTCGTGCACCTCGTCGCACGTCGCCTAGACGATTACAGTGCGCTCCTCGGCCGGCTGACTGCGCGTTCACGCAATTTTCGTTGAGCCTGCTACTATCGATCTCGGGATGACGCTCTATGCGAACACCCTGAGCCTCATTGCCGCGCGGCATCAGCGCAGGCCGGCCTGCACCACCCCCGCGCTTGATGCCTTGTTTCAGCGGCTCTCGGCCTGCACCTCGGAGGCGGATGCACTCGCTGTCGAGGAGCGTATCTGGCATATCTGGATGCACCATCCGCACCGCATCGCCAGCGAGGCGCTCGATCGTTCTGCCGATGACATCGCGGCGCGCCGCTTCGATGTCGCGGAGACCCGGCTGACCCGCTTGCTGCGCTGCCTGCCGGGTTACGTCGAGGCCTGGCACAAGCGCGCGACGCTGTACTACCTGCTTGGCGACGACCTGCACTGCGTTCAGGACCTCAGTCGCACCCTGGAGCGTGAGCCGCGCCATTTCGGCGCGCTGTGCAGTTTTGGGGAGATCCTGCTCGGCGAAGGGGATACCGAGGGCGCCTGCTTCGCCTTCTCCGCCGCGCTCAGCGTTCACCCGCACCTGTCGCGCGCCCGGGCGATCGTGGCCGACAGCCAGCGCTGACGACTTTTGACGGCCGGTAAACCGTTGACACCCCATGACAATTCGCGCCTGCAGGCAGAGCGAAAATCCCTATAATCCAAAGCTATTCGACCACCCTCGGCGGCGCACGCGTGGCCGCACCGCACAGAACAAGACATCGATATGACGCAGAGTGGCTACACCGTGACCGTGGCGAAAGATCTCGCCGACCTGATCCCCTCGTTCATGAGCAACCGGCGCAAGGAGCTCGAGACCCTGCGCACGGCACTCGCCGCCTCCGATTTCGAAGAGCTGCGCCGGCTCGGACACCGAATGAAGGGCGCCGGCAGTTCGTATGGATTCGATCTGGTCTCGACGATCGGCAAGACGATCGAGGATGCCGCCAAGGCAAGCGATGCCGCAACCATCGGCTCGAACCTCGATACCTACGAGGACTATCTCGCCAAAGTTGAGATCGTGTATGAGTGAAGCGGTTGCGCGGTCGCGCGTGATGGGCCTGTCCTCCGGGTTCCGCGTGCTGGTGGTCGACGACGACCCCGACATGTCGGAGTTTCTCGCGCACATGCTGCGTGCCGAGGGCATGGACGCCACCACGGCGACCGACGGCGAGGAGGGGATCGCCAAGGTGCACGCCGAAGCGCCCGACCTGGTGCTGCTCGATGTGATGATGCCCGGCCTGAGCGGGTTCGAGGTCTGTGCCCGGCTGAAGTCCGACGAGGCCACGGCCATGGTGCCGATCGTGCTGGTGACGGCGCTCGACGAGCCGGTGCGACGCGAGGAGCTGGTCGCGCGCGTCAAGACCCTGCGCCGGCTGCACGAAACCCGACGCGAACTCGAGCGGCGGCGACTGGCCACGGAAGTCGAGAACCGGGAAGCCATCCGGCGTGCCTTCTCACGCTATATCTCGCCGCGCCTCGCAGAGCGCATTCTCGAGGACGACGGCGCGGACGGCGAGCTGTTTTCACGCCGCGCGCAGCGCGTCGAGGTGGTTGCCCTGTTCGCCGACCTGCGCGGATTCACCAGTATCACGGAGCGTACCGAGGTGGTCGAGGTGGTGGCCATGCTGAACGAATACTTCAGCATCCTGACCGATGCCGCGTATCACCATGACGCGACGATTTTCAACATGGCCGGCGACAGCCTGCTGGTGGGATTCAACGTCCCGTTCCCGCAGGAGGATGCGGCAAAGCGCTCCTACCTCACCGCCGAGGAAATGGTGTCGCGGTTTGCGCCGGTCGCCACGCGCTGGGAGCAGCGTTACGGCGTTGCCACTGGGGTCGGCGTCGGAATCTGTATGGGTGAGGCGATTCTGGCGAACGTCGGCTCGCCTCACTACACCAGCTACACGATCATCGGCAACCCGGTCAACACCGCCGCGCGGCTGATGCAAACGGCACCCGCCAACCAGGTGCTGATGTGCCGCAGCGTGTACGACAAGATCAGCGATCTGGTGCCGTCCAATCGAGTCGAGCCGCGCGGCGAAGTCACGCTGCGCGGCAAGGAAGAACCGATCGCTATTTATGCCGCGCGCGTCGTCGTGCCGGACTAGTCATGCGCGTCCTGATCATTGACGATGACGAGGATTTGCGCAATCTCCTCGCGCACTATCTGAAGCAGGAGTTCCCGAACATCCAGGTGGAGCTGTTCGACCCGCTGGTCCGCGACATCCCCGACAAAAGCTTCCCGCTCGGCGACTACGATGTCCTGATCCTCGATTACATGCTGGGCCGCGGTGACGGACTGGACTGGCTGGCAACGTTCAAGAAGCGGAACGACTGCCCGCCAGTCATCTTCCTGACCGGCGCGGGCAACGAATCCATCGCGGTACGCGCGATGAAGGCCGGCGCCGACGATTACCAGCGCAAGCAGGAGCTCACCCGCGAAAAACTGGTGGCCTCGGTACGCGAGCTGACGCACGACGAGCTCGTGCAGACGGCCTCGCCCGAGGTGGCTGCGCGGATGGAGGGCCAGCAGCTCGGCTCGCGCTTGCGTATTCCGGGCGTGCGCGTGTTGCGCCTAATCGGCGAAGGCGGCATGTCTCGCGTCTACCTCGCCTCGCGCGAGGGAGACGATGACCCGCTGGTCGTGAAGCTGCTGCGCAGCGAGGTGATGCAAGATCCCACGGCGCTCGAGCGCTTCATGGAAGAGTACGAACTCGTCGAGCGCATCCAGAGCCGTCACGTCGCGCACATCGAGGGACACGGCGTCTCCGAGGACTACGCCTATCTCGTGATGGAGTTCTTCGACGGCGGTGATCTCAGCAAGCGCCTCGGTGGAAAGGCGATGCAGCCGGAGGAAGCTCTGCGGATCTTTCGTGAGCTGATGTTTGCGCTGGGCGACATCCACGAGCAGGGCATCCTGCATCGCGACCTGAAGCCGCAGAACCTCATGTTCCGGGCAGACGGCAGCCTGGCGATCGTCGATTTCGGCATTGCCAAGCACATCGATTCGGTCGATCGCACGAGCCACGGCGAAGTGCTCGGCACGCCGCGCTATATGAGCCCCGAGCAGGTTGCCGGGCGTGCACTCGATCTGCGCACGGACATATACAGCGCGGGCGTGCTGCTCTACCAGATGATCACCGGGCGCCACCTGTTCGATGGCGAAACGGCGGTCGAGGTCGCGCTGCACCATCTCAACACGCAGCCGCCTTCATTGCCGGAACCGCTGGAAAGCTACCAACGCCTGCTCGACAAGTTGCTCGAAAAGGATCGCGACGCGCGCTTCCGTAATGCCGACGAGGTGATCGGCTTTCTGTCGCGCAAGTTCTACCAGGGTAGTGGCGCGTTCGGCGCGGAAACGACCGTCAAGCTGCAGTCGTAAGAGGGAGGCGGGGCGGCGCAAGCGGTCGCCGCGGTGCGGCGGCTTCAGTCCGGCAGGGCGTGCCACAGGCCCCGTAGCTGGTCCGGCAGATCCTTGGGCGAAAACGGCTTCGAAATCGTGCCCTTCGCACCGAGCCGGACGAGTTCCTCCAGCTCGCGCGGCGAGGCCTTGGCGGTGATGAAAATGACCGGCAGGCTGGCCACTTCAGGGTCCTGCTGCATCGCGCGAAACAGCGTCGGCCCATCCATCTCGGGCATCATCCAGTCGAGCATGACGAGGTCGGGCTTGAACGCCTTCATCCGGTCGATCGCCTGCGAGGAGTTGCTGACGATCTCGACGCTCATCTTGCCGACACGCTCGAGCGACATGCGCACGATGCGCTGAATGTCCTCGTCATCCTCGACGTACAGGACTTTCTCCAATGGGCGTGTGGGCATCAGTTTTCCTTGTTTGTCTGTGATACGTCCTGCATCGGTATCTCGATCCAAAAAATGGTACCGCCACCTGGCCGGTCCTGAAACCCGATCGCCCCGTGCATCAATTCGATCAGGTGCTTGCAGATCGCCAGGCCGAGTCCCGTGCCACCCTTCTGCCGTGCCGTCGCGGCATCCGCCTGCGAGAACCGGGTAAAGATTTTCGCACGGAAATCCGCCGGAATTCCGGGGCCACGATCCTGCACGCTGACCCGTACGCTGTGGCTCTGCTGCTGCAGTCCGATGTCGACCGTTTCGCCCGCGGGTGAGAACTTTGCCGCATTCGAGATCAGGTTGGTCAGGACCTGTAGCAGGCGCTTGCGATCTGCGCAGACGCACGCGGCGGGCAGGCTATCCGCCGCCTTCAGCTCGACCCGATAGCGCTCGGCGAAGGCACGATTCAGCACCAGCGCCTCTTTCAGCACATCGTCGATCGCCAGGGATTCAAGGGTGATGTCGAATTTGCCTGCGCGGATCTTTTCGACGTCCAGAAGATCATTGATCAGATCGAGCAGGCGCTGTCCATTGCGCTCGGCGATCACCGTCAGCTCGAGCACGTCCTTGTCTACGCCACCCATTACGCCCGAGTTCACAAGCTGCAGCGAGCCAATGATCGAGGTGAGCGGTGTGCGCAGCTCGTGGCTCAGCGTCGAGGTGAACTCCTTTTTCATCCGCTCGGCTTCGAGCTGGCTCGACATGTCGCGCCCCTGCGCCACCACGGAAAGGACGCGGCCATCGGGGTTGACGAGCGGCGTCACGGTCCACTCGCACACGACCTCCAGGCCGTCGCGCCGCAGGTTGCGCATCAGTTGCGCCAGCAGCGGGCTGCCCGTCTCGACCAGCGTTTGCCACTGCTGCTGGAACGCCGCCTGTGCCGCCGGCGCGACCAGCGTCTGGATCGGCTTGCCGAGCAGCTCGGCGGGTGCGTAGCCAAACAGCGCCTCGGCGGACGGGTTGAGCTGCTGGATGCAGCCGTCGGTACCGATCTCGATCACCGCGATCGGAGCGCGATCGGCGAACAGCGCCAGTTTGCGGCCCGACTCCTCGACCTGTCGGCCGGCCTCCTGCAGCTCGAGCAGCTGGTCGCCCAGGCGCTTGTTCAGTATGCGGTAGTCGTCGGTCAACTCGCTGTAGGCGTAGCGCAGGCGATAACCCGTACTGAACACACTGGCCAAGCGATACGCGATGGCGACGTTGACCGCGTAGAACACCGGCGCCAGCGCGGCGAGTTCCATGAACAGGCGGTTGCCGAAGGTGGCGAGAATGTAGGTGAACGGCAGCAGCACGCTCGCCGCAAAGACGGCGAAGATCGGCCAGGATCCCGAGAACACGGGAATGCCGCCCGTCACCACGCCGGCAAGCAGAAACGCGAGAAACACCTGTTGCTCGCCGGTATGCGCGGGAAAGAAGACCGCCCCGGCGAAACCCCAGACCGACCCGATTGCGAGGGCCGCGAGGCCATGCCAGCGCAGCCACTGTTCGGCCTGGTCGAGTTTGTTGGGACTGCGCCGGTAGCTCACGAGCAGACTCGTGCTCGCCAGGGTCGTCAGCAGGACCAGCCCCCACCAGAACAGCATCAGGCCGCGATAGCGGGGCTCCCAGAGCTCGAACGTCGCGATGCCGCCCACCGCGAACGCCCCCAGGATCGCAATCCACAACTGGGCGTAGAGCTGCTCGACGCGGTCTGCCAGGATCTTGCGCGGATCGGCTTGCGCGCGCTGCTTTTCGAGCAGTGCGAGGTTGGGTTCGTCCCGTAGTGACCGCTCGGGGGCGTTGAGTAAGTCCATGGGCAGAAAAAGAAAACTGCCCGATTGTAAGCGGATTCCCGGATAAATCGGAACGCGGCGCAGGCCGCAATGCGCGCGGCTTACAGACTTTTTCCGTTACGCACCACGCCGACGGCAATGCCTTCGATCGCGAACGGCTTGCGACGCAGATCGACCTCGATCGTCTCGAAATCAGGATTCTCGGGCAGCAGCTGGACGACATGGCCGCGTCGCCGGAAGCGCTTGACGGTGACCTCGTCGCCGATCCGCGCAACGACCATCTGACCGCTGCGCGCTTCGGTCGTACGGTGCACTGCGAGAAGGTCGTCTTCCAGGATGCCTGCATCGCGCATCGACAGCCCGCGCACGCGCAGCAGGTAGTCGGCGCGCGGCGTGAACAGATTCGGATCGAGCTGCACGCGCGATTGAACGTTCTCCTCGGCGAGGATCGGGCTGCCGGCAGCGACCCGGCCGACGAGCGGCAGCTCCATCAGGCGGCCGAGGCGGGCCGCGCCGCGCGTGCGCAGGCGGATACCGCGCGATGCGCCGGAGGAGATTTCCAGCACGCCCTTGCGCTCGAGCGCGCGCAGATGCTGCTCGGCGGCGTTGACCGACCGGAACCCCATCGAGCGTGCGATCTCGGCACGCGTCGGCGGGTAGCCCGTTTTTTCGGTCAACTCGCGGATCAGCTTGAGGATTTCGGTCTGGCGCTCGGTCAGGCTGTCCATGGCATCGTCCCGCCCAGTCACTGGGCATGCTTACAGTGCTGGAATTATATCCAGTACCGGTCAAATCGCAAGCCCGCAGCGGCTTGCGGCGGAACCGGGGTTGCGGCATCGTTCGGCGTCGCAAATCCCACGCACTCGCCTGGAGCAACACATGAGCACGTCACGGCCTGCAGCGCTGCACGATGGCTGCACCATGGGCGATCTGATCCTGCGGGCGATCCGCAGGGGCGGCGAGCGCATCGCCTTTGCGCTCGACGACCAGGCGATCAGCTACCGTGAATTCGGCGAGCAGCTCAGCCGCATGGTGCAGGCCCTCGAAGCGCGCGGGCTGCGCCACGGTGACGCAATCGCGGTGCTGTCGTCGAACCGCCCGGAGGCGTTTCTCGTGAGTGCGGCAGGCTACCTGATGGGGCTGCGCGCCACCTGGATGCACCCGCTGGCCTCGGAGGATGACCATGCCTACCTGCTCGAGGACTCGGGCGTGCAGTTCCTGTTCGTCGACCCGGGCATGTTCGCCGAACGCGGCAAGGCGTTGCGGGCACGGGTGCCTGGACTGAAGCGCATCTTCGGTCTCGGTGCCATCGATCTGGGCGAGGACATCCTCTCTGCACTTGAGAAGTTCGTGCCCGGACCGCTGCTGTCGAAGGCCCATGCCGACGACATCTGCGTGCTGATCTACACCGGCGGCACGACCGGCAGGCCGAAAGGCGTGATCCACACGCACCGCGTGCAGGTGACGATGGTGGTGACCGAACTCGCCGACTGGGACTGGCCGCAGGAGGTGCGCTTTCTCGCCATGACGCCGATTACGCACGCGGCAGGGGCGATGATCGTCGCGGTCATGTCGCGCTGCGGCAGCTTCGTCATGTCGAAGGGCTTTGAGCCGCAGCGCTTCTTCGACCTGGTCGAGCGCCACCGCATTACGGCCACCTTCCTGGTGCCGACCATGGTTTACGTGCTGCTCGATCACCCGGGTATGGCGCAGGCCGACCTGTCGAGTCTCGAACTGGTGATATACGGCGCCTCGCCGATGTCACCGGCGCGCCTGATGGAAGCCATGAAGCGCTTCGGCCGCGTGTTCATGCAGCTCTACGGGCAATCCGAGGCGCCGAACTGCGTGACGGCACTGCACAAGCACGAGCACGACCCGGAGCATCATCCCGAGCGCCTCGCCTCCTGCGGCACGCCGAGCGGCTCGAGCCAGGTGGCTTTGCTCGACGATGACGGCAACGCGGTGCCGGTCGGCGAGGTCGGCGAGATCTGCGTACGGGGTCCGCTGGTGATGCTCGGTTACTGGAACAAGCCGGAGGAGACCGAGCAGGCGTTTCGCCACGGCTGGCTGCACACGGGCGACATGGCGCGGTGCGATGCCGACGGCTTCATCTACATCGTCGACCGCTCAAAGGATCTGATCATTACCGGCGGCTTCAACGTCTTTCCGCGCGAGGTGGAGGATGTGCTGACCCGCCATCCCGCGGTCGCCGCCGCTGCCGTGATCGGTGTGCCGGATGAAAAGTGGGGCGAGGCCGTCAAGGCCGTGGTCGTGCTGAAAGCCGGCGCGGCGGTTGCGCCCGAGGCGTTGATCGCACTGGTGCGCGAGCACAAGGGCCCCGTGCAGGCGCCCAAGTCGGTCGACTTCGTCGACGCCCTGCCGGTCACGGGCCTGGGCAAGCCCGACAAGAAGGCGCTGCGGGCGCGCTACTGGGGCGGCCAGCAGCGTGCGGTCCACTAAGGGCGGCGCTCATGACGCGGAGGCGTTCCTTTCCACCGTGCGTGTCTCGCGGCGTGCGAGCCACAGCGTGCTGACGAAAATCACCATGCCGCCGATGACGGTCCAGAAGCCGGGCACGGTGCCGAAGACGATGAACCCCATGATGGACGCCCAGACCAGCTCAAGAAACTTGACTGACTGGACTGCGGAGATGTCGGCAACCCGGAAGGCGCGCGTCATGCAGTAATGCCCGGCCGCGCCGAGCACCCCGCAGACGACAAGCAGTCCCCACTGCGCCGGTGAGGGCATCGTCCAGTAGGCGATCGCGACCGGCAGCAGCAGTAGCGAGACCCACAGGTGCTGCCACAGCACGACGACATCGGATCGCTCGAACCGGGTGAGCGCCTTGGCCGTCAGGAAGGAGCCGGCGAAGACCGGCGCGGACGCGAGCATCAGCAGCACGCCGGCCGAAACGCCGCCGAATCCGTCGCTCTGCCAGGGACTGACGACCAGCAGCACGCCGCTGAAGCCGACCAGGACCGCGGCCCAGCGGGCGCCGGTCATGTGTTCCTTCAGGAACAGCACCGCCCCGATACAGATGAACAGCGGGCCGGTGAAGCCGATCGCCGTCAACTCGGCCATGCTGACCATGGGCAAGGCGGCAAACCACAGGGTCATGCCACCCGCATGAAACAGGCCGCGCACGAACTGCAGCTTGGGCGCACGCGGCCACAGGGCGCGCAGACCGAGACGCAGCGCCGGCGGCAGAATGACCAGAACGCCCATCAGGTAACGCAGGAATCCGACCAGCCAGGGATCGAGGTCGTGGGCGAGTCGCTTCATCGTGGTGTTGAGCACGATGAACAGCAGGCCCGTGGCGACCATCCAGAGCATGCCGCGGACCGTCGGGCTCAGGGGCGGCGTCACGCGCTAGGCCTGCTCGAGCGGCTCGATCAGCTCGCGGACGTCATTGCTCGCGCGATTGACCGCGGTGCTGACGGCGTGCACGCGGATCACCTCGGCGCGACACGGGACCAGCAGGTCCGTGACTTCCGCGTCGGCGCTGCAATCGAGCCAGCGCGCGTAGTCCCGTGGCGCGAGGATGACCGGCATGCGGTCGTGGATCGCCTGCATCGGCGCATTGGCTTGCGTGGTGACGATGGCGCAGGTCTCGAGCGGTCCGCTGGCGCCTTCCCAGCGCTCCCACAGGCCGGCGAAGGCGAACAGTTCGCCCTGCGCCGGGTAGACGTAGTAGGGCTGCTTGCGTGACTCGACGCGCTTCCATTCGTAGAAGCCGTTGGCCGGCACCAGGCAACGGCGTCTGCGATAGGCGTCGCGAAACGACGGCTTCTCGGCCACGGTCTCACCGCGTGCGTTGTTCAGCTTCGCCGCACGCTTCGGGTCCTTCGCCCAGCGCGGCAGCAGCCCCCAGCGGACGAGAGCCGGGCGGGGCGCGCCACCGGTTTCCCGGCGCACGATGAGGACCTCTGCCGCCGGTGCGATGTTGAAGCGTGGCACGAGCGTGGCAGGCGCCTCGCTCAGCCCAAACGCGAGCGCGATCACTTCGGGACGACTGTGCAGGGCGTAACGGCCACACATGGCCGCAATGTACAATGCCCGCGGCTCCCGGCGCGAATCCGCGATGATCATTCAGTCGCTGCTCGACACTGACCTTTACAAATTCACCATGATGCAGGTGGTGCTGCATCATTTCCCGGGCGCGCAGGTCGAATATGCGTTCACCTGCCGCAATGAAGGCGTCAATCTGCGTCCCGACCTCGGGCGTATTCGCGAGGAAATCGCCAGCCTGTGCGGCTTGCGCTTTACCGAGCAGGAGCTCGGCTACCTCCGCGGTCTGCGCTTCATGAAATCGGACTTCGTCGACTTCCTCGGCCTGTTCCAGTTCAATGCCAAGTACATTCAGATTGCCGAGGGTGGGCCGGAGGGCGGCATCGACATCAAGATTCGCGGCCCGTGGCTGCACACCATTCTGTACGAAATTCCGGTGCTGGCGATCGTGTCGGAGACGTATTTTCGACGCACCCAGCTACAGCCCGACTTTGCCGAAGGCGCGCGTCGCCTGCAGACGAAGATCGATCTCGTGCGCAAGGTCGAGCCGGCGCTCGATTTCAGGATCTCCGACTTCGGTACCCGGCGTCGCTTCTCGCGCGACTGGCAGGAGCGCGTACTGCGGACCCTGAAGCAGGAGGTGCCTGAGTACTTTGCCGGAACGTCGAACGTCTGGTTCGCGATGAGAAACGATCTGACTCCGCTCGGCACGCTCGGGCACGAGTACATGCAGGCCTGCCAGGCGCTCGGCCCGCGCCTGCGCGACTCGCAGACCTTCGCGATGGATACCTGGGCCAAGGAATACCGCGGCGACCTGGGAATCGCACTCTCGGACACCTACGGGCTGGACGCCTTTCTGCGCGATTTCGACATGTACTTCTGCAAGCTGTTCGATGGCGCACGGCATGACTCCGGCAATCCGTTCGATTGGGGCGAGCGGATGATTGATCACTACCAGAGAAATCGGGTCGACCCGCATACCAAGACGCTGATTTTTTCTGACCAGCTCTCATTTCCGCTGGCGATCGAAATTGCCCGGCGTTTTCATGGACGCGCGCGTACCGCCTTCGGCATCGGCACCAATCTCACCAATGACCTCGGCCACGAGCCGCTCAACATCGTGATCAAGATGATCGAGTGCAATGGCCAGCCGGTGGCCAAGGTGTCCGATTCGCCAGGCAAAACCGTCAGCAAGGACCCGCGCTACCTAGCGTACCTTCGCCAGGTGTTCGGTCTCGAGTCGCCGGAAATCTGATGGCAACGCGGTGAGCCGCGAAGCCACTGACAGCGCGCAGTTGCAGCGCACCGCGTTCGCGGTGCTGGCGACCTGCTTCCTGCTCAACATGCTCGGGCGCGGAATCGGAGACACGTATTCCGTATTTCTGAAGCCGCTCGAGGCCGAGTTTGGCTGGAGCCGCTCGAGCCTGACGAGCGTCTACTCCCTCTATCTGCTGATCAACGGTTTTGCCGCGCCGTTCGTCGGCATGGCCTTCGACCGGGTCGGGCCGCGCTGGGCCTACACCACCGGGCTGGTGGTGCTCGGTGGGGCGTTTCTGCTGGCCGGCAGCCTCGATCGCCTTTGGCAGTTTTACCTTCTGGTGGGCGTCTCCGTCGGCATCGGGGTGAGCTTTACCGGCATGGTGCCGAGCTCGGGCCTGCTCTCACGCTGGTTCCGCGCCCGGCTGTCGACCGCGCTTGGCGTGGCCTATTCGGGCTTCGGCGTCGGCTCGGTCGTGTTCGTGCCGCTCGCGCAGGTCCTGATCAATCGAATCCAGTGGGAGAACGCATACCGGGTCCTCGGCGGCATCCTGCTCGTCGCCGCGCTGATCGTGGCGCTCGGCCTGCCTTGGACGCGGTTCCGGGCCGGCCACCCGGCGTACCGCATCGATGCCCAGCGCGGCGAGGGCGCCGCCGGCTGGACGCTGCGCAGCGCATTGAAATCGCGCATGTACTGGGCCCTGGCGCAGGCGTTCTTCTGTACCTCGGTGGCCATGTTCATCATTCTGGTGCAGCTCGTGGTGTTCCTCATTGACGCCGGCTTCCCGCCGCTCACCGCGGCGACCGCAGTCGGCTTCGTCGGCATGCTCTCGGCGATGAGCGTCATGGGCAGCGGGTTCCTGTCGGACCGCTTTGGCGTTCGACAGACCGTGAGCGCGAGCTTCCTCGGTACGGCAACCGGCATGCTGCTGCTCATCGCGCTTGCCGGGTCCCCGTCGGGGGTTCTGCTCGTCGCGTTCGTACTGGTCTTCGGTCTGTGCATGGGCGTGCGCGGTCCGATCATCTCCTCCGTGTGCGCCAAGCACTTCGCCGGTCCGCGCGTCGCCACCATCTACGGCACGATCTATGCGACCAACGCACTCGGTGCCGCCTGCGGCTCGCTGCTCGGCGGCGTGCTGCATGACCTGACCGACGGCTACCGTACCGGTTTCATGTGCTCGCTCGGGTTCATCGTGCTGGCCGCGGCGCCGTTCTGGGCCGTCAAGGCGCTGCGCAACTTCCGCTGATCAGCGGTTCAACCAGCCCCCAGGTCTAGCATCCCCGCAACAACCCCAAGCCATGCGCCTCGCGCTCGAGGGATTCGCGGAACATCGGGTGGGCGATGTCGAGCATGCGCGCAACGCGCATCCGCAGCGGCTGGCCGCGCAGGTCGGCACGGCCATGCTCGGTCACGAAGACGCCCGCCTCGCTGCGCGGCGTGGCGACCGGCCCGCTGAGGCGGGCGACGATGCGCGAGGCCTTGGTGCCGACGGAAGAGGGCAGGCAGACCAGGGAAACGCCGCCGGGGGAGGCATTCGCCGCGCGGATGAAGTCCAGTGCGCCGCCAACTGCGCCGACATAGGCGCCATTGGCGAGTTCTGCGTTGACCTGTCCCGTCAGGTCCACTTCGACCGCGGAATTGATTGCCACGAAGTTCGGCAGCCGACCGAGCACGCCTGCCGCGTGGGTGTAGTCGGCGCTGCGCAACTCGAGCGCGGCGTTGCGATGCGCGAAGTCGAACAGTTTGCGCGAGCCGAGCAAAATCCCGCCGATCGTCTTGCCCGGGTCGATCGGCTTGCGCGCGTTGGTGATCACGCCGGATCGCATCAAGTCGACGATGCCGTCGCCGAGTGAGCCCGAATGCACGCCGAGGTCGCGCCGGTCGCTGAGCGCCGCGAGAATCGCGTCGGGCAGGGCGCCGAGACCGAATTCGAGTGTGGCGCCGTCGGGGATCAGCGGCGCCGCATGCGCCGCGATGCGGCGCTCAAGATCGCCGGGTCCGGCAGCCGCCGCCGTCGCGGGCGCGCGCGAGGACTGGATGCTGAGAGAAAAATCGCCGCTTCGCAGCGTGCGTTCGGTGTGTGTCCAGGGTACCTGATCGTTGATTTCGGCGATGATCACGCGCGCCTGCTGCAGCGCCGGGACGAGGTACTCGGCGGACAGGCCCAGGCTGTGCTCGCCACGCTCATCCGGCGGACTGACCTGCACCAGCACGACATCGGTGCGGATCCGGCCGGTGCGGATGAGGTCGCCAAAGCGCGAATAGGGGTGCGGCTCGACGTCCGCCAGGCCTGCGTCGATCAGCCTGCGGTTGTGGCCCGCGCCGCAATAGGCCGTGAAGCGGAGGCGATCGGCATGCTCCGCGCGAACCGCACCCGAATAGTTGATGCCGAGAAACACCGAGGCGCCCGAATACGCGCCGCGCTGGGCGAGAAAAGCCTCGACCAGCGTCTGCGGTTCCGCCGTGGCCTGGCCCCAGAGTACGCCATCGCCGGGCCGTATCAGCTTGGAGAGATCCAGCATGCGCGCGCGATGCTACCATCGGGCCCGGTTCAATCCCCCGCAGCGAAGATTCCATGCTGAACGATCAGGCACTCGACATCCTGTTTCGCACCGCGCGCACACAGAACGGTTTCCTCGACAAGCCGGTGAGCGACGCGCAGTTACGGGCGCTCTACGACCTGATGCAGTGGGGCCCGACGACCATGAATACGCAGCCGGCCCGGCTGGTGTTCGTGCGTTCGAAAGCGGGCAAGGAAAAGCTCGCGCCGGCGCTCAGTCCCGGCAATCTCGAAAAGACGATGAAGGCACCGGTCACGGCGATCATCGCCTACGATCTGCGGTTCTACGAAAACCTGCCGCGCACGTTCCCGCACAATCCCAATGCGAAGTCGATTTTCGAGGGAGAAGAGAAAAAGGCGCATGTGCAGACCACGGCAATGCGCAACGGCTCACTGCAGGGTGCCTACCTGATGCTCGCCGCGCGCGCTTTGGGTCTGGATTGCGGGCCGATGTCGGGATTCGACAATGCCAAAGTCGATGCCGCGTTCTTTGCCGAAGGTCGAATCAAGTCGAATTTCCTGTGCAACCTCGGCTACGGCGATCCGTCGAAAGTCTTTCCGCGCAGCCCGCGGCTGCCGTTCGACGACGTCTGCACGCTGGCCTGACACCCTGGGGCGGGGATGGCGGCCGGGTTTCGCATTCGCCAGGCAGCGCCGGCGGACGTCCCGACCCTGCTCGAGCTGATTCGCGGGCTGGCGGACTACGAGCGCCTGTGCGAGCAGCTGCAGGTGACCGAGGACAGCCTGCGCAGTCATCTGTTCGGCGCGCAGCCGGCGGCGGAGGCCGTGCTCGCCGAAGAGGGTAGGGCGGCGGTCGGCTTTGCCGTGTTCTTCCACAATTTCTCCACCTTTCTGGGCGTGCCGGGCCTGTACCTGGAAGACCTGTTCGTGCGCCCCGAGTACCGTGGCCGTGGCTACGGCAAGGCGCTGATGGTGTTCGTCGCGCGCCTGGCGCATGCGCGCGGCTGCGGGCGTCTCGAATGGAGCGTGCTGGACTGGAATACGCCGGCCCGCGATTTCTACCGCACGCTGGGCGCACGTGCGCTGGACGACTGGATCGGTCAACGCATGACCGGCGAGGCGATCGAGCGGCTCGCCGCGCAGCGCCTGCCGGACGAAATGCCATGAGCGCGCGGCTGCTCTTCTGGCGCGAGCCTTTCCGCGCGAGCGGAGGCTGCAGCGCGGACACTGCGGCGCTGCGCTTGCAGTCGCTGCTGTCGACGACCAGCCGCTTTTCGGCGGAAGAGCGCCTGCTGGGGCGCATGGAAGGGTCGCGCTTCCGTGTCTGGAAGC
>LJTQ01000058.1 GCA_001303445.1 Betaproteobacteria bacterium SG8_39 | reverse complement strand
TGGCATCGGCGGGGCCGGCATGAGCGGTATCGCCGAGGTGCTGCTCAACCTGGGCTACGACGTGAGCGGCTCGGACGTCGCGGCGAGCGCAGTGACGCGGCGGCTGGCAGGGCTCGGCGCGCGGATCTATCCGACGCATGCGCAGGCGCATATCGCCGGCGCGGACGCGGTGGTGATCTCGAGCGCGGTCGCTGCGAGCAATCCCGAGGTCACGGCGGCGCGCGCCGCGCGCATTCCCGTGGTGCCGCGCGCGCTGATGCTCGCTGAGCTCATGCGCCTGAAGCAAGGCGTCGCGATCGCCGGTACGCACGGCAAGACGACGACCACCAGCCTGGCGGCGAGTGTGCTCGCCGAGGGCGGCCTCGACCCCACCTTCGTCATCGGCGGGCGGCTCGAGGCTGCCGGCTCGAACGCGCGGCTCGGCACCGGCGAGTTCATCGTGGTCGAGGCTGACGAGTCGGACGCGTCGTTCCTGCATCTGCAGCCCGTGCTGGCGGTGGTGACCAATATCGACGCCGATCACATGGACACCTACGAGCACGACTTCGCGCGCCTCAAGCAGTCGTTCGTCCAGTTCCTGCAGAACCTGCCTTTCTACGGTAGCGCGATCCTCTGCGTCGACGACCCGAACGTGCGCGAAATTCTGCCGTTCGTGTCGAAGCCGCTGCTCACCTACGGCTTTGCGCCCGACGCCATGCTGCGTGCCGAGGGCGTGGCGCATGCCGGCGGCAGCATGCGCTTTACAGCCGTGCGCGAGGGCCGCGATGCGCTCGACGTGACGCTCAACCTGCCGGGGCGACACAACGTGCAGAACGCGCTCGCGGCGATTGCGGTGGCGAGCGAGCTCGCGGTGCCGGATGCCGCGATCCTCAAGGCGCTCGCTGAATTCCGCGGCGTCGGCCGGCGCTTCCAGCGCCATGGCGAGGTCGCGCTGCCGGGCGGTGGCCACTTCACGCTGATCGACGACTACGGCCACCACCCTGCAGAGATGGCGGCGACGCTCGAGGCGGTGCGCGGCGCATTCCCGGGGCGGCGCGTCGTGCTCGCGTTTCAGCCACATCGCTACACGCGCACGCGCGATCTGTTCGAGGATTTCGTGCGGGTGCTCTCGAGCGCCGACGCGCTGCTGCTCGCCGAAGTCTACGCGGCGGGCGAGGCGCCGATCGTGGCGGCCGATGGCCGCTCGCTGGCGCGCGCGGTGCGCGTGGCGGGGCGCGTTGAGCCGGTGTTCGTCGCGGCGATCGACGCCCTGGCGGGTGCAATTTTGCGTGTCGTGCGCGACGGCGACGTGGTGGTCACCATGGGCGCGGGCTCGATCGGCGGCGTGCCGGCCCAGCTGCACGGGGGCGAGGCCTGAGGCGCGGCGAATGAACATGGCCGACCAACTTCGACTCGAGGGACTGCGCGGCGAGCTCAGGCTCGACGAGCCCCTGGTGCGTTACGTCAGCTGGCGCGCCGGCGGACGCGCGCGGCGCCTGTACCGGCCCGCGGACCTCGACGACCTGTCGCTGTTCCTTGCCCGCCTGCCGGCCGCTGAGCCGCTGCTTTTCATCGGTCTCGGTTCGAACCTGCTGGTGCGCGACGGCGGCTACGCGGGCAGCGTGGTGCTGATGCATGCGGCCGGCCGGCATCCCGAACTGCTCGACGGCCAGCTCTACGCCGAGGCCGGCGTGGCGAGTCCGAAGGTGGCGCGATTCGCCGCGCGCAACGACCTCGCCGGGGCGGAGTTCCTGGCCGGCGTGCCGGGTTCCGTCGGCGGAGCGCTGGCGATGAACGCCGGCTGCTACGGCGCCGAAACCTGGGACATCGTCGAGCGCGTGCTGACCATCGACCGCCACGGCGTGCAGCGACAGCGTTCGGCCACCGAGTTCGAGACCGGCTACCGGCACTGTGCGCTAAAGAATGGCACCGCCCGCCTGGGGGCGTCCGAATGGTTCGCGGCTGCCTGGTTCCGTCTCGTGCCGGGCAACGGTGCGGCTGCGCGTGCCCGCATCAAGGACCTGCTCGCGCGGCGCGTGGCGACGCAGCCGCTCGCGCTGCCGAACGCGGGTAGCGTGTTCCGCAACCCGCCCGGCGACCACGCGGCGCGGCTCATCGAGGCCTGCGGCCTGAAGGGGCTGACGCGCGGTGGCGCGCGGGTGTCGGAGAAGCACGCCAACTTCATCGTCAACCCGAAGGGCGTGGCGCGTGCGTCCGACATTGAGTGGCTGATCGAGTCGGTGCGTGCGACGGTGCGGGAACGCACCGGGATCGACCTGGTTGCCGAGGTCCGCATCGTGGGGGACGCCGCATGAGACCCGACGCATTCGGCAAGGTCGGCGTCTTGCTCGGCGGCAAGTCGGCCGAGCGCGAAGTCTCGCTGAAAAGCGGCGGCATGGTGCTCGCGGCGCTGCGCAACCGCGGCGTCGATGCGCATCCCTTCGACCCAGCCGCGCGCGGGCTCGACGCACTGCTCGACGCGCGTTACGACCGGGTGTTCATCGCGCTGCACGGTCGATTCGGCGAGGACGGCACGCTGCAAGGCGTACTTGAGTGGCTCGGCATCCCCTACACCGGCAGCGGGGTGCTTGCCTCCGCGCTGGCAATGGACAAGCTGCGCGCGAAGCTGGTCTGGCAGGCGCGTGGCCTGCCGACGCCGCCGAGCGAGATTCTGACGGCAGACGCGGACCTGGGCGCGGTGGCCGGGCGGCTCGGCCTGCCGCTCATGGTGAAGCCCGTCTGCGAGGGCTCGTCGCTTGGCATGAGCAAGGTGCGCGCGGCGGGCGCGCTCGAAGAAGCCTACGCGCTTGCGGTGAACTACGACCGCGTGGTGATGGCCGAGAAGTTCATCGAGGGCACCGAGCTTACGGTCGGCATCCTCGACGATGCGGTGCTGCCGATCATCAAGCTCGAGACGCCGCGCGACTTTTACGACTATCAGGCGAAGTACATCGCCGACGATACGCGCTACATCCTGCCCTGCGGGCTGCCGCCGGCGCGCGAACGCGAACTGCAGGCGCTGTCACGCGAGGCCTTTGACGCGCTCGGCTGCCGCGGCTGGGGCCGCGTCGACCTGATGCTCGACGCCGACGGCGCGCCGTACCTGCTGGAAGTGAACACTGCCCCCGGCATGACCGACCACTCGCTGGTGCCGATGGCGGCGCGTGCGGTCGGCCTGTCCTACGAGGACCTGTGCCTGCGAATCCTGGAGGCGGCCCGGCTGGGCTGAGCGCGCGCATGTGGAACAACCCCCGCCTGTTGAACGCGCTCGCCGGCGTACTCGCAACGACGGCGATGCTCGCGCTGCTCTACGCCGGCGTGCAGTGGCTGCTGCGCTCGACGCTGTTTCCCCTGCACGAGGTCACGGTCATGGGCCCGCTCGCGCATACCGCGCGCGAAGACGTCGAGCGTGCGACGCGTGGCCGCGTGCGCGGCAATTTCTTCGCCGTCGACCTCGCTGCGGTGCGGACCGCGCTGGAAGCGCTGCCCTGGGTGCGCGGCGTACGCGTGCGGCGCGTCTGGCCGGACCAGCTCGAGGTCACGATCGAGGAGCACGTCCCCCTCGCGCACTGGGGCGAGGATGCCCTGGTCAACCGCTTCGGCGAGCGCTTCGCGGCGCGCAGCGAGGCGTCGCTGCCGCGGCTGGTCGGTCCCGAGGGCACCGCCGCGGAAGTCGCCGGGCGCCTCCTGCGCTTCGGCGAGATTCTTGCGCCGCTCCAGCTGAAGGTCACGCAGCTGGTGCTGACGCCGCGCTTCGCCTGGCGGCTGACGCTCGACAGCGGCCTGCATATCGAGCTCGGCCGCGACGTCGGCGCGCATCCCGTGGAGCTGCGCCTGGCGCGCTTCGCCGCTGCCTATCCGCAGACGCTGGCGAAGGTTCAGCAGCACCACGACTACGTCGACCTGCGCTACCCGAACGGCTTTGCGCTGCGCGTGCCCGGCATCGAGCGTGAGCCCGCAGAGGACCCGGAGTCGAAAGGTTGAAATGGCCAAGGACGCGAAAAACCTGATCGTCGGACTCGACATCGGCACCTCGAAGGCGGTGGCGCTGGTTGCCGAGCTGCGCGAGGACGGTTCGCTCGAGATCCTCGGCATGGGCAGTCACGAATCCAAGGGTCTGAAAAAGGGTGTGGTGGTCAACATCGAGGCCACCGTAAACGCCATCAGTCGCGCGCTCGAGGAAGCCGAGCTGATGGCGGACTGCCGCATCACGTCGGCCTGCGTCGGCATCGCAGGCAGCCATATCAAGAGCTTCAACTCGACCGGCATGGTGGCGATCAAGGATCGCGAGGTCACCGCACTGGACGTCGAGCGCGCCATGGACACGGCGCGCGCGGTCAACATCCCGACGGACCAGCAGATTCTCCACGTCTTGCGCCAGGAGTGCATCATCGACGGGCAGGACGACGTGCGCGAGCCGATCGGCATGTCCGGAGTGCGCCTGGAGGTCAAGGTGCACATGGTGACCGGTGCGGTGTCGGCGGCGCAGAACATCGTGAAGTGCGTGCGCCGCTGCGGCATCGAGGTCAACGATCTGATCCTGCAGCCGCTGGCCTCGGCACGGGCGGTGCTGTCGGAGGACGAAAGCGATCTCGGCGTCTGTCTCGTCGACATCGGCGGCGGCACCACCGATGTCGCGATCTTCACGCAGGGTGCGATCCGCCATACCGCGGTGATCCCGATCGCCGGCGACCAGATCACCAGCGACATCGCCATGGCCCTGCGCACCCCGACCGCGGACGCCGAAAACATCAAGATCAGCCACGGCGTCGCGCTGCGTCAGCTCGCCGATCCGAACCAGATGATCGAGGTGCCCGGCATCGGCGAGCGGGCGCCGCGCGCCCTGTCGCGCCAGACGCTCGCCGAGGTGATCGAGCCGCGCGTCGAGGAGCTGTTCTCGCTCGTGCAGCAGGTGCTGCGCGATTCGGGCCTCGAGGAGCTGCTGTCCTCGGGCATCGTGCTGACCGGCGGCTCATCGGTGATGCAGGGCATGGTCGAGCTCGGCGAGGAGATTTTTCACATGCCGGTGCGCGTCGGCACGCCGCGCTACGCGGGTGGGCTGGCCGAGGTGGTGCGCAGCCCGCGCTACGCGACCGTGGTCGGGCTGATCCTGGAAGGGGTCACGCAGATGCAGCACGGGCATCGCGCGCGGCAGGGCGGCTCCTTCCGCTCGGTGCTCGCGCGCATGCGCGAATGGTTTCAGAGGAACTTCTGATGACGGGATATCGGAAGGGTTGTTCTGAACGTGGGGTGATGCATTGCGGCGCGCAGCGCCGTCGTGCAGCACGTGGTTGTTCTTACCTTGCAAGGAGGAAATCGCATGTTTGAAATCATCGATACGCAATCGGCAGGACCGATCATCAAGGTGCTGGGCGTCGGGGGTGCGGGCGGCAACGCCATCAATCACATGATTGCGACCGGCGTGGAAGGCGTCGAGTTCATCGCGGTGAACACCGACGCGCAGGTGCTGGGCCGCAACAGCGCGCGCAACCAGATTCAGCTCGGCACGAGCGGCCTGGGCGCAGGTGCCCGGCCCGAGGAGGCGCGCGCGGCCGCGCTCGCCGAGCGCGAGCGGCTCGAGGAGGCGATCGCCGGAGCGAACATGGTGTTCATCACCGCGGGCATGGGCGGCGGTACGGGCACGGGCGCCGCGCCGGTGATTGCCGAGATCGCGCGCTCGCTCGGCATCCTGACTGTGGCCGTGGTGACCAAGCCCTTCGCCTTCGAGGGTTCCAAGCGCCTGCGTCTGGCGGAGGAGGGGCTGGAGGAGCTTTCGCCGCATACCGACTCGCTGATCGTGATCCTCAACGACAAGCTCGAGGAGGTGCTCGGCGACGACGTGACGCAGGAAGACGCCTTTCGCGCCGCCGACAACGTGCTGAACAGCGCCGTGGCCGGCATTGCCGAAATCATCAACCTGCCTGGGCTGGTGAACGTCGATTTCCAGGACGTGCGCACCGTGATGTCGGAGCAGGGCATGGCGATGATGGGCTCGGCGCAGGCCGCCGGGATCGACCGCGCGCGCATTGCCGCGGAGCAAGCGATCGCCTGCCCGTTGCTCGAGGGTGTCAACCTCGCGGGTGCGCGCGGTGTGCTCGTCAACATCACCGCCTCGCGCCTGAGCCTCAAGCTGCGCGAGACTAAGGAGGTGATGAACATCATCCGCGCCTTTGCGGCGGAGGACGCGACGATCATCTACGGCGGCGTGTACGACGACGACCTGGGCGACGAGCTGCGGGTCACCGTGGTTGCAACCGGGCTCGGCGCGAGCGCGGTGGTGCGCCAGCCGAAACCGCAGCTGGTCGTCTCACAAAAGACGGGCACCGATGACCAGCCCGCTGCGCAGGCGCCGGATTACGGCGCCATGTCGGACACCCCGGCGGTTTTCCGCAAGAACCGCGCGACGGTCGAAGCGATGCAGCAAAGCGGCGTCGACAAGTACGACATCCCGGCGTTCCTGCGTAAGCAGGCGGACTGACAGGTCCGGCACGCGCAGCGCTCGGCTCGTGGCCGCCCGGGATTCCGGGGCACCGATCCTCCTTGCCGGTGTCCCGGATCGCCTGTTGGGGGCCAATTTGCGGGCCTGGGGCCTGCTAGAATGCGGGCGTTCCGCACTGCACCAACAATGCTTCGCCAACGCACGCTGAAATCCCTGGTCCGCGCCACCGGCGTCGGGCTGCACACCGGGAAGAAGATCCAGCTCGCCCTGCGCCCCGCGCAGGTCGATAGCGGGATCGTTTTCCGCCGTACCGACGGGCCGCAACCTTTCGAGATTGCCGCGCGCGCAGAACTCGTCGGCGACACGCGGCTGTCGTCCTGCTTGGTGCAGGGCGGGCAGCGCATACATACGGTCGAGCATCTGATGTCGGCGCTTGCCGGGCTGGGGGTGGACAATGCCTACGTCGACCTCGATGGGCCCGAGGTGCCGATCATGGACGGCAGCGCGGCGCCGTTCGCGCTGCTCATCCAGCAGGCCGGGGTCGTGGAACAGGCCAGCCCGAAGCGTTTCCTGCGCGTGCGGCGCGCGGTCGAAGTGCGCGACGCAGACAAGTGGGCACGCCTTGAGCCCTACGAGGGCCTGCGGCTGACCTTTTCGATCGTTTTCAATCACCCCGTCATCGACCGCAGCGCCCAGACGGTGAGCGTCGATTTCGCGCAAACCTCCTATTTGAAGGAGATCGCGCGGGCGCGCACGTTCGGCTTCATGCAGGACGTCGAGGCGTTGCGCGAGGCAGGGCTTGCGCTTGGCGGCGGGCTCGATAACGCGGTGGTGCTTGACGAATACCGCGTGCTCAACTCGGACGGGCTGCGCTTTGCGGACGAATTCATTCGCCACAAGGTGCTCGACGCGATTGGCGACCTGTACCTGCTCGGCAAGCCGCTGCTCGGCGCCTTCAGCGCGCACAAGTCGGGACACGGCCTGAACAATCAGCTGCTGCGCGCGCTGCTGGCCGACGCCGCGGCCTGGGAGATTGTCTCCTTCGAAAAGCCGGAGTCTGCACCGGCCGGCGTGGCCGCGATGGTGCGCCAGCTGGCCTGAGGCCGGCGGGCCGCAGGCAGGGTGCCTCTCGTTCGCTTGATTGCGCTCGCCGCGGCGATCATCGTCGGCGTGAGCGTGCTGCTTTACATGGTCACCGGGCAGCCCCGCTGGCGCCGCTTCGCCTGGCGCGCGTTCAGCGCCGCGGCCGCCGCGCTCGCGGTCGTTCTGTTGCTGCTCCTGGCGGAGCATCTGCTGGCTTCGCCGTGACCGGGCTGCCCTGATGGGCGAGCAGCGCGGCGAGCGCCCGCTTCGCTGCCGAGTCCCCCAGCTGGCCATAGAGCGCCGAAAGCCGGGAAAGCGCGGAGGCGGAGAGATGGGCCGATTTGTGCGGTGCGTCAATCGCCTGACGTGACTTGTTTGGTTGCACCCTCACAGAAACTGAATTAACCTCACCCCGCACTTTGGCAGCCTGTCGGCATAGGGCGTCACCGTGCAGCTTCAGCTTGGCGCCGGCGGCGGCGTTGGCCACCAGAACGGTCAGCTTGCCGTTGCGGATATTGATGCCGCGGACTTGGGCCGCGAGCTGGGGTGGAAGAACGGCGAGGCAGTGCCTCGACAGGGCAGCCAGGTCCTGAGCTTTCTGGACCAAGGGCCCTAGATCGGTGTCCTGGACAAGGACGCGGTCAAGTCGAGGCGGGTTCAACGCAAGCCGCTGCAAGGGAAGGGACGTGCAGATTATCTTGATCCCAGGCCGCCTGGCAAAGGCGCGCACGGTCACCTTATCACTGCGCCTGTCGGTGCTGATCGTTCTGCTTTGTCTGTCGCTGGTCAGCGCGCTGGCGGCCGCCATGTACTGGATGCTGCTGCGTGATGCGGCCCGCTTCGAATCGGTGTTTCCGAGCGTATTTACCGTCTCGGTGCAGAAAAAGGACGAGGAGCGCGCGCGGGAGTTCGTCCAGCAGAACCTGAACGCGATGGCGGTCAAGCTCGGCGAGATGCAGGCCCAGCTCACCCGTCTCGACGCGCTGGGCGAGCGCCTGTCGACGCGGGCCGGGTTGCAGCCCCAGGAGTTCAACTTCTCCGAGCGGCCGGGTCTGGGCGGGGCGGCCCCGACGCTGCTGCCGGCGCAGAACTTGACCATGGTCGAGCTGAACGAGCGCCTGCAGGGACTGGCGCGCGACGTCGAATCGCGCGGCGACATGCTCGGTGTGCTCGAGGCGAGGCTGTTCGAGGAAGCGATACGCAAGAAGCTGCGCCCGACGCTGATGCCGGTCAGCGCCCGTTACAACGCGTCCGGATACGGCATGCGCATCGATCCGATCACCGGCCAGCGCGCCATGCACGAGGGCATCGACTTCCTCGCCGAGCGCGGAACCCCGATCCATGCGGCCGCCGACGGCGTGGTGAGCTTCGCCGGTTACCACCGGCAGTATGGCTACATGATCGACATCGACCACGGCAACGACCTGGTGACACGCTATGCGCACTGCTCGAAGCTGTTCGTCAAAGTCGGCGATATCGTGCAGCGCGGCCTGAAACTGGCGCTTGTCGGGTCGACCGGCCGCTCGACCGGCCCGCACCTGCATTTCGAGGTCCGCTTCAAGGGCGTGCCACAGAATCCGATGCGCTTCCTCGCCAGAGCCAGCAGCGAGCCAGCCATCGCGAGCCGCAGCGCCAAGACCGCCGCGTCGCGCTGAGCGCAGCACCCGGGCGAAGCCGGCCGGGTTCGCGTGTTAACATTTTGATTTTTCGCCGGATCCAATAGGTCCGGCTCACGCTCGCACATGCGCGGCCCCGCGCACGTGGCGGTCGTGACGACGACTCTAGAATGGCAAACGTCCTAACGAAGATTTTTGGCAGCCGCAACGACCGGTTGCTCAAGCAGTACTCGCGCGTCGTCGCGCGCATCAACGCGCTCGAGACGGAGATCGCCGCCCTGTCGGACGCGGGACTCGCCGGCAAGACGAGCGAATTTCGCAAGCGCTACGCCGAACAGACCGTCGACGCGCCGCCTGAACGGCGCGTGCAGATCGAGGCGGCCGCGCTCGAGGCGCTGCTGCCGGAGGCCTTCGCCGTGGTGCGCGAGGCGGGCAAGCGCGCGCTGCGGATGCGGCATTTCGACGTCCAGTTGATCGGTGGCATGGTGCTGCACGACGGCAAGATCGCCGAGATGCGCACCGGTGAGGGCAAGACGCTCGTCGCCACGCTGCCTGCCTACCTGAACGCGCTGGCCGGCAAGGGCGTGCACATCGTCACGGTGAATGACTACCTCGCGCGGCGCGATGCCGAGTGGATGGGCAAGCTCTACAACTTCGTCGGGCTGAGCGTGGGCGTGAACATCCCCGGTCTGGAGCCCGACGAGAAGCGCGCCGCCTACGCCGCCGACATCACCTTCGGAACCAACAACGAATTCGGCTTCGACTACCTGCGCGACAACATGGCGATGCATGTCGACGAACGCTTTCAGCGCGGGCTGAATTTCGCGATCGTCGACGAGGTTGATTCGATTCTGATCGACGAGGCGAGAACGCCGCTCATCATCTCGGGGCAGGCCGAGGACCGCACCGAAATCTACCTGCGCATGAACGAGGTGGCGCCGCTGCTCGGCCGGCAGGAGGAGGAAAAGGGCGCGGGTGACTTCTGGGTCGACGAGAAGAACCACCAGATCGTCCTGTCGGAGTCCGGTCACCAGAGGGCCGAGGAAATTCTCGGGCGTGTGGGCCTGCTGCCGGCGGGCGCGAGCCTCTACGAGCCTGCGTACATCAACCTGGTTCACCAGTTGTATGCGGCGCTGCGCGCGCATCACCTGTTCCAGCGCGACCAGCAGTACGTCGTGCAGAACGGTGAGGTCATCATCGTGGACGAATTCACCGGACGCCTGATGCAGGGGCGGCGCTGGTCGGACGGCCTGCATCAGGCGGTCGAGGCAAAGGAAAACGTCACGGTACAGAACGAGAACCAGACGCTTGCCTCGATCACCTTCCAGAACTACTTCCGCCAGTATGGCAAGCTGGCCGGCATGACCGGCACCGCCGATACCGAGGCCTACGAATTCCAGGAGATCTATGGTCTGGAAACGGTGGTGGTGCCGACGCACATGAAGATGATCCGCGACGACCGTCTCGACCAGGTCTACCGCACGGCACAGGAGAAATACAAGGCCATCGTCGACGACATCCGTGACTGCCACCAGCGCGGGCAACCGGTGCTGGTCGGCACGACCTCGATCGAGAAATCTGAACTGCTCTCCGCGCTGTTGCAGAAGGAGGGCCTGCCGCACCAGGTGCTGAACGCGAAGCAGCACGCGCGCGAGGCCGAGATCGTCGCGCAGGCAGGGCGACCGAAGATGGTCACCATCGCCACCAACATGGCGGGCCGCGGGACCGACATCGTGCTGGGCGGCAACGTCGAGAAGCAGTGCGATCTCATCGAAGCGACGGAAAACCTGGCCGCAGGAGAGAAGGACTCGCGCATCACGCAGCTGCGCTCGGAATGGCAGGCGTTGCACGACCTGGTCATTCGCGAGGGCGGACTGCACATCATCGGCACCGAGCGCCACGAGTCGCGGCGCGTCGACAACCAGCTGCGCGGCCGCTCGGGACGACAGGGCGATCCGGGTTCATCCCGCTTCTATATGTCGCTCGAGGATGACCTGCTGCGGATCTTCGCCGGCGACCGCATCAACCGCATCATGGTGATGCTGAAGATGCCCGAAGGCGAGCCGATCGAGCACGGCATGGTGACCCGCTCGATCGAGAGCGCGCAGCGCAAGGTGGAGGCGCGCAACTTCGATATTCGTAAGCAGCTGCTCGAGTACGACGACGTCGCGAACGACCAGCGCCGGACCATCTATGCGCTGCGCAACGAGCTGCTCGAGTCGGAGGATGTGTCGGCGCGCATTGCCGACCTGCGCGCGGGCGTCGCCACCGACCTGTTCCGTCAGTTCGTGCCCGAAGAGAGCGTCGAGGAGGAATGGGACATCGCCGGCCTCGAGACGGTGCTCAAGGCGGAACTCAAGATCGAGCTGCCGGTCCGCAGTTGGCTCGAAGCGGAGCCGGAGCTGCACGACGAGACCCTGCTCGAGCGCGTAATCGAACAGGTCCACGCGGCCTACCGTGCAAAGGTGCCGGCCGAGGCCGAGACGGCTTACCGGCAGTACGAGCGCTACATCACGCTGCAGATCCTCGATGCGCACTGGCGCGAGCACCTCGCCGCGCTGGACCATCTGCGCCAAGGGATCCATCTGCGCGGCTACGCCCAGAAGAATCCGAAACAGGAGTACAAGCGCGAGGCGTTCGAGCTGTTCGGCGGGCTGCTCGAGGCGGTGAAGCTCGAGGTTACGCGCACGCTGATGAATATGGAGATCCGCCCGTCGACCGACCTGCCGCCGGCGGACGATGCGCAGCACGTTGAGAACGTGCGGCTGCAGCACGCCGACTATGCCGACGCGCTGGCGGCAGACGACGACGCGGCGAAGCCGCGGCTGCAGGCACGCGCAAAGCAGAAGGTCGGTCGCAATGAGCCCTGCCCCTGCGGCTCGGGCAAGAAGTACAAGCACTGCCACGGCCGGCTGACCTGATATCGGGCGCACGCGTTCACAGGCGTCAGCGACCCCGCACCCCTCTGCCCCGCTCATGGCCGTCAATCTCGTGCCCCTCGATCCGGCCGCGCTCGAGCCGATTGTCGGCGTCGAGCTCGGCGTGGCGCGCGCGGGTATCCGCCAGCCCGGACGGCGCGACCTGCTGGTGATGCGCCTCGCGCCGGGCAGCGCAATGGCCGGCGTATTCACGCAGAATCGCTTTTGCGCCGCACCGGTCCTGCTGGCGCGGCAGCACCTCGCCGCGGGCTGGGAGCCGCGTGCCCTGGTGGTGAACACGGGCAACGCGAACGCCGGCACGGGCGCCGACGGGATCGCGCGCGCCCGCGCGGTCTGCGAGGGCCTGGCGCGCGCGCTCGGTTGCGCGGTCGAGCAGATCCTGCCGTTCTCGACCGGGGTGATCATGGAGCCGCTGCCCGCGGAGCGCATCCTGGCCGGGCTGCCGGCCGCGGTCGCTGACCTGGCGCCGGGCAACTGGGCGCAGGCTGCCGAGGCGATCATGACCACCGACACGGTGCCGAAGGCCGCGTCGCGGCGTGTCGCCCTTTCCGGCGGCGAGGTGCGCGTCACGGGTATCGCGAAGGGTGCCGGCATGATCCGGCCCGACATGGCGACCATGCTCGCCTTCGTGGCGACCGATGCGGCGGTTGCACGCGCCGACCTGGAGCGGCTGGTGCGCGCGGCGGCCTCGCGCTCCTTCAACTGCATTACGGTCGACGGCGACACATCGACCAACGATGCGTTCATGCTGGTCGCGAGCGGCGGCGCGGGCGTCCCGGCACGCGACGAGGCCGACCTTGGGCTGCTCGGCGAGGCGATCGATGCCGTTGCGATGCAGCTCGCGCAGGCGATCGTGCGTGACGCCGAAGGGGCGACCAAGTTCGTCACCGTGCGCGTTGAACAGGGCCGCGACGAGGCGGAGTGCCGTCGCGTCGCCTATGCCATCGCGCACTCGCCGCTCGTCAAGACGGCGTTCTTCGCATCGGATCCCAACCTTGGCCGCATCCTTGCCGCCATCGGCTACGCGGGTGTCGCGGACCTCGATGCGGGCGGTATCGACCTGTACCTGAATGAGATCCGCGTTGCGACGGGTGGGGCACGCGATGCGGACTATCGTGAGTCGCAGGGCGTCGAGGCGATGCGCCAGGCGGAGTTTCTGCTGCGGGTGGTTCTCAATCGCGGCAGCGCGGCGGCCACCCTATGGACCTGCGATCTGTCGTTCGACTACGTCAAAATCAACGCGGAATACCGAACCTGATGAAGCCTAAACAAGACCTTGCGACGACCCTGCAGAAGGCCGAGCTCGTTCTCGAGCGCCTGGCGGCGCTGCTGCCGCCGACAGCACCGAGCCGGTGCGCCACGTGCACCGCATGCGCCTCGCCGACCTGCAGGGTATCGATGCGCAGATTGCCAAGATCGACCAGAACACGCGGCAATTTCTCGCCGGTCGGCCGGCGAACAACGTTCTGCTCACCGGTGCGCGCGGCACGGGCAAGTCCTCGATCGTCAAGGGCCTGCTCAACAAGTACGCGCGCGAAGGCCTGCGTCTGATCGAGATCGAGAAGAACGATCTGATGGACCTGCCGCAGCTGACCGATGCGGTCGCGATGCGACCCGAGCGCTTCCTGCTGTTTTGCGACGACCTCAGCTTCGAGGCGGGCGACGCCGGCTACATCGCCCTGAAGGTGGCGCTCGACGGGTCGATTTCGACGACGTCCGAGAACCTGCTGATCTACGCGACGTCGAACCGCCGCCATCTGGTCCCCGAGTACATGGAAGAAAACCTGGCGACCAAATACGTCGGCGAAGAGATCCATCCCGGAGAAACGGTCGAGGAGAAGATTTCGCTCTCCGAGCGTTTCGGCCTGTGGGTGACGTTTTACCCCTTCGACCAGGATGAGTACCTGGTGATCGTCGAGCACTGGCTGAAGAGCTTCGGCTGCAGCGCGGCCGACGCGGCTGCGGCGCGCGAGGAGGCGCTGCAGTGGGCGTTGCAGCGCGGCTCGCGCAGCGGGCGCGTGGCCTATCACTTCGCGCGCGCCTGGGCCGGGCGGCGCCTGAGCGGCGCAGCCACGCGCCGGCGCGCGGGCCCCGCGAAGCGCCGCACGCGCTAGGGGGCTGTGGTCACGATCGTCGACGTCGCCGCGGCCGTCGTGCTGCGCGCCGATGGCGCCTTCCTGCTCGCCTGCCGGCCGGCCGGCAAGGTCTACGCGGGCTACTGGGAGTTCCCGGGGGGCAAGGTCGAGCCCGGTGAGCCGCTCGAGGACGCCCTCGCGCGCGAGCTGCACGAGGAACTGGGCATCGACGTGCTCGCCGCGGCGCCGTGGATCACCCGCGTGTTCACCTACCCGCACGCCACGGTGCGATTGCATTTCTTTCGCGTATTCGACTGGCGCGGTGAGCCGCATTCGAGGGAAGCGCAGGAGATCCGCTGGCAGCGCCTGTGCGAGCCGCTCGCGACGCCGATGCTGCCGGCCAATGCGCCGGTGCTCGCTTCGCTTGCATTGCCGCAGGAGTACGCCGTGACCAACGCCGCTGCGCTGGGCGTCGAGGCGCAGCTCGCGCGAATCGATGCGCGCCTGGCGGCGGGTCTGCGGCTGCTCCAGGTGCGCGAACCCGGGCTGGCGCCGCCCGAGCG
>LJTQ01000057.1 GCA_001303445.1 Betaproteobacteria bacterium SG8_39 | reverse complement strand
CGGCCCGCTGGCCGAGTTCGCGGTCGCCTTCGGGCCCTGGGAGTTCTTCTCGCTGTTCGTTCTCGCGCTGTCGATGGTCGCCGGGCTGGTCGGCCATTCGCTGCTCAAGGGTTTCCTGTCGGGCGCGATCGGCCTGGTGGTCACGGTGCTCGGCAACGACCCGGTGATGGGCCAGCCGCGGCTCACGCTGGGCATCGAGTTCCTCGAGGGCGGGGTGCCGTTTCTGCCGGTGCTGATCGGCGTGTTCGCGTTCGCCCAGATCATGTCGGATGTCGAGAAGATGGGCCGCGGTGTGCGGCTGCGCGAATCGCTCGACCGCGCGATCACGCTCAGCGTGTCGCACGGCAAGGTCGTGTGGGAGATCGTCTCGCGCCCGTTTCTTCTGCTGTGGACGTCGTTCATCGGGGTGCTGATCGGCGTGCTGCCGGCCGTCGGCGGCAGCGCGGCGAACATGATGGCCTATGATCAGGCGAAGAAGTTCTCGCGCCACCCCGAACGCTTCGGCACCGGCACGCCGGAGGGCATCATCGCCTCGGAGTCGGCCAACAACGCCAACGTCGGCGGCTCGCTGGTCACCATCATGGCGTTCGGCATCCCGGGTGACGCGGTGACCGCGGTCATGCTCGGCGCGCTCACGATTCACGGCATCCAGTCAGGGCCGTTGTTCATCTCGCAGAACACGCAGGTTGCGTACGGAATTTTTGCGGCCTACCTGCTCGCGCACCCGATCATGGCGCTGGTGATCGCGTTCGGCGCGCGCTTTATGCTGCGTGTGGTCACCGTGCCGAAGGCGGCACTGTTTCCGGTGGTGCTGGTGCTGTGCGTGGTCGGCGCCTACGCCCTCGGCAACAACATGTCGACGGTGTACGTGCTGCTGATTTTCGGCCTGCTCGGCTACGCCATGGTGAAGGTCGACCTGCCGCTCGCACCGCTGATTCTCGGCGTCATCCTGGGCGACCAGATCGAGACCAATCTGATTCGCGCGCTGATGACCGATGGCGATCTTTGGCTGTTCGTCACGCGGCCGATCTCGGGCGGCCTGCTCGCGGCCTCTGCCCTCTCGGTGGGGTTCGCGCTCTGGCAACACCGCCGCCAGCACGGCCGCGGCGAGGCGGGCGAGGACGCGCAGGATTTCTAGGGTGACTGGCGCCCCGGATACGAATCGAACGTACGACCTGCCCCTTAGGAGGGGGCCGCTCTATCCACTGAGCTACCGGGGCGCAGACGCGATTTTAACGCTCGAGAATTGTCCTTGCCGCTGATGCACCCGTCTTCGCGAGTCCTTGCGCGCGGGCTCGGCGCGCTGCTGGTCGCGCTCGCCGCCGGCGGCGCGGCGCAGGCCTGGGACGACGGCAGCGTGCCGTTCGTCGTCTCGCCGCAGGAGGTCGTGCACCGCATGCTGCGCATCGCGGAAGTCGGCCCCGAAGACAGGCTGATCGACCTCGGCTCGGGCGACGGCCGCGTGGTGATCGGCGCGGCACGGCGCGGTGCGCGCGGGCTCGGCGTCGACATCGACCCCGAGCTGGTGGCGCAGGCGCGCGACAACGCCGCGCGCGCGGGCGTTTCCGACCGGGCGCGCTTCGAGCACCGCGACCTGTTCGAGACCGATCTGTCGCAGGCCAGCGTGGTGACGATGTATCTGCTGCCCGAGATCAACCTGAAGCTGATGCCGCGCCTGCTCGCGCTCGCGCCGGGCACGCGCGTGGTCTCGCACGACTGGGACATGGGTCCCTGGCTGCCCGACGAGACGCTTTCGGTGCGCGCGCCGGACAAGCCCGTCGGCGGGCGCAACGGATTGTCGTACATTCATCTCTGGATCGTGCCGGCGCAGGTCGCTGGGGCGTGGCGCGCACGCCTCGACGGCCTGGGCGGCGAATGGCGGTTGCGCATCCGGCAGACGTATCAGATGCTCGACGTCGAGGCCGACGAGAGCGGGCGCGAGCTGGTGGTGCGTGCCTCGCGGCTGCGCGGCCGCGAGATCAAGCTGGTGGTGAGCGGTCTGGTCGGCGGGCGGCCGATGAACCTGCTGCTGGCGGGACGCATCGACGGCGCGCGCATCGAGGGCCTCGCGCGCACCTTTGACGGACAGACGGAGAACGAACGCAAATGGATCGCGACGCGGGTTCAGTAGCGCAGGCCGGCGCAGTGCCGAAGCCGCTGCTCTCGGTGCCGGACGGCATCGTCCTGCTCTGCGGCATGGTGATCGGCGCCGGGATCTTCAAGCTGCCCTCGATCGTCGCGGGCAATACGTCGGGGCCGGCGATGTTCCTGCTTGCTTGGATCTTCGGCGGCGTGATCTCCCTGTGCGGTGCTTTGGTCTATGCCGAGCTCGCGTCGCGCTATCCGGAAACCGGCGGCGAGTACGCCTTCCTGTCGCGGGGGCTGGGGCGCGGCGTGGCCTTCGTCTTCGCCTGGTCGCGCATGACGGTCATCCAGACCGGCGCAATCGCCGCGGTTGCCTTCGTATTCGGCGATTATGCCTCCGAGATCCTTTCGCTCGGCGCGAACAGCGCGGCGCTCTACGCCGCGGCGGCGATCATCGCGCTCACCGCGCTCAATTTCGTCGGCACGCTGCAGTCCAAATCGCTCCAGAAGCTGCTCCAGGTCGTGCTCTTCGCTGCGCTGGTCTTCATTGGCGTCGCCGGGCTCGTGTCCGGCGCGGCGCCGAAGGCGCTCGCGCCGGACGCCGCCGCGGGCTCATTCGGCTTCGCCATGATCTTCGTCCTGTTCACTTTCGGCGGCTGGAACGAGGCGGCTTATCTCGCCGGCGAGGTGCGCGACGCGCGCCGCAACATGTTCCGCATTCTGGTCTGGGGCATCGCGCTCCTCACCGTGCTCTACCTGCTGGTCAATCTCGGCTACCTGGCCGCGCTCGGGCAGGGCGGCATGCGCGAATCGAAGGTGGTGGCCGCCGACCTGATGCGGCTCGTGGCGGGCGACCGGGCCGGTGTCGCGCTTGCGCTGGTGGTGTGCCTGGCATCGCTCACGACGATGAACGCGGCGATCTTCACCGGGGCGCGCACCACCTGGGCGCTGGGCCGGGACTTCGCGCTGTTTGCGCGCTTCGGCCACTGGCGCGACGCCGGCAGCACGCCGGCGAACGCACTCGTACTGCAGGGCGTGATCACGCTCGTGCTGATCGCGGCGAGTTCGGCCACGCCCGACGGATTCAGCGCGATGGTGGCGTATACGGCGCCGGTGTTCTGGACCTTCTTCCTGCTCACCGCGATCACCCTGTTCGTGTTCCGCGCCCGTCTCGCAGAGGCGCCGGCCTTTCGCGTGCCGCTGTTTCCCTGGATCCCGATCGCGTTCTGCGCAATGTGCGCCTACATGCTGTATTCGGCCGTTGCCTACGTGAGCAATCCGGACTACGGCCCGAAATTCGGCGACATGGTGCTCGGCGGCCTGGTCGTCATGCTCGCCGGCGTCCCGCTCTACTTCCTCGCGCGACGAGGCCGAAGCTGATGCGCGCCGCGCTGCGCGGCATCGCCTTCGCCGCGGCCGGCCTGATGGCCTGCGCCGCGATCGCGCAGGACTACGCGCGCGAGAAGCGCTGGGAGGCGGAAGTCCGGGGCAACCTCGTGGTCGGCGATGCGGTCATGCTCAGGCTGGCGTCTGGACATGAATTTCTCGCCCTCTATACCCCGGTCGCGAATGCGAAAACGGCCGTCGTTCTCGTGCACGGCATCGGCGTTCATCCCGATCACGGCGTCATCGGCATTCTGCGCAGCGCGCTTGCAGACCGCGGCTACACCACGCTATCGATCCAGATGCCCGTGCAGGCCTCGGACGCGGCTGCGGAGGCCTATACGCCGGAGCTGTTCGCCGAGGCGGCGGAGCGGATCTCCGTCGCGGGGCGCTGGCTGCGCACGCGCGGTCCCGCGAAACTCGTTCTGCTGTCGCACAGCATGGGCTCGCGCATGAGTCGCGCATTCTGGGACACGGCGAAGGAGGCACCCTATGCGGCCTGGGTCTGCCTCGGCATTGCCTCGGGGCTGCCGGACGGGGGCGGTCTGCGCGCGCCGATTCTCGACGTGGTCGGCGAGTTCGACCTGCCCGCGGTGCGCGCGGAGGCACCCGGCCGCGCGCGCAGCCTCCAGTCGATTCCGGGGTCGCGCCAACTCGTGATCGCCGGCGCGGACCATTTCTACAACGGGCGTGAAATGCAGCTTGTCGAAGGCATCGTGGCGTTTCTCGAGGCGCAGGGCCTGAGCTCGAAATGACCCTCACCGAGCTGCGCTATATCGTCGCGGTCGCGCGCGAGCGGCATTTCGGCCGCGCCGCAGAGGCCTGCTTCGTGTCGCAGCCGACGCTGTCGGTCGCGATCAAGAAGCTGGAGGAGGAGCTCGGCGTGATCCTCTTCGAGCGCGGGCCCGGGGAGGTGACCACCACGCCGATCGGCGAGGCGATCATTGAGCAGGCGCAGCGCGTGCTCGAAGAGGCGACGCGCATCAAGGAGCTCGCGGCCGGCGGACGCGATCCGCTCGCCGGGACGCTGCGCCTGGGCGCCATCTACACCATCGGTCCGTACCTGCTGCCGAAGCTGATCCCGATCCTGCGGCGCACGGCGCCCTCGATGCAGCTGCTCATCCAGGAAAATTTCACCCACCGCCTGGCCGAGTCGCTGAAGCACGGCGAGGTCGACGTGATCGTCGTCGCGCTGCCGTTCAGCGAGTCCGGCGTGGTGACCCAGGCGGTGTACGACGAGCCGTTCCTGGTCGCGGTGCCGCAACGCCATCCCTGGGCGCGCAAGAAGGAGATCGCCAGCGACGAGCTGACCCAGGAGAGCATGCTGCTGCTCGGTGCGGGGCATTGCTTCCGCGACCAGGTGCTCGATCTGTGCGCCACCGTCAGCCGATCGCCGAACCGCAGCGGGATTCAGCGCACCTTCGAAGGCGGCTCGCTCGAGACGATCCGCCAGATGGTGGCGAGCGGCGTCGGCATCACCGTGCTGCCCGCGACCTCGATCACGCCCGGGGCGGGGGCGAGCGACCTGATCCGCATCCGTCCGTTCGCCAAGCCGGCGCCCGGGCGACGCGTGGCGATCGCCTGGCGCCGCAGCTTCCCGCGGCCGAAGGCGATCGAAGCGCTGCGCCAGGCGATCCTGGCCTGCGAGCTGCCGCGCGCGACCAAGCTGTCGAACGCCGCGCCGTCGGGCCACGGCAAGGCCGCCGCATGACGCAGGCCGCGGCGCGCAACCGCGGGCTGTGGTGGAAGCTGCTCGTGGTGGCGCTGTTCGCGTTCGCCTCGGCGGCGGCCTTCTCGGCGTATCTGCGACCGGGCATGCTGATCGAGTTCGCGAACTTCGTGCTGTGCAGCTGAGGAGCGTGCCACGACGCCGAGTGGAACTGCCCTGTCGCATCCCGTCGCCGAACCGTCGCCCTGGCTGTTGCGCTGGGCGCCGCTGATCGCGCCGGGTGGCGTGGTGCTCGACCTGGCCTGCGGCGCGGGGCGGCATGCGCGGCTGCTCGCCGGGCGCGGGCACCCGGTGGTCGCCGTCGACCGGGACCGCGAAGCGCTCGCTGACCTGGCGGGTACGCCCGGCATAGAGCCGGTTTATGCAGACCTCGAGAAGGGCGCGCCCTGGCCGCTCGGCACGCGACGCTTTGCCGCGATCGTGGTTTGCAACTATCTGCATCGTCCGCTGTTTCCGCAGCTTGCGGCAGCGCTCGCCGACGGGGGCGTTCTCATTTACGAAACCTTCGCCGCGGGGAACGAACGCTATGGACGACCGTCTAATCCGCAGTTCCTGCTGCAGCCGGCGGAGCTGCTCGATGCGTTCCGCCGCCTGCTGAGCGTGGTCGCGTTCGAGCAGGGTCGCGTGGCGCGGCCGAAACCGGCGGTGATTCAGCGCCTTTGCGCGCTGCGCGGCGGGACCGCCGATGTGCCGCTGGCGCCCTGACCGCGCGAAGCGCTAAGACCGCGGAAACACGGCGTTAAAATAAGCGGGTCGGAAAAAAGCGACAGGGGAGGAGCGTCCCATGATCACTGGCAGTCTGGTTGCAATCGTCACCCCCATGAAGCCGGACGGCGCGATCGATCTGGCGCGGTTTCGCAGCCTGATCGACTGGCACGTCGCGGAGGGCACGGACGGCATCGTCGTCGTCGGCACCACGGGCGAGTCGCCGACGGTGAATTTCGACGAGCACAAGCAGCTGATCCGCGTTGCGGTCGAGCACGCCAAGGGGCGCATCCCGATCATCGCCGGCACGGGCGGCAACTCGACCGCCGAGGCCATCGAGCTCACCGAATCCGCGAAACAGGCGGGCGCCACCGCCTGTCTGTCGGTGGTGCCGTACTACAACAAGCCCACGCAGGAGGGTCTGTATCGGCACTTCCGCGCGGTGGCGGAAAAAGTCGATCTGCCGATGATCCTGTACAACGTGCCCGGGCGAACGGTTGCCGATCTGCAGAACGACACCGTGCTGCGCCTGGCCGCGCTGCCGGGAATCATCGGCATCAAGGACGCCACGGCCAGCATCGAGCGCGGTACGGATCTGGTCAAGCGCGCACCGCGCGATTTTGCGATCTACAGCGGCGAGGATTCCACCGCGCTGGCCCTGATCCTGATGGGCGGGCACGGTGTGATCTCGGTGACCGCCAACGTGGCGCCCAAGCTCATGCACCAGATGTGCGCGGCGGCGCTGGTCGGTGACGTGAAGAAGGCGCGCGAGATCAACCTCAGGCTGTTGCCGCTGCACCAGCGATTGTTCCTCGAGGCGAATCCGATTCCGGTGAAATGGGCGCTGGCGCAGATGGGGCTGATCGAGGAAGGCCTGCGCCTGCCGATGGTGACGCTGTCCGAGCGATTCCACGAGACGCTGCGCGAAGCCCTGCATGAGGCCGGCATTGCGCTGCCGGGACTGCGCGTCGTGGAGAAGCGGGCTTGAGCGTGACGAAACATCGCGTGCACCGAGGACCGGGCGTGGGCTGGCGCCCGCTGGTGATTGCCTGCGCCGCGCTGGCCATGCTTGCGGGCTGCAAATCGACGAGCAGCGTGCTCGAAGGGCCGCAGGTCGATTACAAGTCCGCTGGGCAGCTGCCGCCGCTCGAGATCCCGCCCGACCTGACCGCGCCGCGGCGCGACAACCGCTACGTGGTGCCGGAAACCGGCAAGGGGACGACGACGCTGTCGACCTACCAGTCCGACCAGCGCCAAGTGCGCGTGCGTGGCGACAGTGATGTGCTGCCGACCGCGGAGGACATGCGCATCGAGGGCCGCGGCAACGAGCGCTGGCTGGTGGTCGACAACAGAACGCCGGAGCAGCTCTGGCCGCTGGTGAAGGACTTCTGGCAGGAGAACGGCTTCCTCATCAACAAGGCGACGCCGGAGGCCGGGGTGATGGAGACCGACTGGGCGGAAAACCGCGCCAAGCTGCCGCAGGACATCATCCGCTCGACGCTCGGCTCGCTGATCGACCAGGTCTATTCGACCTCGGAGCGCGACAAGTTCCGTACCCGTCTCGAGCGTACCCCCGACCGCAAGGGGACGGAGGTCTACATCACGCATCGCGGCATGGCCGAGGTGTATTCCGAAGGCTCGCGCTCCCCCGACACCGCGCCTTCTGCGACCAAGTGGCAGCCGCGCGATACCGACCACACGCTCGAGGTCGAGTTCCTGCGCCGCCTGATGATCCGCCTCGGCGCGCAGGAGGAGAAGGCGAAACAGCTGCTGACGGCGGGCGTGCAGCAACCGGAGCGCGCGACGCTGAAGAAGGCCGCGGGCGGTGTCGAGGTGCTCGAGGTGTTCGAGCCCTTCGACCGCACCTGGCGGCGCGTCGGTATCGCGCTCGACCGTGTCGGTTTCACGGTTGAGGACCGCGACCGGACCAAAGGGTTGTACTTCGTGCGCTATGCGGATCCGGAAGCGGAGATGCAGCGCAAGGATAAGGAAAAGCCCGGTCTGCTCGACAAGCTCGCGTTCTGGAAATCGACGACCCCGGAAGTCAAGGCGGAGCAATACCGCGTGTCGGTCGCGCAGCCGCAAGTGAACAGCGAGGTTCGTGTACTCGGCAAGGACGGCCGAGACGAAACGACGGGAACCGCGCACCGCATCCTGTCGCTGCTGCACGCAGAGCTGAAGTAGGCCGGCGCCGCGCCGCGTGCTGCGCTTCACCTCGCTCGCGAGCGGCAGCCAGGGCAACTGCCTGCTGGTCGAGGCGGGCGCGACGCGCGTGCTCGTCGACTGCGGCCTGTCCCTGCGCGAGACCGAGCGGCGACTGGCGCGGCGCGGGCTCGAGCCCGGCGCGCTGCGCGCGATTCTGGTCACCCACGAGCACGACGATCATGTCGGTGGCGCCTACGCGCTCGCCGCCGCCCACGGCCTGGAAGTCGTCCTCACGCATGGCACGCGACACGCGGTGCGCGAGGCCGCGCCGGATGCCGAAGACAAGGCGGTGGCGAACGGCGTGCGATTCCGCATGATCGACGCGCGCGCGGCCTTCGCGATCGACGATCTCGAGGTGCGGCCGTTCACGGTGCCGCACGATGCACGCGAGCCGGTGCAGTACCTGTTGTCCGACGGCGCGCGACGGCTCGGCGTGCTGACCGATCTCGGTGCGCCCACCGCGCACGTCGTCGAGATGCTCTCGGGCTGCGACGCGCTGGTGCTCGAATGCAACCACGCGCGCGACCTGTTGTGGAATGGCGGCTATCCGCGCTGGCTGAAGGCGCGCATCGGTGGGCCGCTCGGGCACCTGGACAACGACGCGGCGGCGGCCCTGCTCGAGGCGCTCGATCGCTCGCGCCTGCAGCACGTGATCGCGGCGCATCTGTCCGAGCAGAACAACCGTCCCGCGCTCGCGCGCGCGGCGCTGGCCGGCGTGCTCGGCTGCGCCGCGGACGAGGTTGGCCTCGCCACGCAGGCCGACGGCTTCGACTGGCGCACGCTCGGCTAGCCGGGGTGCCGCACGGCCGGCTGCCGGATTACAGGCCGAGCGTGGTCGCGGATACGGCGGGGAAGGACGCGCTCCAGATCTCGCCGAAGCGGCTGCGCATCGACAGCGCCTCGGTTTCGTCGTTGATGCCGATTGCGCCGCGAAAGAAGCGTGCGACCGGGCGGCGTACGTAGTGCTCCGAATCGAGCACCAGGAAGGCGTCCTGCAGCTCGCGGATCTCGTTGTGCGTGCGGTTGACCTGGATGACGTGGGCGAAGCGCGCCAGCATGCGCATCATGCGCGGGCAGTGTCGCGTGAGGTGATCGGGCTCGTGCAGCACGATGTACAGCCGGCGGGTGCGGCTGGCGAGCAGGAACTGCTCGAGCCGCTCGATGCGCGCTGGCACGTTCAGCCGCAAGGCCTGCAGGTCGGGATCGAAGATGCGCAGCTCGCGTCCCTGCTGTGCGAGCAGGCGGTCGACGGCGGCCTGGAATTCGGCCTCGGTGTCGAAGCGCTGGTAGTCGGAGTCTGCTGCGCTGGATTCGTTCGCGTCGCTCATGCGGGCGTCTCGAGGTGCAGATAGCCAAGTCGGTACCACGCGTAGAGTAGTGGGACCAGCGCGGCATGGGCAAGCCGCGTGCCGGCGAGTCGGCGGGCGTCGGCCAGTGCCGACAGAACCTTGCGGCGGGCCAGCGGCAGCGCGAGCGGCTCACCGTTGAGGAACAGCGTGCTGCCAAGGGCGAGCAGTTGGGTGCGCGCATCGAGCACGACCATTGCACGGCGCAGGCGCGCGGCGAAGGCCGCGGGCGGCAGAGGGCGATGCGGCGGATGAAACACGACCTGCGGCTTGGGTGTCGAGAGGTATTCGCCGACGAAGCGCGCGACGTCGCGTCGCGTCCAGCGAATCCGCGCCAGCGTTTCGCTTGCGTAGTCCACCATCGTCGGCGGGATGCGCGCGGGGTGCCGGCTGACACGCGGGCCGGGATCCCTGTAGCGTCCGCCCGGCAGGCCGCGCGCGTGCAGCCAGTCGAGAAACGCGCCCGCGAGCTCCTCGCCGAGCGGCGCGCGAAAACCGATCGAGTAGGTGGTGCAGGGCGCGAGCGCGACGCCGTCGTGTCCCCAGCCCGGCGGCAGGTAGAGCAGATCGCCGGGCTCGGTGAGCAGCTCCTGCTCGGCCTCGAAATCCTCGATCAGTCTGAGCGCCGCGCCCGGCACGAAGCGGAAGGCGCGCGGACGGCACAGGCGCCAGCGCCGGCGTCCGCGACCCTGCAGCAGGAACACGTCGTACGCGTCCTCGTGCGGGCCGACACCGCCGCCTGGCGCTGCGATGCTGACCATCAGGTCGTCGAGGCGGGCCTGCGGGATGAAGTCGAAGCGGCGCAACAGTCGCTCGGCTGCCGGAAGATGCAGGTTCAGACCGCTGACCAGCACGCTCCAGTCGACGCCTCCGGCGCGTCGCAGCTGGGCGCGGGTGAGGGGGCCGTGGGCGAGCGACCAGCGACCCCGGCGGCGCTCGACGAGGCGCGATTCGACCTCGTCCCGCATCGCCAGATCTGCGATCGTCGCGTGGTCCGCGAGGTCGCGAAAGCCCGGCAGCGCATTGCGCACCAGCAGCGGGCGCCGCTGCCAGTGGCGCGCGAGGAAATCGCGCGGCGAGAGCCCGCCGAGGAGCGAATTGCGCACTGCGGGATTATAGGGGCGCGGCGCGAGCGCGTTGCGCGCAGGCTACGCGAGTGGCACCGCCCCTTGTCAAGCGGCAAAGGTCATGTTTTAGAATCAGCGCGACATGATGCGAACGGGAAAGCCTGCGCCGAACTTCTCGCTGCCGGATGCCGACATGCAGGTCGTCACGCTGTCGGCATTCAAGGGCAAGAAGAACGTCGTGCTGTTCTTCTATCCGCGCGACGGCACGCCGGGCTGCATCATGCAGGCGGTCGACTTCTCGGATCACGAGAGCGACTTCGATCGTCACGACTGTGTCATCCTCGGCGTGTCGCGCGACGACTGCCTGCGCCATGCCGAGTTCCGCGACGCGCACGGCGTCTCGATCGGGCTGCTCTCCGATACGGAAGGGGCGGTGTGCCGCGACTACGGCGTACTCCAGGAAAAGGAGACCGAGGGCGTGCGCCGCGAGAGCCTGGTCCGCTCGACCTTCGTCATCGACAAGAAGGGCGTGCTGCGCCACGTGGCCTACGGCGTGAATCCGCGCGGCCACGCCGCCGAGGTGTTCGACGTCGTCAGGCGGCTGAAGGCCTGAGGCAGCGGCCTCGGGCGCTCAGGCCAGACCTGCGCCGAGCAGCGCGCCGATCGAGTAGGTGGCGATGCCGGCGGCCGCACCAATGGCCAGCATGCGCGCACCGCCGAAAAACGCGGCGCGGCCCGTGAACAGGCTCGTTGCGGCACCGGCGAGGAACAGACCCGCGGCCGCGGCGGCGATCGCGGCGACCAGCGCAAACGGCGCGGGCGCAATCGCGAAGGGGGCGAGCGGCACCGCGCCACCGATGGCGAAGGCGACAAAGGAGGAGAGCGCCGCGCCCCAGGGCGAGCCCAGATCGAGCGGGTTGAGGCCGAGTTCTTCGCGCGTCAGCGTGTCGAGCGCGTTCGCCGGATCGGCGATGAGCTGCGTCGCGTGGCGGCGCGCCTCTTCGAGCGGCACCCCGCGCGCCTCGTAGATCAGGGCGAGCTCCTCGGCTTCTTCTTCCGGGTAGGCGTCGAGCTCGGCTTTCTCCAGCGCGATCTGGTACTCGTACATTTCGCGCTGCGAGCGCATCGAGACGTACTCGCCCGCCGCCATGGAGAACGCGCCGGCCAGCAGGCCGGCGACGCCGGCGAGCAGGATGGTGCCGCTCGAGGCGCCGGCGCCCGCGACGCCGAGGATCAGGCCTGCGTTCGAGACCAGCCCGTCGTTGACGCCGAACACCGCGGCGCGCAGCGAGCCGCCTTCGCCGACCGCGCGGTGCTGCTCGCCGATCTCTTCGTGCGCCGAGGGCAGGCCGCCGACACCGCGCGGGGCGCGTGCGCCTTCGCGATAGACCGACATGCCGCGCACCTTCATTGCCGTGAGGACCTGAGTCAGGCGCTGCGGCCCGAGGCGCTCGACGAGCCAGCCGACGAGGCGGGCGCGCAGCGCGGGACGAAACGGTGGCACCGCGATGCCGGCCGCGGCGAGCGTTTCGCGCCAGTGTGCGGCCTGCGACTCGGCGTCGCGCGCCAGCTCCTCGAACAGGTGCCTGTGACGCGGATCGCGCTCGCGCGCAGCGATGATGCGGTAGAGGTAGGCCGAGGTCAGCTCGCCGCCGAGCGATTCCTTCGCATCCATGGGGCTGCGCGTCGCGCGCTCAGTCCTTCAGCCAGCCGTTCCAGAGCGTTCGCGCCGGCTCGATCAGCTCGCCCGCGGTGAGGCCGACGGGTCCGATGCCTTGCGCCACCAACGCATCCGCCGCGGCGCCGTGCAGGTGCACGCCGAGCACCAGCGCGGCTTCGCCGCTGTAGCCCTGGGCGAGCAGCGCGCCGAGAAAGCCGGAGAGCGTGTCGCCCATGCCGGCGCTCGCCATGCCGGGGTTGCCTGCGGTGTTGACGAACCAGTGCCCGTCGCGCGCCACCAGCACGCTGCCGTTACCCTTCAGCACGGTGTGCGCGTTGAGGCGCTCGGCGAGCGCCTGCGCAGCGCCGAGGCGGTCGGCCTGCACCTCGGACACGCGCGTCTGCAGCAGGCGTGCGGCCTCGCCCGGGTGCGGCGTGATGAGCGTTTCCGCGCGACGTCGCGCGCAGGCCGTGCGCAGATCGCTGTCGTCCGCGAGGATGTTGAGCGCGTCGGCGTCCAGCACGCAGGGCATGTCGCTCGCGAGCGCGGCGCCGACCAGCGTTTCCGCGCGCTCGCTCTGGCCGAGCCCGGGGCCGACGATGACCACATCGAGGCTCTGGCCGAGCGCGTCATCGGGGTGGCGCAGCATCAGCTCGGGCGCGACCGGGTCGACGTCCGGGGCGTCGTGATCGAGCAGTCCGACGTAAACGCGCCCGGCGCCGAGCTTGAGCGCCGCGCGTCCGGCGAGCAGCGCGGCGCCGACCATGCCGCTTGCGCCGCCAAGAATGCCGACCGAGCCGGCCTGGCCTTTGTGGAATTCGCGCGGCCGCGGCTTGAGCACCCAGCGCATCGTCGCGGGCTCCGCGATCCAGCCTTTCGGTGCCAGCAGGCTGCGCACATCGAGGCCGAGGTCCGCCACCTGCAGTGCGCCGCAGTGATCGGGGCCGTCGAGTGTCAGCAGGCCCGGCTTCAGCGCGATGAAGGTGACGGTGTGCGTCGCGCGCACCGCCGGGCCGAGCGCGCGACCGCTGTCGGAGGCCAGTCCGCTCGGTATGTCGAGCGCCAGCACCGGGCAGCGCTGGGCATTCGCGAACTCGATCAGGTGCGCGTATTCGCCTTCCGCTGGGCGCGCGAGGCCGACGCCGAACAGCCCGTCGACCACCAGTGACCAGCGCGGGCCCTCGGGCACCGCACTCAGCGTCTCGCCGTCCGCCGCCTGCCATTTGCGCAGCGCGTCGGCGGCATCGGGCGGCAGCTTCGCCGGATCTGCCGGCGACACGACCGTGACGCGCAGGAACGCGGCCTTCAGGCGGGCGGCGACCTCGTAGGCGTCGCCGCCGTTGTTGCCGGGGCCGGCCAGCACCAGCACGTCCTTGCCCTGCTCGGGCACGAGTTGCAGCGCCAAGGCTGCGGCGGCCTCGCCGGCGCGCACCATCAGCTTCGGGCTGACCGCGCCGGCGGCGGCTTCGATACGGCGGATGTCTTCGGTTAGATAGATGGG
>LJTQ01000231.1 GCA_001303445.1 Betaproteobacteria bacterium SG8_39 | reverse complement strand
TCAGCGACGAGGACCGCCGCAACGCCGACCGCGTCCCCGGTCTCGGCGACCTGCCGACGCTGGGGCGGCTGTTTTCGTCGCAGCGCGACGAAAACATCAAGACCCAGCTCGTGCTGCTGATCACGCCGCGCCTGCTGCGCACGCTGGCGCAGCCCGCCGCGCACGCGGTCGAGTTCTCGGCGAAAGACGCCGAAGCCGTGACCCAGGCCGTACCGGCGGCGCCGCGCGCCCCCCCGCGCGTCCAGCCGCCCGCGCCACCCGCGCCGGCCGCGCCGGCGCCACCCCAAGGCTCGCAGATGCGCCCGTTCGGCGGCGTGGTCACCCCCGGCAACGGCGACGCGCCGCAGCGATGAGACAGCGCCTCGCCGCGGCGCGCGGCGCCGGCGGCTTCACCCTGCTCGAGCTGGTCATCACGGTGGCGATCATCGCGCTGCTCGCCAGCGTTGCCGTGCCGCTCAACGAGCTGGTCGTGCAGCGTGCCCGGGAGCAGGACCTGCGCCGCGCACTGCGCGACATCCGCGAAGCGATCGACGATTACAAGCAGGCTTCGGACGAGGGCCGCATCCAGAAGCGCGTCGGCGAATCGGGCTACCCGAGACGGCTCGAGGTGCTGGTCGAAGGCATCGAGGATCAGAAAACGCCGGACAAGCAAAAGATCTACTTTCTGCGCCGCATCCCGCGCGACCCGTTCGAAAGCGACGCGAGCCTGCCGGCCGCGGCCACCTGGGCCAAGCGCAGCTACGCCAGCCCGCCGGATGCGCCCCGGGAAGGCGACGACGTGTTCGACGTCTACTCACGCGCGACAGGCATCGGCATCAACGGCCGGCCGTACCGGGAATGGTGACGCGCCGGCCGGGGTTCACCCTCATCGAGCTGCTCGTCGTCCTGGCGATCATCGCGACGCTGCTGATGCTCGCGGTGCCGCGCTACTTTGCCAGCGAAGACCGGGCGAAAGAGGCCGTGCTGAAGGAAAACCTCTACCAGGTGCGCGACGCGATCGGCAAGTACTACGCCGACAAGGGCAAGTATCCCGAGTCGCTCGAGACGCTCGCCAGCGAGAAATACCTGCGTGCCGTGCCGCTCGACCCGATCACCGACAGCGCGGCGACCTGGGTGCGGGTGCCGCCGCAGGACCCGCAGCAGAGCGGCGTCGCCGACGTGAAGAGCGGCGCGCCGGGCCAGGCCCGCGACGGCACCCTGTACGGCGACTGGTGAGGCGGCGCATGAGACGCATCCGGTGCGCCGCGGGGTTCACCTACCTGACAGTTCTCATCGTCGTCGCCATCATGGGCGTGGGCCTCGCGCTCGTCGGCGAGCTCTGGCACACCGCGGCGGCGCGCGAGCGAGAGGCCGCGCTGCTGCACGTCGGCGAGCAGTACCGCAGGGCCATCGAGCGCTACGTCCTCGGCGGTCCGCGCCAGTACCCGCGCACGCTCGCCGACCTGCTGCAGGATCCGCGCAAGCCAGGCGTCGAGCGCTACCTGCGGCAGCTGTATCCCGATCCGGTGACCAACAGCGACGACTGGGGCCTGGTCAAGGCACCCGACGGCGGTGTCATGGGCGTGCACAGCCGCTCGACGGGCAAGCCGTTCAAGGCGACGCGCTTTCCCCCGGCGCTGGCCGCGTTCGAGGGCGCAAAGACCTATGCCGACTGGAAGTTCGTCTTCGTGCCGGCGGATCAGCCGGTCGCCCAGAAACCCGGGGCCGTGAAGCCCGCGGCGCCTCCCGCCTCGACGAATCCGGGGCCGCGCTAGTCGGGCCTCAGCCGTTCAGGCTGCGCTTGTCGACCGCCAGCGCAGCCTCGCGCATCACCTCCGACATCGAGGGATGGGCGTGGCAGATGCGCGCGATGTCTTCCGAGCTGGCGCCGAACTCCATCGCCACCACCGCCTCGGCGATCAGCTCGGAGGCCTGCCCGCCCAGCGCGTGCACGCCAAGCACGCGGTCGGTCTTCTCGTCGGCGAGCATCTTGATGAAGCCCTCGGGCTCGTCGCGGCCCAGCGCGCGGCCGTTGTAGGCAAACGGGAAGCGGCCCATGCGGTAGGCGACGCCGGCAGCGCGCAGTTCCTGCTCGGTCTTGCCGACCCAGGCGATCTCGGGCGCGGTGTACATCACCCAGGGGATGGCGTCGTAGTTCACGTGGCCATGCTGTCCGGCAATGATCTCGGCGACCATCACGCCCTCCTCCTCGCCCTTGTGGGCGAGCATCGGCCCGCGCACCACGTCGCCCACCGCAAACACCCGCGGCAGGCTGGCGCGGCAGTTCTTGTCGACGTCGATGAAGCCGCGCTCGTCGAGGCGCAGGCCGACCGCCTCGGCACCCAGGCCGTCGGTGTTCGGCACCCGCCCAACCGAGACGATGAGCCGATCGACTTCTAATGTTTTAGTTGAATTATCATCCGCAACATACTCAATTAACACACCTTTTCTTGATTTCTTTACCGTCCCTAGCTTCACCCCGAGCTCGATCTCGAGCCCCTGCTCGGCGGTGAAGATCTTCCAGGCCTCTTTGGCGATCGACTCGTCCGAGGCACCGAGGAAGCTCGGCAGGGCCTCCAGGATCTTGACCTTGGCGCCGAGCCGTCGCCAGACACTGCCGAGCTCGAGCCCGATCACCCCCGCGCCGATCACGCCGAGCCGCTCCGGCACCGCCTCGAAGGCCAGCGCCCCCTCGTTGTCGCAGATCACTCGGTTATCGACCTCGATGCCGGGCAACGCGCGCGCTTTCGATCCGGTCGCGATGATGACGTTGCGCGCCTCGATCGCCTCGCTGCCCTTGTCGCCCGCGACCTCCAGCTTCCAGGTCGTGCCGCCGCTCACGAACGACCCCCGCCCGCGCAGCCAGGTGATCTTGTTCTTCTTGAACAGACCCTCGATGCCCGCGGTCATCTTGCTGACGATGGCGTTCTTGCGCGCCAGCATGCGCTGCAGGTCGAGCTTGACCCCCGTGGCGGTGATGCCATGCACCTTGAACTTGTGCAGCACGCGCTCGTAGTTCTCGGAGGACTCGAGCAGCGCCTTGGACGGGATGCAGCCGACATTCAGGCAGGTCCCGCCCAGCGCGTACTGGCCCTGCGGCGTTTTCCACTGGTCGATGCAGGCCGTGGACAGCCCCAGCTGGGCGGCGCGGATGGCCGCCACGTAGCCGGCCGGACCGGCCCCGATGACGACGACGTCGAAGATCTGTGCCATGGAAACCCTCAGAGTTCGAGCAGCAGGCGCGCAGGATCCTCGAGCGCCTCCTTGATTGCAACGAGAAACAGCACCGCCTCGCGCCCGTCGATGATGCGATGGTCGTAGGACAGCGCCAGATAGTTCATCGGCCGGATCACGATCGCGCCGTTCTCGACCACCGGCCGCTCCTTGGTGGCATGCACGCCGAGGATCGCCGACTGCGGCGGGTTGATGATCGGCGTCGACAGCATCGAGCCGAACACCCCGCCGTTCGAGATCGAGAAGGTGCCGCCGGTGAGGTCCTCGATGGCGAGCTTGCCGTCCTGCGCCCGCTTGCCGAAGTCGGCGATCGTCTTCTCGATTGCGGCGAAGCCCAGCTGGTCCGCATCACGCAGGATCGGCACCACCAGGCCGCGCGGGCTGCCGACCGCGATGCCGATGTCGAAATAGCCGTGGTAGACGATGTCGTTGCCGTCGACCGAGGCGTTGACCACCGGGAACTTCTTCAGCGCGGCGACCGCGGCCTTGACGAAGAAGGACATGAAGCCGAGGCGTACGCCGTGCTCTTTCTCGAACTGCGCCTGGTGCGTCTTGCGCAGCGTCATCACCGGCTGCATGTTGACCTCGTTGAAGGTCGTCAGGATCGCCGCGGTCGACTGCGAATGCACCAGGCGCTCGGCGATGCGCGCACGCAGGCGCGACATCGGCACGCGCTGCTCCGGGCGCTCGCCGAGCACGCGTTCGATGTTCACCGGCGGTGCCGCCGGCATCGCCGCCGGGCGTCCCGCTGCGGGCGTGAGCGGCACCGCGGGCGGCGCTTCCGCCGCTGCCGCGTAGCTGCCGGCCTTGCCGACATGCGCCAGCACGTCGGCCTTGGTGACGCGGCCTCAACGCCGGCGGATGCGGGGGGCGCCGCGGGCGCTGCGGCAGGGGCCGGCGCCGCGGCCGGTCGAGCCCCGGCCGCCGCCTTGGCATCGGTGTCGATTCGTGCAATGACCTCGCCCGAGGTCACCGCGCTGCGCGCATCCTTGACGATCTCGACCAGCACGCCGTCGGCGGGCGCCGGCAGCTCCATCACGACCTTGTCGGTCTCGATCTCGATCAGGTTCTCGTCGCGCGCGACCGGATCGCCTGCCTGCTTGTGCCATTCGAGCAGCGTCGCTTCGGCAACCGACTCCGACAGCTGCGGCACCTTGACTTCGACAATCATCCAAACTCCCGTTTTGGTTTTCCCCGGCTTCGGCTTGACCGTCCCCGGGTTTGCAAAAACCAGCGCGTAACGCGCCGGGGCCGCCGGTCCCTGGACCGGCATCTGCGATGCGCGTTGCTAGGCCATCACTTGAACTTTCCGAAGGCTTGCTCGACGAGCGCCTTCTGCTCTTCGTTGTGCTTGGCCAGATAGCCGGTCGCCGGAGAGGCCGATGCCGGCCGGCCCGCGTAGAACAGCTTCTGCTGCGGCCGCATGTTCGCCTCGAAGTAGTGGCCGGTCTGGTACCAGGCACCCTGGTTCTGCGGCTCTTCCTGGCACCACACGACCTCGGCCGCGTTCGGATAGCGCTTGATCTCCGCCGCGAACTGCTTGTGCGGGAACGGATAGAGCTGCTCGACGCGAATGATCGCGACGTCGTCGTGGCGCCGCTCGCGGCGTGCGGCGAGCAGGTCGTAGTACACCTTGCCGCAGCAGACCACGATGCGCCGCACCGCTTTCGGGTCGAGCCCGTCGATCTCGCCGATCACCGGCAGGAAGGAGCCGTCGGCCAGATCCTTGATCGGCACCGCGGCCTCCTTGCGCCGCAACAGTGACTTCGGCGTCATCACGATGAGCGGCTTGCGGAACGGGCGCAGCATCTGGCGCCGCAGCAGGTGGAAGATCTGCGACGCGGTTGAGGGCACGCAGACCTGCATGTTGTGCTCTGCGCAGAGCTGCAGGTAGCGCTCGAGGCGCGCCGAGGAATGCTCCGGTCCCTGGCCCTCGTAGCCGTGCGGCAGCAGCATCACCAGGCCCGACACCCGCCCCCACTTCGACTCGCCCGAGGAGATGAACTGGTCGATGACCACCTGGGCGCCATTCGCGAAGTCGCCGAACTGCGCCTCCCAGATCACCAGCGCCGTCGGCTCGGCGGTGGAAAAGCCGTACTCGAAGCCGAGCACCGCCTCTTCCGAAAGAATCGAGTCGATGACGACAAAAGCCCCCTGGTCCGGCGCGATATTCTGCAGGGGCGTGTAGATGCCCTGGTCCCAGCGCTCGCGCTGCTGGTCGTGCAGCACCGCCTGGCGGTGCGCGAAGGTGCCGCGCCCTGCGTCCTGCCCCGACAGGCGCACTTCGTAGCCGTTCGACAGCAGCGTCGCGTAAGCCAGCGTCTCGCCCATCCCCCAGTCAACCGGCAGCTTGCCTTCGGCCATCTGGCGCCGCGCTTCCACCACGCGCGCGACCGTGGGGTGAAGCTGGAAGCCCTCCGGTACGCTGGTCACCCGTTCCGCGAGGCGCTGCAGTTCGGACAGCGGCACATGCGTGTCGGCCGCGTCGGTCCATTTGGTATTGGTGTACGGCGCCCAATCGACGGCGAACTTGCTCTTGAAGTTCGAGATCACCGGGTTGCTGGTGTGCTGACCGGTATCGAGCGCGGCGCGGAACTGCTTGATCATCTCGTCGGGCTCGTCCGGCGCGAGCACGCCCTGCGCCATGAGCTTCTCGGCATACAGGCGGCGCGTGCCCTGGTGCTGCGCGATCTTCTTGTACATCAGCGGCTGGGTCACGAACGGCTCGTCCTGCTCGTTGTGGCCCAGCTTGCGGAAGCAGACGATGTCGACCACCACGTCCTTGTGGAAGGTCTGGCGATAGTCCAGTGCGAGCTGCGTGACGTACAGCACCGCCTCCGGGTCATCGCCGTTGACGTGAAAGATCGGCGCGTCGACCATCTTCGCGACATCGGTGCAGTAGGTCGTCGAGCGCGTGTCGCGCGGATCCGAGGTGGTGAAGCCGATCTGGTTGTTGACGATCAGGTGCACCGTGCCGCCGGTGCCGTAGCCACGGGTATTGGCAAAGCTGAAGGTTTCCATCACCACGCCCTGCCCCACGAACGCCGCGTCGCCGTGCACCAGGATCGGCAGCACCTGGTCTCCGGTCTTGTCGTCGCGCCGGCGCTGGCGCGCACGCACCGAGCCCTCGACCACCGGATTGACGATTTCGAGGTGCGAGGGGTTGAAGGCGAGCGACAGGTGCACCGGACCGCCCGGCGTGGAGATGTCCGAGGAAAACCCGTTGTGGTACTTGACGTCGCCCATGCTCACGGCGGGCGCGTGCTTGCCTTCGAACTCGAGGAACAGGTCGCGCGGCATCTTGCCGAGCACGTTGACCAGCACGTTGAGCCGCCCCCGGTGCGCCATGCCGAGCACGATCTCCTGCACGCCCAGGCTGCCGGCGCGCTGGATCAGTTCGTCGATCGCGGGGATGAGCGATTCGCCGCCCTCGAGCGAAAAGCGCTTCTGGCCGACGTACTTGGTGTGCAGATAGCGCTCCAGGGTCTCGGCCTCGGTCAGCTTCTGCAGCAATCGCCGCTGCTGGTCCGCCGAGAGCTTCGGCGTGGCACGCAGCGGCTCGATGCGCTCCTGGATCCACAGGCGCTGCGCGCGCTCGCTGATGAACATGAACTCGAAGCCGATGTTGCCGCAGTACGTCTCGCGCAGCGCCTGCAGCAGGCTGCGCAGGCTGGTCCGGTCGAGACCGACGTACGAGCCGGCGTTGACCTCGCGGTCGAGGTCGGCCTCGGTCAGGTCGTAGTACGCCGGCTCGAGCTCGGGCGAAGGCAGGCGCGGCAGGCGCTTGAGCGGATCGAGCGTCGCCCAGCGCGAGCCGGCGATGCGGTAGCTGGTCACCAGCAGCAGCGCGGCGACCTGCAGGCGCTCGTCTGCGCCGACCCCGCCCGCGACGCGCGTGCTCAGCGCCCCGGCCTTGGCGCGCTGCACGAAGGATTCGACCACCGGCGCATGCGCGACGTCCTTGGCGCCCTCGCCGCCCGCGCCCGGCACCACCTGCATCGCGTCGAAGTAC
>LJTQ01000056.1 GCA_001303445.1 Betaproteobacteria bacterium SG8_39 | reverse complement strand
GGTTCTCGGCGCCTGAGTCGCGATGGCCTACGACGCGGCGCTCGCCGTGAGGGTGCGCACGCGTCTCGCCCGCGCCCCCGGTCTCGCCGAGCGCAGCATGTTCGGCGGGCTGTGCTTTCTGGTGAACGGGCACATGTGTGCGGGCATCGTCGGCGACACGCTGATGCTGCGCGTCGGCCCCGAGCGCTACGCCGAGGCGCTGGCGCGGCCGCATGCGCGCGAGATGGATTTCACCGGCCGGCCGCTCAAGGGCATGATCTATGTCGACCCGCCCGGCATCGCCAGCGGCGCGGCGCTCGGGCGCTGGCTCGGCATGGCGATCGCATTCGTGCAAAGCGAGCCGACGAAGAAAGCGACGAAGAAAAAGCCGCCCACCCGACGCAAGGCGAGGCAGCGGTGATCTGCCGCTGCGGCGAAACGGACCTCCCCGCGCTGTGCGAGGTCATCAATGACGCGGCACAGGCCTACAAGGACGTGATTCCCGCCGATCGCTGGCACGAGCCCTACATGCCGCTCGACGAACTGCGGCGCGAAATCGTCGACGGAGTGGAATTCTGGGGCGAGGTGGTTGACGGCGAACTGCGTGGCGTAATGGGCATTCAGCCGCGCGGCGAGGTCGACCTGATTCGCCATGCTTACGTGCGCACGCACGCGCGGCGACAGGGCGTCGGCACGCGGTTGCTCGCCCACCTCATGCGCACGACGCAGAAACCCTTGCTCATCGGCACCTGGGCCGACGCCCGCTGGGCGGTGCGCTTCTACGAGAAGAACGGCTTTCGTCTGCTGTCGCGCGAGGCAACGGAGGGCGTGCTGCGCCGCTTCTGGAACATCCCCGAGCGGCAAGTCGAGACCTCGGTGGTGCTGGCGAGTCCGCAATGGATCTGATCAAGCACAGCGGCGGCTGTCATTGCGGGCGCGTGCGCTTCGAGGTGCTCGCGCCGGCGCGCATCCGCGTCAACCAGTGCAACTGCTCGATCTGCAGCAAGACCGGCTACCTGCACCTGGTCGTGCCGAAGGAACGCTTTACGCTGTTGTCGGGAGAAGCGCTGCTGACGGCCTATACCTTCAACACCGGCAAGGCAAAGCACCTGTTCTGCGCGGTCTGCGGCATCAAGTCGTTCTACGTGCCGCGCTCGCATCCCGACGGCATCAGCGTCAATGCGCGCTGCCTGGACGAAGGCACGGTCGAGGAGATGACGATCGGCCAGACCGACGGCCGCAACTGGGAAAAGGCCTATCCGGCGGGCCGTGCCGACGGCTACAAGAACTGACCGTGCCTCGCCGGGTTGCGATCGCGATCCTCGGCGTGCGGTCAGCGGCGGTCGAGCCGGACGTCAGGGTGCCGCGGGGCGGCTCAGCCGCGCGTACGCCACCGCGCAGGCGAAGAACACGACGCTCAGCACGATCTCGGCAAGCGCGAGCTGCTGCGACAGGCCGCGCTCACTCCAGCCCCGCATCACGCCTTCGACGAAGTAGAACAGCACCAGCATGCTCGACCACTGGTAGGTGTAACGCCAGCCACGCACGATGCCGTAGAGCGGCGCGGCGAGCGGCAGCGCCTTGTAGGCAAGCAGCGAGCCGCCGGGGCGAATCGGCGCAAGCCACAGCTCCCAGGCCACGCACAGCACGAGCAGGCCGAACAGGCTGACCGAGGCGAAGACCCGTATCGTATTGAGCGTGTCGAGCCGCGCAGCGCTATGCTGTGCCTGCCGTGAAGAATCTTGCGCCACAACTATTCCGTCAACGATTGCTGGTCGAAGGCTACACCACCGCCGCGGTCGACCGGCAGATGATCGAGGCGACCCTCGGCGGCCTGGCCGCCCATCTCGGGCTGCGTGCCTACGCCGCGCCGGTGATCTTTTCGCCCGGGGACGCGGCGCGCGCCGACAACCAGGGCTTCGACGCCTTCCTGCCGCTCGCCGATTCGGGCATCTCGCTGTACTACTGGGCGAGCGCGCGCTTTGTCTCTGTGCTGCTCTACAGCTGCGCGGCCTTCGACGGCACGGCAGCGATCGAGTACCTGCGCATCGCCTTCGGCATCGACGGCGAAGTCGCCTCCGCGGCTATCTAGAGAGCCTGACGGCGACCTCCGCCAGCCGCCGGCCCTGCTCGATGCACAGCTTGCGCTCGGTGTCGCTCACCGGCAGGTCGTCCGCGATACCGGCAAAGTGGCTCGCGCCGTAGGGCGTGCCGCCGCTGCGCGTCGCGTTCAGCTCGGGCAGCGTGTAGGGCAGGCCGACGATCAGCATGCCGTGGTGCAGCAGCGGCAGCATCATCGACAGGAGCGTGGTCTCCTGGCCGCCGTGCAGGCTCGCGCTCGAGGTGAACACGCTGGCTGGCTTGCCGGCGAGCGCGCCGGAATTCCACAGCAGCGTGCTGGCGTCGAGAAACTGCTTGAGCGGCGCGGCCATGTTGCCGAAGCGCGCCGGGCTGCCGAGCGCGAGACCGGCGCAGGCTTCGAGGTCGGCGAGCTCGGCGTACGGAGCGCCGGCGGTCGGCACCGCCGGCTCAGGCGCGCGCTGCTCGACCTCCGCAACGGGCGCGACGCGCGGCACGGTGCGCAGGCGCGCGGCGGCACCCGGCACGCGCTCGATGCCGTCGGCGATCAGCTCGGCCATGCGGCGCACCGAACCACCGGCGCTGTAATACAGAACGAGAAGCTCGGTCATTGGCCGGTATCATAGACGACGACCATGACCGAACCCTCACCGCAGACCGCAGCCCCCTCGGCAGCCACCGCATTCGGGCGGCGGCTGTGGCACTTTCTCGGCGCGCTCGTGCACCGCTTCTTCGAGGACCGCGGCGTGCAGACCGCAGGCAGCCTGACCTTCACCACGCTGCTCTCGCTGGTGCCGCTGATTACCGTTGCGCTGTCGCTGGCGACGGCGTTTCCGGTGTTCCGCGAGGGCAGCGCGGCGCTCGAGTCCTACGTGCTGGAGAACTTCCTGCCCGAGGCGACCGGCGTGAAGGCGATTGCCGCGCAGATCAACGAGTTCACCTCCAAGGCGGGCCAGCTCACCGCAATCGGCCTCGCTTTCCTGACGATCACCGCGATCATGCTGATGCTGACCATCGACGAAAGCATGAACCGGGTATTCCGCGTGCAGCGCCCGCGCCCGCTCGGGCAAAAGCTGCTCATGTACTGGGGCGTGCTCACGCTGGGCCCCGTGCTGATCGGCATGAGCCTGTCGCTCACCACCTTCGTGGTCGGCGCCTCGCTCGGCTGGATGCGCATGGGAACGCTCGCCCAGGACGTGCTGCGCGGGGTGCCGTTCCTGTTCACCTGGGCGGCGCTGACGCTGATCTACCTGGTGGTGCCGAACCGGCGCATCGTGCTGTGGCACGCGCTGGTCGGTGCCTTCTGCGCCGGCATTGCCTTCGAGGCGACCAAGCGCGGCTTCGCGCTCTACCTGCAGAAGTTCCCGACCTACGCGCTGATCTACGGGGCCTTTGCGACGCTGCCGATCTTCCTGCTGTGGGTCTACCTGTCCTGGCTGGTCGTGCTGGTCGGCGCGACGATTACGGCGATGCTGCCTGCGTTCGGCGTCGACGAGAGCGATCGCAAGCGTCCGCCGGGGCGCGACCTGGAGGATGCACTCGCGGTGCTCGGCGAGCTCGCGCGCGCGCAGGCGAGCGGAGAAGTGGTGCCGATGACGCGCCTCGCGCGGCGCATCCGGCGCATGCCGCACCGCTGCGAGCAGGTGCTCGAGCGCTGTGCCACGCTCGGCTGGGCGGTGAACACCGAACGGGATGCCTGGTTGCTCTCGCGCGAAGCCGACTCGATCCGCGTCGCCGACGTGTATCGCGCCTTCGTGCTGCAGCCCGAGGCGCTCTCGGGCGAGGCGCAGCCACTGGCCGAACACTGGAAGCACGTGGAAAGCGACCTGTCGATGAACCTCAAGGAAGTCACCGAGCGCGGGGTGGCGCGATGAGTGGTGGCCCGGCGCGCAACGAGCGCCTGATCGTCGCGCTCGACGTGCCCACCGCCGCCGATGCGCGTGCGCTCGTCGAGCGACTGGGCGACGCGGTGCGCTTCTACAAGGTCGGACTCGAGCTGTTCAGCGCGGGCGGTTACTTCGAGCTGATTGAGTGGCTCGCCGCGCGCGGCTGCAAGGTGTTCGCCGACCTCAAGCTCTACGACATTCCCGAGACGGTGCGCCGCGCGGTGGCCAACCTGCGCGGCAGCGGCGCGACCTTCCTCACAGTGCATGGCCACCGCTCGGTGATGGACGCCGCAGTGCGCGAGAAGGGCGCGCTCGGCATCCTCGCGGTGACCGTGCTGACCAGCTTCGACGCGCGTGACCTGGCCGAGATGGGGCCCGGCGCGAGTGTCGAGCAACTCGTGCTGTCGCGCGCACGCGGCGCGCTGGAAGCGGGCTGCGACGGCGTCATCAGCTCGGGCCTCGAGGCGCCGAAGCTGAAGGCTGCATTCGGCGATCGGCTGCTGCTGGTCACGCCCGGGATCCGGCCCGTCGAGAACCGGCCGGCGGACGACCAGAAGCGCACGGTCGACGTGGCGCAGGCCTTCGCCAACGGTGCGGACTACATCGTCGTCGGCCGGCCGATCCGCGATGCCGCCGATCCGCGCGCGGCGGCGCAGGGCATCCAGCGCACGATCGCCTCGGTGCTCCCGGCCTGAGATGGGCGAGGCCGCGCATGCGCTCGCGGGCCTCGCCGGGCTGATGGGTCTGGCCTGGCTGGCGAGCGAGGCGCGCGGCCGCGTCGCCTGGCACCTGGTGCTCTCCGCGCTTGCGCTGCAGCTCGTGCTCGCGCTGCTGCTGCTCAAGCTGCCGGGCGTCAAGGACGCTTTTCTGGCGCTCAACGACCTGCTGCTCGCCTTGCAGACCGCGACGCGCGCGGGCACGGCGTTCGTCTTCGGCTACCTCGGCGGCGGCGCGGTGCCCTTTGCCGAGTCGCACGCCGGCGCGAGCTTCATTCTCGCGTTCCAGGCGCTGCCGATCGTGCTGGTGATGAGCGCGCTCTCGGCGCTGCTTTTCTACTGGCGCATCCTGCCCGCCGTGGTGCGGGCGGTCTCCTGGCTGCTCGAGCGCACGCTCGGCGTCGGCGGCGTGCTGGGGCTGTCCGCTGCAGCCAACATCTTCATCGGCATGGTCGAGGCGCCGCTGCTGGTGCGTCCCTGGCTGGCGCGCATTACCCGTGGCGAGCTGTTCGCGCTGATGGCGCTCGGCATGGCGACGATCGCCGGCACGGTGCTGTTTCTCTACGCCAGCATTCTGGGCGCGCAGGTGCCCGGCGCGGTGGCGCATCTGCTCATTGCCTCGATCCTTTCGGCGCCGGCGGCGATCGCGGTGGCCGCGGTCATGGTGCCGTCCGAAGGTCCGCCCACCGGCGGGCGCCTCGCGCTGCAGAGCGAGGCGACGAGCAGCGTCGACGCGGTGACGCGCGGCACGCTCGATGGCGCGCAGCTGCTGATCAACATCGTCGCCATGCTGGTGGTGTTCGTCGCCCTGGTGACGCTCGCCAATCTGCTCCTTGGGCTGCTGCCTGCGGTGGGCGGCATGCCGCTCACGCTCGAGCGCATGCTCGGCTGGCTGCTTGCACCGCTGGCCTGGCTGTGCGGCATTCCCTGGGCCGAGGCACAGGCCGCCGGCGCGCTGCTCGGAGTGAAGACGGTGCTGAACGAGCTGGTGGCCTACATCCAGCTCAGCCAGAGCGAAGCGCTGTCCGAACGCAGCCGGCTGCTGCTGACCTACGCGCTGTGCGGCTTCGCCAACTTCGGCAGCCTCGGCATCATGATCGGTGGGCTGGCGACGATGTGCCCGGAACGGCGCGGCGAAATCGTCGCGCTCGGCATGAAGTCGATCGTTGCCGGGCTGCTCGCCACCTGCCTGACGGCGGCGACGGTTGGCCTGATTCTCTGAATCTAAACGCGAAGCGTCAGGGAATGGGAACCGCGGCGACGAGCTGCGCGCCGACGTCGACGCGGCGCTGGCTGTCATGCGCCGGGCGCAGGCGGTGCGTCGCCACGCCGGGCAGGATCGCCTGCACGTCCTCGGGAATCACCTTGTCGCGGCCCTCGATATAGGCCCAGGCTCGCGCGGCGTGCACCAGCGCCAGCGAGGCGCGAGGCGAAAGGCCGGCGACGTAATCCGGCGTGCGCCGCGTGTGCTCGACCAGCGCCTGCACGTAGTCGAGCAATGCCGGCGCGACGTGCACCGCCTTCACCTCGCCTTGCAGCTCGACGAGTTCGGCCGGGGTCATCACCGGCTCCAGCGTTGCGAGCATGTCGCGCCGGTCGGCGCCGCCGAGCAGCGCGCGCTCCGCCTCGCGGTCCGGGTAGCCGAGCTCGAGGCGCATCAGAAAGCGGTCGAGCTGCGACTCGGGCAAGGGGAAGGTGCCCACCTGCTCGAGCGGGTTCTGCGTTGCGATGACGAAGAACGGCTCGGGCAGCGGGCGCGTCTCGCCTTCGGTCGTGACCTGATGCTCTTCCATGGCCTCGAGCAGCGCCGACTGCGTTTTCGGCGTCGCGCGGTTCACCTCGTCGGCGAGGATCACCTGGGCGAAGATCGGGCCAGGGTGGAACTTGAAGCCGCCGACATCCCGGTCATAGACCGCGACGCCGACGATGTCGGCGGGCAGCATGTCGCTGGTGAACTGGATGCGCTGGAAGGCGAGGCCGATCGCGCGTGCCAGCGCGTGCGCGAGCATGGTCTTGCCGACGCCGGGCAGGTCCTCGATCAGCAGGTGCCCGCGCGCGAGCAGGCAGGCGAGCGCGAGCCGCACCTGGGTGTCCTTGCCGAGCACGATGCCGCCGATCGCGTCGATCGCGCGCGCCACCAGCGAAGGCGTGGCAGGGCGTGAGCGCAGCTGGGGTTTCAATAGCATCGAGCGATTGTACTCGTCCCTTGGCGCGCAAAGCGTGACCTGTGTTGCGTTATGATCGTTCGCAGCATGGCAACGGCGTTCATTTCACACAGCGACTGCCTCCGGCACGAGATGGGGGCGCACCACCCGGAATGCCCGGAGCGGCTCTCGGCGATTAACGACCGGCTGATCGCCTCGGGCGTCTCACAATTTCTTGCACCCTACGAGGCGCCACTCGCCACCGACGAACAGCTCGCGCTTGCGCATCCGATCGAGTACGTGCGGGCGATCCGCGAATTCGCGCCGACCGAGGGCACCGTGCACCTCGATCCGGACACGGCGATGAACCCCTACAGCCTGCACGCGGCGCTGCGTGCCGCCGGTGCTGCGGTGCTGGCCACCGACCTGGTGATGACGGGCAAGGCCGACACCGCGTTCTGCAGCGTGCGCCCGCCCGGGCACCATGCCTGCCGCGCGCGGCCGATGGGTTTCTGCATCTTCAACAACGTTGCGGTGGCGGCGCGTCACGCGGTGGCGGCGCACGGCGTGACGCGCGTCGCCTTGGTCGACTTTGACGTGCACCACGGCAACGGCACCGAGGACATCCTCGAAAATGATCCCAACGTGCTGATGGTGTCGACCTTCCAGCATCCGTTCTATCCCTACAGCGGCACCCAGGATCCGGCGACCAACATGAAGAACGTGCCGCTCGCGGCTGGCGCCAGCGGCGAAGCCTTTCGCCAGGCGGTGGAAACCGTCTGGCTGCCTGCGCTCGATGCGTTCCGGCCCGAGCTGATCGTGATCTCGGCCGGGTTCGACGCGCATGTCGAGGACGACATGGCGATGCTCCGACTGCAGGACGCCGACTACGGCTGGGTGACGCAGCGCCTGGTCGAGGTCGCTGCCCAGCATGCCAACGGCCGCATCGTGTCCTCGCTCGAGGGCGGCTACGCCCTCGAGGCGCTCGGCCGCTGCGTGACGCAGCACGTCAAGGTGCTCGCCGGCATCGCCTGAGCGCGCACGGCGACCGGCCTGCGCCCCGGCGCTGCCGCCTCGTAGCCGCGCAGCAGCGGGATCAGCCCCGCGCGCTCATGCGCCCAGCGCGACGGCGCCGTGCGCGTCGCGCTCGGGCGCGCCGCCGCTGGCGAGGCGGCGCGCAATGCGCGCGAAATCCTCTGTATTCGCATCGCTCAGCGCGACGGTCTCGGCCTCGGCGAGGCGTGGAAAGTTGCGCGTTGCCGAGCGCCGGTAGGCGGGATCGTAGTGCTCCGCGAGCAGGCGCTGGACCAGCATGCCCCAGTCGCCCTGCGCGGCAAGCGCCTTCCATTCCTCTACCGTGGCGCGCGAGTGCAGGTCGACCAGGCAGTCGAGCTGTGCCTCGAGCGCGCTGCGCTCGGCGAAGAAATGCCGGTACTCCTCGAGCAGCAGCGCGACGCGGGTCTCGAGCCCTGCGACCAGCCGCAGACAGGCCGCGGCGCGCATCGTCTCGATCAGCGCGCCGGGCAGCTGCACCTGGCCGATGCGCCGGCTCTCGCCCTCGACGAACACCGGCCGCGCGGGATCAAGTGCGCCGAGCGCGGCAAGCAGCCGGCTCTCGAACAGCTTTTGCGAGGGTTGCGCGCGGCCCGGCAGCGCGCCGAGCACCGAGCCGCGGTGCTCGGCGAGGCCTTCGAGGTCGAGCACCTGTGCGCCCGCCTCGGCAAGCGCTGCGAGCAGGCGGCTCTTGCCGCTGCCGGTGACGCCGTGCACCACGCGGAACAGAAACCTGCGCGGCAGCCGTTCGAGCGACTCGACCACGTGCCGGCGATACGCCTTGTAGCCCCCCTCGAGCGTTTTCGCCTCCCAGCCGATCTCGCGCAGCACGTGCGCCAGGGCGCCCGAGCGCTTGCCGCCGCGCCAGCAGTAGATCAGGGGGCACCAGCCGCGCGTCATGCCGGCGAGCGGCCCCTCGACGTGGCGCGCGATATTGCGCGCGACGAGCGCCGCGCCCACGCGCTTGGCCTCGAACGGGGAAACCTGCTTGTAGAGCGTGCCGATGTGCGCGCGCTCGGTGTCGTCCAGCACCGGCAGATTGAGCGCGCCGGGCAGATGGTCTTCGGCGAACTCCGACGGCGAGCGCACGTCGATGATCGCGTCGAAACTCGACAGGACCGGGGCGGACATCGCCACCGAGGTGCGGGCGCTGGAACGCATCGGCTCGATTTTACGCTGCGCTGCGGTGGCTCAAAGCAGTGGCGCGAGCTTCGACCAGACGCTGTCGAGAATGAGCGGCTGCGCCGCCTCGTTCGGGTGCAGGCGATCGGGCTGGAAGTGCAGCGGGCCGTCCTCCAGCCCGTCGAAGAGGAATCTCAGCAGCGCGGTGTCGTGCGCCGCGGCGAGCGCCGGGTAGGCGCCCTCGAAGGCCTCGGTGTACTCGGGCCCCCAGTTCGGCGGCAGTTTCATGCCGACCAGCAGCACCTTGGCGCCCGCGCGCTGCGACTGCTCGATCATCGCCGCGAGGTTGCGCTTCATCTCGGCCACCGGCAGTCCGCGCAGGCCGTCGTTCGCGCCGAGCTGCAGAATGACGACCGCGGGTTTGAGCTGCGCGAGAACTTTTGGCATGCGCGCGAGTCCACCCCGGGTGGTCTCGCCCGAGATGCTGGCATTGACGACGTTATAATCTTTTCGCTCGCGCTTCAGCCGCGCCTCGAGCAGCGCGACCCAGCCGCGCTGCTGCGCGATCCCATAGGCAGACGAGAGACTGTCCCCGTACACGACTATGCTCGGCGCCGCCGATGCGGCGCTGGTCGCAGCGAGCAGGAATATGGACGCTAGCCAGACGATGATCGAAACGAAAACGGTGCTGGAGGCACGCGGCATTGGAAAGACGGTGAAGAGCGGTGATCGCGACCTCGTCATTTTGCGCGACATCGATCTCGCGGTCACGCAGGGCGAGGCGGTGGCGGTGGTCGGCGCCTCGGGCTCGGGCAAGTCGACACTGCTCGCGATCCTCGCCGGTCTCGATCAGCCGAGCACCGGAACGGTGCATCTCGATGGCGCCGAGCTCGGCGCGCTCGACGAGGATGCGCGCGCCGCGCTGCGCGGGCGCGCGGTCGGCTTCGTGTTCCAGTCCTTTCAGCTGCTGCCCGCACTCACCGCACTGGAAAACGTGATGCTGCCGCTCGAGATCGCGGCGGTGTCCGGCGCGGAAGCTGCGGCGCGCGCGGTGCTCGAGCGTGTCGGCCTCGGCGAGCGCCTGCAGCACTACCCCAAGCACCTTTCGGGCGGCGAGCAGCAGCGCGTGGCGCTGGCGCGCGCCTTCGTCGTGCAGCCCAAGCTGCTGCTCGCCGACGAGCCGACCGGCAGCCTGGACGCGGAATCGGGTGCCGGCGTCATCAAGCTGATCTTCGACATGAACCGTGAGGCCGGTACCACGCTGGTGATGGTCACGCACGACGAGACGCTCGCGCAGCGCTGCGCCCGTGTCGTGCGCCTCGCCGCCGGCCGCATCGTGGTCTAGCGGGGTGTAGGCGGCGCCATGGACCGAAATCCGGGCATCCTCGCCACCCTGAAGCTCGCCGGTCGCATGCTGGCGCGCGACTGGCGCGCCGGCGAGCTGCGGGTTCTGGCGGCGGCGCTGGTGGTCGCCGTGGCGAGCGTGACGAGCGTCGCCTTCTTCGCCGATCGCGTCAGCCAGGCGCTGGTGCGCGACGCGCATCAGCTGCTCGGCGCGGATCTGGTGATGGTTTCCGATCACAGCTGGGATCCGGCGATGCGCGCCGCAATCGCCGAGCGCGGGCTGCGCGAAGCGGAGGCCTGGAATTTCATCAGCATGGTGCGTAGCAGCGCTGCGCCGCAGACGAAGGACGAGGCCCCGCGCAGCCAGCTCGCCGGCGTCAAGGCGGTGAGCGCGGCCTATCCGCTGCGCGGGCGACTGCGCACGGCGCCGGCGCTCGGTGCGCCGGATGCGCCGGCGGCCGAGGGCCCGGCGCGCGGCACGGTATGGATCGAGGAGCGCCTGGTCTCGGCGCTCGGCGCGCCCGTCGGGACGCGGCTGCGCCTCGGGCGCGGCGAGTTCACCGTCGCCGCGGTGCTCACGCTCGAGCCCGAGCGCAGCGCGAACTTCTTCAACATCGCGCCACGGCTGATGATGCATCTGGACGACGTTGCCGCAACCGGCCTGGTGCAGCCCGGCAGCCGGGTGCGCTATTACCTGTACGCCGCGGGCGGGCGCGACGCGCTCGCCGGCTTCGAGGCCTGGGCGGCGAAGCGCCTCGCGCGCGGGCAGCGCATCGACACGCTGGAGAACGGCCGCCCGAACGTGCGCGCATCGCTCGACCGCGCGCAGCGCTTCCTCGGCCTCACCGCGCTGCTCGCCGCGGTATTGGCCGGCGTCGCGGTCGCGCTCGGCACGCGCCGCTTCGTCGAGCGGCATCTCGACGGCGTCGCGGTGATGCGCTGCCTCGGCACGCCGCAGGGGCGGCTGCTCGCGCTGTTCGCTGCCGAGTTCTCGATCCTCGGGCTCGCGGCCTGCGCGCTGGGCAGCGCGCTCGGCTTCGCTGCGCAGGGCGTGATCGCGGGAACGCTCGCCGACCTGCTGCGTGCGGAGCTGCCGCCGCCGACGCTGCTGCCCGCGCTGCGCGGTTTCCTCGTCGGGCTGGTGCTGCTGCTCGGCTTCGCGCTGCCGCCGCTGGTGCAGCTGAAGAACGTGCCGGCGCTGCGCGTGATGCGGCGCGAGGCGGGGACGCCGAAGGCGAGCGCGGCGGCGACCTACGCCATCGGTCTCGGCCTGCTGGCGGGGCTGCTCGTCTGGCAGGCCGGCGACGTGCAGCTCGGTCTGACGATCGTGGGCGGCTTCGCCGGGGCGGTCGTGCTCTACGCGCTGGTCGCCTGGGCGGCGCTGGCCTTGCTTTCGAGCGGCAGCGTCGCGCGCCGCATCGGCGCGCGCAGTCCGGCGTTGCGTTATGGTCTGGCCAATCTGCGCCGCCACGCGCGCAGCAATGCGATCCAGGTCGCCAGCCTGGCGCTTGGCCTGACCGCAGTGCTGCTGCTGTCTTTCACGCGCAACGACCTGGTCGACGCCTGGCGGCGCGCCGCGCCGCCCGATGCGCCGAACCGCTTCGTGCTCGGCATCCAGCGCGACCAGCTCGCGGCGGTGAAGGCCTTTTTTTCCGAGCGGGATATTACGGTGCCCGACCTCTACCCGATGGTGCGGGGGCGGCTGACCGCGGTGAACGGTGCGGCCGTGAAGAGCGAGGCCTACGAGGGCGAGCGCGCCAAGCGCCTGGTCGAGCGCGCGTTCAATCTGTCCTACGCCGACACGCTGCCGTCGCACAACCGCCTGGCCGCGGGCCGCTGGTGGACGCGGGATACGGGCGATGCGCAGGAGCTGTCGGTCGAGGAGGGCATCGCCAAGACGCTCGGCTGGAAGCTCGGCGACACGCTCACCTTTACTGTGGGCAGCGATGCCTTCACCGCGCGCGTGACCTCGCTGCGCCGGCTGCGCTGGGATTCGATGAAGGTGAACTTCTTCGTCATGGCGCCGCCCCGGCTCCTCGAGGACTATGCCGCGAGCTTCATCACCGCGTTTCGCCTCCCCGACGGGCACGAGCAGGCGATGAACGCGCTCGCCGCGCGCTTTCCCAACCTCACCGTGGTCGACGTCGGCGCCGCGGTGCGACAGGCGCAGGCGGTGATCGACCAACTGATCACGGCCGTGCAGTTCGTCTTCCTGTTCGCGCTCGGCGCGGGCGTGCTGGTGCTGTATTCCGCGCTCGTCGCCACCGAGGATGAACGCCGGCGCGAGGCCGCGCTGATGCGCGTGGTGGGCGCCTCGCGCCGCCATGTCACCGGCAGTCAGCGCGTCGAGTTCCTCGCCATGGGGGTGCTTGCGGGCGCGCTGGCCACCACGGGTGCCGCGGTGCTCGGCCAGCTGCTGGCGCGCCGCGTCTTCGAGCTCGATCTGCCGCCGAGCGTCATGCTGATCGTCGTCGGCCCCCTCGCGGGCGTGCTGCTGCTGTCGCTCAACGCCTGGCTTTCGTCGCGCAAGGTGCTGCGTGCTTCGCCGGCGCTCGCCCTGCGTGAGGAGACGTAGAATGCGCCATGGCTGAGCTGGCGCTGATCGTTGCCCTCGTCACCCTGGTGGCGGTCGGCGTCGTGCTCTGGCAGCTGCTGCGCGGCGCGCGCGCGGGCGATGTGCTGGAAAAATCGCTCGAGGAGAAGCACCGCGCGATGCTCTCTGACCTGCACGGTGGGCTCGCCGGCCAGACCGACCGGCTCAACTCGAGCCTCGCCGAGTCGACCGACAGGCTGCGCACTGCGGTCGCCGACGAGCTGCGCCAGACGCGCGAGACGCTGCACGCGCTGCAGCTCTCGATCGGCGCGAACCTGAGCGAGACCGGCGAGAAGCTGAACGCCAGGATCGACGGGCGGCTCGACCAGATCTCGACGCGGGTGAACGAGCGCCTCGATGAAGGCTTCAAGAAGACCAACGAGACCTTCGTCAACGTGATGCAGCGCCTGGCGACGATCGACGAGGCGCAGAAGAAGATCGACACCCTCACCGGCAGCGTGGTGAGTCTGCAGGAGCTGCTCGGCAACAAGCAGTCGCGCGGCGCCTTCGGCGAGGTGCAGCTCGAGGCGCTGGTGCGCAACGTCCTGCCGCCCGCGGCGTTCGCGCTGCAGTACACGCTGTCCACCGGCGCGCGCGTCGACTGCGTGCTGCGCCTGCCCGATCCGACCGGCCTGGTGTGCGTCGATTCCAAGTTCCCGCTCACCAACTACCACCGCATGTTCGAGCCCGACGTCAACGACGTCGACCGGTCCCTTGCGCAGCGCCAGTTCCGCGCCGACGTGCGCAAGCACATCGACGACATCTCGACCAAGTACATCGTGCCGAACGAGACCTCGGACGGCGCGGTAATGTTCGTGCCGGCCGAGGCGGTGTTCGCCGAGATCCACGCCTACCACGCCGAGGTGGTCGACTACGCCAACCAGAAGCGCGTGTGGATCGTCTCGCCGACCACCCTGATGGCGGTGCTCAACACCGCGCGCGCGGTGCTCAAGGATGTCGAGACGCGCAAGCAGATCCACGTCATCAAGGAGGCGCTCGCGCGCCTCGCGGTCGAGTTCGGGCGCTTCGACGAGCGCCTGCGCGACCTCGCGCGCCACGTGCGCCAGGCGCACGAGGACGTCGAGAAGATCCAGGTCACCGGCGGCAAGATCAGCCAGCAGTTCCAGAAGATCGAGGCAGCCGAGCTCGACGAGCCGGAAG